>VGZI01000189.1 GCA_016872605.1 Planctomycetota bacterium
AAGACCCCCCCGCCGGCAGGGTCTTGCATGCCTTGGCCGGTCATCGGCGTCACGTTGAGGCGAATAAACCGGCGATCCGGTGAAACGACCGGCTGCACCGTCATGCCCATGCCGAACGGGAAGAACGTCGGTTGCGGCTGCATGACAAGTTGGCCGTTGCCCAACGCGATCGGTGTCACACCAGTCACGCCGAAACGGCCCATCGATCCGAAGATCGTCGCCTGCTGACCGTTGAATACCGTCAGCTTCGGCGCCTGCATGATGTGAGCTCGGCGATCTCCCTGCACCGCTTCCAGGAACATGAAGACCTGGATGTCGGACAGAAACGCCAAACCCAGCGTCAAGCCGGCTTCCGGTTGATAGCCGCCGAAGGTCGGCGTGGTGAAGTTGAACGAGCTACTGCGAATCGGGATGCCCAGGTCCGGCGTCAGGTTGCCGGTGGATGTCAAACCGGAGATCAATCGGCCCAGACCCGCGCCGGTTCGATTCACGAACGGCGGCGGCACGAAGGTGCCGGCGATCAAGTCCGGCTCGCGCCGGCTCGTCGGCGTGCGTATGTTCATGTCGAAATCGACGCCGATGCGCTCGAAGAACGTTTCCGACACCAGCACCGCACGCAACTCGACCGACACCTGCAAATCCTGCAAGCGACGCAACGTTGCCAGCAGGAGCATCACTTCTTCCTGAACTTCCTGGGTCTGGTTGATGACCAGGGCCATGCCCATGGGGAAGTATTGAATGGCGCCGGTGCCCCCCATCGATTCCCACGAGTTCTTGGCGACGGTGTTCTGGATGAGTTCCTTGAGGACCTCGGCCATGGCTTCTTTGCTCTTATCCTTGGCGGGCTGATTCTGCGAGCCGGCCGCACCATTGGGATTGCGGCCACCGAAGGCGCCGCCGAGCGTATCGCCATGCGTGCTGACCGGCTGGCCCGCGCCCATCGGATAGGCCGGCGGAGTCAGGTAACCGCCGAACGCCTGATTCGGCTGCATGGCTCGCTCGATCGCCTTCTGCAGATTGAGCACGTCGGGCATTGGGTGATCCGGAACCACGACGATCAAGTCGGCGATCGGATAGGTGACTCGCACCAGTCGGCCCTTGGTCTTATCTTCGGTCGTTATCTTGAGCACCTGGTCCTGGATGATGTAAGTTAGGCCCAGTTGATCCAGCATGATGTTGAGGGCCGACTTCATGTTGATATTGTCGACCGTGATCGACAGCGGCGAGTCGAGATTGATCTTCGCGCTCTGCAAAGCGCGATAGTCGGGAACAACCTGCACGCCGGACGCGGCGCTCAAGTCTCGAATCGCCTGCTCCAGAGGCACGTTTTTGAAGTGCAAGCTGATGGGCTTGCGCAGGCGATACTCGATCTCGCGTTCGACCGGGTCGCTCAACGGATGAGCGATGCTGCCGGAGCCGTCTTTCGCCCGTCGCTCCGCGTGCTTCGGATCAAAGCCGATGGGCTTTCCATAGGTCGCAACCGCCGTTGGATTGAGATCCGGGTCGAGCAGGTTGTCGAAGAGTCGTTCGTTGCGGCGGATCGCCCCGTCATACTTGTCCTGGGCGATCTTGTTGGTGATGATGTGCAGCGCGGCAATGACGGCCAAATTCTCCGGATCGATGTCGCGCAGCTTGCGGACTTCGATCTCGGCTTCCTTGTACTTATTGTTCTTCATGAGGTCGTGGACGACCTTCATCTTCTCGACCATCTCGGTCTGGCGTTTCTTGATCTCCGCTTGGCGAGCGTTCTCGTCATGGAACATGACGTACTTGCTGTTGGCCGCGGCGCCGCGCAGCTTGGCATCGGCGATGTCGGCCTGATAGTGCTGAATACGCTGCTCGGAGAAGCGCTTGAGCTCATTGGCCTTCTGCCTGTCGAACTGGTACGAGTCGACTTGCGCGACATAGGCCTTGAGTGTCTTGATCGCTTCTTCCTTCTGGTTGACCTTGTAAAGCTCATTGGCGGCGCGGAGCGCTTCTTGGCCTCGCTGCCGCATCATCTGCACAAGCACCGCTTCCTTGGCGAGCACGTCGTCGATCAGGTTTTCGCCCGCCGGCTTGCCGTTCGGCTCTGACGGGCCCTTCGGCCCGATCTGGCTCGGCTGAATCCGCGTCCGCTCGCTGACCTGAGCGATTGCCTCAGGTTGCATCTCACGCGTCGACATGAAATCGCGCAGGCGAGCTTGATACTGTTCTGGCAGCATTACGACGTCAATGTGCTGGAAGATCGACCGGGCCCGGCGATAATCCTTTTGCACATAAGCTTCGATCCCCGCTTCGAAGTTGCGGCGGGCTTCGAGAATCTTCTGGTTATACTCCTCGGCATCGATGGAGCGGATCAGTGCCAGCGCTTCTTTCTGGATGCCGAACTCTTCCTTGCAGAGTTGCTCGGCCATCATGCGCGCCTGGCCCGTCTTGCCGTGCGATAGCTCGACTTGTGCTTGATAGAGACGTTCGCGAGCAAATTTGCGAAGCTGATCCTTCTTCGGATCGCCGGTCGGCGCGTCAAGGGCCGGGGCGCTCGGCAAACCGTTCAAGCCGACCTGCGTGATCGCACGGGCGCCGGTTGCGACTTGCTGTAACTGCACCTGCACCTGCTCGATGCGGGTCGCGTCGAGTTGGAACATGTCCGCCATCTTGCGGGCGGCGACGAGTTGCTCGTACGCTTTCTGGAATCGCTGTTGATCGGTTGTGTTGGCGGCGTGCTGAATCGCGGTGTGCAAATGAAGGCTGATCTGCTTGTCGCACTTGGCGGACAGGCTCCAGATTACGTTATCGGGAGAATCCTCGTCGGGCAGGAAGCTGGCTTTCATGTCGCGTGCTTCCATCGCCTTTTGACGGGCATCCCAGAGCATGCCTTGCCGTTCGAGCTCGCGCGCTTCGCGAACCATGACGATGGCGCGGTTCTTATTCGCGTTGTGGACGCTGGCGGGCATCTCGAACGGAACGCCCTTGGCCGGCGTGTGGTTGGCTATCTGCTTGTCGTTGGCGGGCGGCGTTGTGCCGCGCGCCAGGCGGGCGCGATTGATTTCCTGAAGGAGGTTATTGGGCCGATCGCCGAAATCGAAGACGCCATACGGCCCGTGCAGTTGCTGGGCCCTGTACGCTTTCTTCTCGGCATCATCGAGATTTCCTTGTGTCAACGCTTGACGAGCCTCGACCATCAATTTGACCGAAAGATCGCGGTCGGAGGACTGACGCCGAGTAAGGATGTCGCGGCGCAATTTGTCGGGGTTGTCTTCGAACAGGCCCCAGCGAGCATTAGTGGCGCTTTCGGCCAGGTTGCAGACCTTGTCGGCCTCGTCGAATTTTTTCTTTTCCAAGAGCGCTCGGCCATGCTTCAGGAGGACGCGCGGATCGTTGCTGGTCGGCAGCGGTTCGGGCTGAGGCAGCACCGGCGGCGGATCGTTGGGCTTCGCGGTATTCACGCCCTTGCGGCGATCGAGCTCTCTGATCAAATCGTCCGGTGTCCGTTCGCCCGGTTGATACGTGACGTTCAGCTCCTTCACTTTCAAGGCGATGAAGTGAGCTTTGCCGGGCTCGGTGTCCAGGAATCCGTAGGCGTCGACAATCATCTTGCGGGCCATCATCTCGTCGACGCGACGATCGGAAGCGGCCTTCTCGGTTTTGGCCGGGGTGGACGAACCGCCGAAGGGCCAAAAGCTGAAGCCCTTCGATTTGTTCGCGTCGACGTCGGCGTCGGTCTTGACCGGTTCGGGCGTCGGCGGCGTCAGCTTGGCGCGGGCGGCTTGGATGTCGCGACGCAACTTGGCCGGCGAGTCATTCCACGGCTGCATCCAGAGCGGGATCAGCGAGCTAGCCTTGTCGGCCTGCGCCGCCATCGCCTCGGCCGTTGCCAGGTCGCCTTGCGTGAGCGCGGTGCGCCCGGCGGCGAGAAGCGACTTGGCGTCTGTCTTGCCTTGCGCGATCACGGTGCCGGCCTGAGCTCGCAACTTTGCATTGAGTTCATCGACCTGCTGCCGATCAGCGGCCGTAAGAAACTGATTCGCGTTCAGCGACCTCAGGATGTTGGTCGCTTCCTGAGCGTTCTTGTCTGTAAGGGCCTGACTCGCCAACTTGATCCTGGCGGCGCCATCCTGGCGGCTCCGCAGCGCGATGCCGTTTTGCGCGCTGAACGTGTTGAAGTCGCGGGCCTCGTCGGGCGACAGGAGCCGCAAGTTCGGCTGAACATTGCCGAAGTAGAGCGCTGCCTGCTCGTATTGCTGGGTTTTGTAAAGCTCGATGCCGAGCCGCAGCGCCTGTTGGGTCCGTACCGGACTGGCGTCCTCCTGCGTCCAGGCTCGGCCCGATGGCAGCAGGAAGATGCCCAGGGCGAGCACAAATGCCGCCGCGTGCGAAGCGAAACGCCATGACGAACGATGAATGAGCGTAGCCACCCCTGGCCTCCTTTGCCGACGGACTCGAATGTCCCGCGATTTTCCCGCTGCCGGTTCGTCCAATCGCCTTCCCCGAGGCGTTGGATTCGCAACAGCGGCAGCGTGAGAAAACTTTTTTCGTTCAAGTTTGGACAATCAGGCCGGGGGGTATAACGCTCCGATACGGAGCCGTCAAGAGCGGCTTTGCGCGAGGTTTCCTTCCTTGTCGCAAACTCGGCACTATGGGCAAATTCGGCATCGTCGCATGCAAAGCCCCCCCTTCGCAAAAGATCCTGCATGGAAATTTGTCATATGCGGATTATGAGTTATATTCGTATGGGGGCCAGTGCGGTTTTCCCCGACTATTGCGAATCTATTCTCCCCGAGGTGTATCCATGAGCGACGAAAGCGCCGCCGTATTTCCCCCTGACCTTTGCGTCACTGACCGGCGAGGCAAGGATCGACGCAAACGCCAAATCCCTGTGGCCTTGGAGCGTCGCACCGGCAAGGACCGTCGCGCCGAAAAAGGCGAGCGCCGACGCCAAATCGATCCGACGACCTGCGAGCGCGATTATAGCGACGAGGAAATCGCTTTCATGAGGGCGATGGATCAGTACAAACGCGACAACCGCCGGCCGTTCCCGACTTGGAGCGAGGTGCTCGAAGTGCTCCGGGCGCTCGGCTATCGCAAAGTCGCCGAGGAAACCGCCATGCCCGGCCTTTCTGGCAAGTCTGATTGAGCAAAAGCGTCAGAGGCTGAAGCGTGAGCGAAGATTTCCATCCTTCACTAACGCTTCAGGCTCTGAAGACAACTTCCTCTTGTATCCCATTCACAAAATGACGATGATCCACGCATCGGCACAAGGATGTTCCCATGCGCATCTTCTTCAGCGTCGGCGAACCGAGCGGCGATGTTCACGGCGCTAACCTTATTCGCGCGATCCAACAGCACCGCTCGGACGTCGAGTTTGTTGGATTCGGCGGCGATCGCATGGCGGAAGCCGGCTGCCGGCATCTGTTCAATTTGTGCGAACATGCCGTCATGGGCATCACCCGCGTTCTTACTGCATTGCCCCAGTTTCTCAGTTTGATCTCGCAGGCCGACCGCTATTTGCACCACCACCGTCCCGATGCCGTCGTGCTGATTGACTATCCTGGCTTCAACTGGTGGATCGCCAGCCGGGCCAAGTATCATCGCATCCCGGTTTTTTATTTCGTGCCGCCGCAGCTCTGGGCCTGGGCCGGCTGGCGCGTCAGTAAGATGCGCTCGTACGTCGATCACGTCCTTTGCTCGTTGCCCTTCGAAGTAGATTGGTACCGCGAGCGCGGCGTTCTTCAGGCCGAATATGTCGGACACCCGTTCTTCGATGAATGTGCTCGGCAAGTGCTCGACGCCGGCTTCCTGCATCAGCAGCGACACCAGCCCGGCACAATCATCGGCATTTTGCCCGGCTCGCGCGATCAGGAGGTTCAGGCCAATCTCCTCACGCAGCTTAAGGCCGCGCAGAGGATCCATGAAGCGCACCCGGAAACTCGCTTTCTGGTAGCAAGCTACAATGCAAGCCAACAGAAGATGGTCGAGGAAATGCTCCAGGCCTTTCCAGCATTGCCGATTCAGACGCACGTTGGCAGAACACCGGAGATCATTGAGCTGAGCAAAGCGTGTATTGCCGTTTCGGGATCGGTATCGCTGGAGCTTCTGTATCGAGCGAAGCCGACGGTCATCGTCTACCAGGTCGGCTGGTTCATGGACTGGTTCATTCGTCCGTTGTTGACGGTCAAATACATCACGCTGGTGAACTTGCTCGCGGATCGGATGCTCTTCCCGGAGTTTGCCAGCAGCCGCTGCGAGGCGGACGGCATCGCCGAGGTTATTCTGAACTGGCTGAATGACGATCGCGCCTACGCGGGGCTGTGCCGTGATCTGATGGCATTACGCGAGAAAACCGCGCAGCCGGGCGCTTGTGATCGGGCGGCCCAGCGGATACTGGGCGTGGCAGAGCATAATCTGGCAAGAGCCGCTTGATAGCGCCTACCGTCATTTCCATTCGATTTGCAACTCCGTCTCATGATGCATACGCCAGAGCGTCATGCTCTGCGGCTGAACGTGGATCACATTGCCCATGCGTTTCGCCTTGGTATTGAGTTCCCGATGTCGCAAGACGCGGCGAATGAATTCGGCGACGATGTCCACATTGACGTCGAGATAAACTAGTGCTCTGTCACATCTCGAATGAGGGGTAGAGCCGCTTGAGCTTGATGCGGGCATTGGCGGTGGTGAATCGCCAATTGATGCGCGTGCAAGCTTCGTTGCGGCTCTACCCCTCATTCAAGATGTGACAGAGCACTAGGCAATACGCTTGATGCCGCAGATCGCGGCGGTAGAAATCGATATCGAGCGAAAACAAGGTCGGTCTATCCAGTGCGTGCAACAGCGGGATGATGTCGCTATCGTTCATGCCCATCCGCCCAATTTCAACGCCAATTTGGCGGGAGCGAATGCGCCGACGTTGAAGCCACCGTCGCTGGCTTTCGCCTACGTTCTCATCGAGAATAATCACGCCGGAATGGACTCCGCTTTGTATTTCGTCGCGCGGTCTTGGAAGATTCGGCCGGCAAGCGAGATTGCCTCGGCTATCGCTTCCTTCGTTACGGAGCCGCGCCATTCCGAAACGATCTCATCCCACGATTCGTTTTTTGCGAGCTGTTGGAGCACCTGCCACACCATGATGCGCGTACCGACGAAAGTCGGCTTGCCATGACAGATTTTGGGGTCGGCCACGATGTAACGGCCTAGCATTTTTCTTCGCTTGGTCGGCATGAGATTCTCCTCCAGCCATTCATGATATCGTTGCTATCATGGCGATACAATCGGCGGAGTTATTGACGAGTCGAGCGCATCACTTCGTCGTATCAAAGAACGCGATATTTGGACAAACCTGACGTGTCACGCGGGTCAGGTATTTCCGCATCCGCTTGAACGTTCGCAGTCGGCGAACACGCTCGGCAACCTGGCAGGCAATGTCGATCGTCGAAGATCGGGTCAACTCCTTGATCGTCGGAACGAAAGCGGGGCTCATGCTGAAACGCCGCAGGCCCATGCCGACGAGCGGGAGAAAGCACCTCGGCCGACCGGCCATCTCGCCGCACAGCGTCACCGGCTTGTCGTGCCGATTGCAGGCGCGGATGATGTGCCGTAGCAATCGAAAAATCGGCGGACTGAACGGATCGCACAGGTGAGCGACCTTGGGATTGTCGCGATCGGCAGCCATGACGTATTGCGTCAGGTCGTTCGACCCGATGCTGACATAATCGACCTCGCGCAAAAGCGAGTGAATCGTCATTGCCGCCGCTGGCACCTCGAGCATGATGCCGAACGGCAGGCGATCGGCAAACGCAATCCCTTCCCGCCGCAACCGCTCCTTGGTATCCGCCACCATGCGTTTGATCGTGCGGACCTCCTCCAGGGTGCTGATCATCGGAAAGAGTAAGCTGACTTCGCCAAACATGGCAGCGCGCAGAATCGCTCGCAGTTGCGTCTGGAAGAACTCCGGATACGACGACGTGATACGAATCGACCGCCAGCCCATGAATGGATTGGCTTCGCGCTCGTGGCCAAAGTAGGGGACGAGCTTGTCGCCGCCGATATCGAGCGTGCGTATCGTCACCTTCCGGTTCGGCGACGCCTCGATGATTGCCCTGTACGTGGCGAGTTGCTCCTCCTCGGTCGGCACGCTTGGATGCGTCAGGAACAAATATTCCGTGCGGTACAGTCCAACGCCGGTCGCTCCGGTGCGGCAGGCCATCTCGGCGTCGTGAACGCTGTTGACGTTGGCGAGCAACTCGATTGCCGCCCCGTCCTTGGTGATGGCGGGCTGATCGCGATTCTCGACGAGCTTGTCGCGCAAGTGCACGTACTCGCGCTCGGCCTTGCGGTAGGCGGCTTCCAACTCCGGATCGGGCTTGATGAACACCGAGCCAAGCCGGCCGTCGATCGCCAACAGGTCGCCCGTGACGACCAGTTTGAGGACTCCACGCAGGCCGGAAACGGACGGGATGCCCATGGCGCGAGCAAGAATCGCGGCATGACCCGTGCCGCCGCCCGCTTCGGTGAGAATGCCGACGACCTTGAGCTTTTCGAGCAGCAGCGCCTGTGACGGCAAGATCTCCGGCGCTACCAAAATCACCGGCTCGTCGCCCGCAAGCCCTGCCGGCGTTTCCTGAATCGTCAAGTGCGCCATGATCCGCGTCACCACGTCGCGGATGTCGGCCATGCGCTCCTGGAGATATTCGTCCTGGATTTTGTCGAAGAGCGCCGTGTACTCGTCGAGCAGGTCATGCAGCGCCGTTTGCGCATCGACCTGACGCTGGAGGATACTGGATTTGACTTTGCCGACCAGCGCCGGATCGCGCAGGAGCAGGCGGTGGCTGCGAAAGATGGCAGCTTCGTCGTCGCCGAGCTGTTCGCTGACGCGAGCAATGGCGGCGTCCATCTCCACCGCCGCCGCCTGGCATGCCGCGTCGAAGCGGACGATTTCCTGCGAGACGGTTGCCGCACTGAGGTACTGCGGTTCGCGCCGCGCCAGCACCGAATCGACGCAATACGCCCGCGCTACCGCGATTCCCGGCGAGACTGCAATGCCCTTGAGCATGCCGTCACTTTACCAGCGCATGCGAAATCGGGCAATACGCGCTGCAGTCGAGGACAGTTTCAACAGAAGTGCAACGAATTGTTAGTTCCCAAGTGAATCCTCCCATCGAGTTTGCGACGATTCGTTGCATGCAGACACTCACACACCCCCTTGTGAGATGCAATGCAAATTCCAGCCGCACAAGTTCCGCGCGGAACATATTTCGTGGTTGCCAAGCCGAGGTATTTTCGCCAACCGACATCGCACGTCGCCCACCGGCGCGGTACGTTGAAAGGTTGCGGGAATGCACGGAAACGCTGTCCAAACGCTCAGCAGAATGGGCCATGCGATAAACCAAGGAGAGATTGGCGTCGTGCTATCATGGAATTACTACCTATGCGGAGGACTGAGCCATGCTGTCTGAACAAGAAGTCAAACAGGCGCTGCACGCGAGCCGTGTCGTCCCGATGGACGTTCCAAATACACACGGGCCGCTCGGTTCGAAGCACCTGGCCCTCACCCTCGCGCGGTTTCTCACGCCGTACGGATCAGCGCCCACAGTCGTCAAGTCAATCGAAATCCCCAGCGAAACCTGGCAAAAGCTCGAACAACTCGCCGCCGGAGCATCGCGCAGCGAGTCACGCCCGGTGAGCGCGGCGGAGGTGGCCTCGGCGATCGTGCAGTCCTACCTGGGGCATCAGAGAACCTGAGTGGCCGAACGGTTGCCGCTTGGTCATTTTAGCCTCACTCCGCATCGGTCGGTTCCGGCGTGAATTCGACATTGGCGTAAATCTCCACCAGCGGCAGGGCGATGTCGATTTCCGGCAGGGGGATGACGGCATCGAGGCCTTCATAGACCTCGCGAACGAAGCCGGAATCCGTGCGACGCCATACGGTGACCAGCGCCATTTCTTGTTCGACGAGCATGTACACGTTCAACGACGGGATCGTCAAATATGCGTCCTTCTTTTCGCCCTCATCGATGCGGCGAGTTGTCTTGGACAGGGTTTCCGCGATTACGGCGGGCTCGTCTTGAAAGGAATCGTTATCTGGATTGGGCCGACATATCACCGATCCGTCGGGATAATAAAACCGCGTTTGCGTCGGCAGGCGAACGCGTATCTTGGTGTCGGAGTTGAAAGGTTGGCAAGTTCGCCCGCGAAGCCGAGAGTACAGGCTCCCGAGTGTGTTGGTGGCGATGCGATTGTGCAAATTGCGCGCGCCGGCCATGGCGTAGACGACGCCGCCGAGGTACTCGTGCTTCACGGGGGAGCCAAGTTCGCCGGCAAGGTAATCTTCGACGGAAACAAGACTCCACTTCAATGCTGCAGTCATGGGAACTCCGAGGACTTGACCTCCACCGTATATTATTCTTGACGACCGTCGCGATTTCAATCACTTCCCCATCACCGCCACCCTATTGTTCCGGTACGCTTCATTGCCCAGATGGGCCGCGGCGGCCGCGCTGACGCCGGCGCTGATGGGGGCGCTCGGCTGGCGGTTGTTGCGGATGGCGTCGATCCAGTTTTGCAGGTGCGCCAACTCGCCGTCGGGGTTCGGATAGAAGTCGCGGCCGCGCGGCAACGTCGGATTGAGGTTTTGCTCCTCCGGCTTGCGATTCGGGAAGCGCGGTTCCGGGATCAACTCGAATCGGCCGCGGTCGATGTACATCGACCCTTCGGTGCCCATGAACTCGATGAAGGCGCCGCCGCGGGCGTTGCAGAACGTGCCTTCGAATTGCATTTGCAGATTATTGCCGTACTGCAGCAAAGTCTGAATTGTGTCGGGCGTCTGCCAGACGTCCCGGGCCGTGTTGAATTGGCCAAGCGAGACCGCGCGCTCGCAGCGTTCGACATTGAGGACCCAGTGGGCGACGTCGAGCCAATGGACCATGAGGTCGGTGAGGATGCCGTTGCCAAAGTCCCAGAACCAGCGCCAGTTGCGGAATTTGTATTCGTCGAAGTCTTGCATTGGGGCGTTGCCGAGAAAGCGTTTCCAGTCGAGCCGTTTCGGATCGACGTTCTGGGGCCCGCGGCGCACGCGATCGGAGTTACGGTTCCAGGTCATGCGCACTTTGTGCACCGTGCCGATGCGGCCGCCGTTGATCAGTTCCTTGGCGCGGATGATGTGCGGCATCGAGCGTTGCTGAGTGCCGATTTGGACGATGCGGCGATGCTTGGCGAGGGCGGCGGTGATCTCGGCCCCTTCGCGCATCTTGTGCGTGAGCGGCTTCTCGACGTACACGTCCTTGCCTGCCGCCATCGCGTCGATCGTCATCGGCGTGTGCCAATGGTCCGGCGACGCGATGAGCACGGCATGGATGTCGCGCCGGCCCAAGAGATCGCGATAATCGCGAAAGGTCGCCGCATTCGCCTCAGCCAAGCGGCGGGCAAGTTCCAGGTTCGGCTCATAGACGTCGCACAGGGCGATCATCCGCGTGTTCGGCACTTTCGCCAGCGCCGGCATCAGATGCCGACAGCGCCCACCGGTGCCGATCAGCCCGATGTTGATACGCTCGTTGGCGCCAACCGGCTGCGCCGACGCCGGCAGCGTCATTGTCGAGGCGCCGGCGACGGTAGCGGAGGTGGCGAGGAACTTACGGCGAGAAATGGTCGACATTTAGTAACTCCTTCATGGCCCAAGAAGAATCACATCCGAGTCCACTTCAGCTTGCAGCTCATCGAGAACGGATTGCAGCGATACCGTTTTGCCTTCATCGGAAAACCGCATCGCTTCGGCGCATTGCGCTTCGATCGCCTCGAAATCAACGAATGCGATCCGGCCTGCAATAAACGTTGCTTCTTCATCCGGAGTAAGCCCCAACGGAACCGGAACCGAAACGCGGTCAGAGATGGGAACCATTTTGTATTCCATGACAACGCTCCTTTCAGCGCCATTATCGCTCGGCTCATGGGAGATTTCAAGAAGTTTCCAGCTTGAGCCTGAACGGTTTTGGTATTCTCAAATACGGTTCAAGACCAGGAAACCCGGCGGCTGCCGCGTAGTTTATGCGTGACCATCGCCTTCACTTGGATTTCGGCATGAGCAAATTCATGCGGAAGCTGTCGCGCTTTTGGGAGAGCTACGGCTGGGCTTTCGCTCTGGTCCTCACATTGGTTTTTCTCGGTCTGGACGCGCTCTGGTCATTGCGCAGCTTTTTCATGTCGTTCGTATTCGTGTCGGTGCTGGCCGTGCTTACCGTCGCTGTCTGGCTGGTGGCCTTGCTGCCGGTGTTTGAAGAGCACACCGTCGAGATTTCGATTGGCGGCGCCTTGGGCGCTGGGTT
>VGZI01000190.1 GCA_016872605.1 Planctomycetota bacterium
GCGCCGCCTGCGGATCGTTCAGGTTTTCCTTCGCCCAAGCGCGGTAAAAGTAACCATTCGGATCGCGCGGATTGAGCCGGACGAGTTCCTCAGCCATGGTAAGCACGTCGACCCACTGCTGCTGCCGGGCCTGCCAGTCGGCAAGCTGCATCCAGCCCCAATAGTAGTTGGGAAACTGCTTGACGAGCTTGCGCATCTCGAAGATTGCCTCCATGACGCGACCGGACCGCCACATGACCCAGGCGGCTCGGCCATCGAGAGCGTATTGATCTTTCGGATACGTCTTCTCCTTACAGGTCTGCCAGGCTTGCTCGAACTGGGCGCCGTTGGTGAGCAACTCGGCTTTCAGGTCCAGGAAACGAAAGTCGCCCGGCAGACGAACCAGGGCGCGATCGATGGCGGCGATGCGGTCGGGCAGGTCGTTGGCGACATTTGGATTCCACCAGGTGGCGTAGATGAATGCCAGATGCGTGTCCCAGTTGGGCCGGCTCATGGCATCGAGCACAATCCGTTCGGCTTCGGGCTTCCAGCCGGCCAGGTCGAGAGCGCGGGCGGAGACATCGAGCGGCCAGGTCACGGGATTTCGGCTGACAACCAGGAACTGCCATTTTTCGAGGGCCAGGTCCTTATGCCCCTTCCTGCCGGCCAACTGAATCTGTCGAGCGCGAACGAAATCGCCGGCCAGGCTTTGCGCCATTACGGTCATGGTGGCTTCGGCGCCGGCAAAATCCTCGTCGGCCATCTGCTCGTCGAAAAGCAGGAATGCGCAGAGGCTATTGCATGGGTCTTTGCGATAGGCCGCCCGGAGATCGTCCAGTCCGATGCCGCGATCATCCATGCGAAGCTGGGCCTCGCCGCGATAGGTGAGGGCCATGGCCGACTGAGGTAATTGCCGCATCATGTCACAAGCGGCGTCGTAATATTCCTTGTACTGCCCGCTGGCCAAGCACCAGTTGAGGATTTCATTCCAACCCCAGGTGTAGAGCGGATCTTCCTTGAGCAGTGGGACCATCTGCTTCTTGGCCGTATCGAAGTCTCCTTCCTGCGTATAGACCCAGGCAGCCCGGCCGCGGAGCTCGATCGGCGGCTTGCCCTTGTAGAACGGTGGATTGCACGATTTGCGCGCTTCTTCGTAGCGGCCAGCGAACGCCAGCGCTTGCGCATTGAGGTCGTAAATGTTGATGGCGGTTGGATTGCGCTTGAGGGCTTCATCGTATGCAGCCACGCAGTCGTCGACGCGCTTGGCCTCGTCGTCGGCATTGGTCCGCGCCGGCTGCCAGTTGTGCGCTTGACCCAGCCGCAGCCAGGAGCGTGCTTCGCCTCGGCGTCGGCTGGTCCAATCGCGGGCCACTTCGAAGACGATGTTGTAGCGATCCAGTTGATTACACCAGGTGACGAGATCGTTCCAACCCTGATCAATCCCAGGATCAAGCCTAAGGCCGTGGCGCACTTGCTTGACGGCTTCGTCGTACTCATTGTTGCGCCAGAGCAACTCGGCATACTCGACATAGGTCGCGCCGACCAAGGGAGCGCGTTTGATGGCCTGCTGAACGGCTTCCTTCGCTTGAGTCAAGTCTCCGGCGCGCTCAAAGGCGTCGACCAGCCATTTGCGTGCGATGTCCCAGGTCGGGGACAGCTCGACGCATCGCTTCAACGCCGCGATCTCGCCGTCGAGGTCCTTGCAACAGCGTCGCGCCTCGGCCAGGTCGAACCAGCCGGCGGCGTAAAGCGGAAACCGCTGAATCGCGCGCTGAGCCAGGTCGAGCGCGTCGTTCCAACGATCCATGTAGATCAATTGGCGAACGACCGTGCTCCACGCTTGCCAAAGGTCAGGGCGAAGATCCATGATGCGCCGCAGGCTCATCATCAACTCGACGGGAGGCATCAGCGCCATGGCCGCGTCGCGCAGCGCCAAGATCCCATTGCCGTACGTCCCTTGACGAATCAGCTCTTGCTCGACAAACGCCACCACGTCGCGGCGCTCTTGCAGATTGCTGCAAAGCTGAATCATCTCGAGGATGGCCGGCTCGTAGTCGCAATAGGTGCGAATCGCCTCGCGATAGGCGAACTGGGCGTCCTCGAACTTCTTGTTCTTCTTGTGCACGTACGCACGGGTGTGCCAGAGGTAGGGCGAAGTTGGCTCCAGCGGCTCGGCTTCGAACAACTCCTGAAACGCGTCATCCAGCTTTCCCTGATCGGCCAGGTTGACGGCATACTCTCGGTGCGTCCATGCGTCGGAGGGGTGAATATCGATCAACCGCTTTAGAACTTTCTCGCGGGCGCCCGGACCGTCTTCGAGCATCCAATCGTACAGCATGTGCGTCAGGCCGAAGTGATGTGGAAATCGCTCGCACACCGTCTGCAAATGGTCGATCGCCGCCTCGCGCCCTTCCCTCTCGGCCAGCAGAAGACAGTAATTGCGATGGGCATCCTCGGCGATGGGCTCAATTTTGAGGACTTCGGCCCAGCGTTCGCGAGCCAGGACGGAGTCGCCTTGACTGGTTGCCAGGTACGCCAACGAGCGCATGCGCGCCGCCGGCTTGGAGACGCCATTAGCTTTCTCGAGCAACTCTTCCGCCCGCGCGAAATCGCCAAGAACCGTGTGGGCTTCGGCCGAGTAGGTCAACAGTTCGCCGTCGTCGGGGCGCAGCTTCATGGCGTTTTCCAAGACGCCGAAGGCGTCGTCGTATCGGCCTTGCTGCATGAGCGCGAAATAGAGCGTGCGCGCCGGCTGGCTGGAGTGCATTCCAAGCCGATCGCAGCGCCGCTGAAGAAACTCCATCGCCTCCTCGGTCTTCCCTTGGGCGCGCGCTTCCATGAAGTAGTCCTGGGCGACGAACTCGTCCTTCTCCTCCAGGCAGACGGCAATGTGATAGAGTTCGAGCGCCGAGTCGAAGTCGCGCTGCATCGACTTGATGCGAGCCAGGGTGCTGTAGGTGCGGGCCAGCATCGGATTGACGCGGGCCGCGCGGCGCAGCAGATAGAGCGCCTGCGGGTGCTTGCGAGCGTCGATGCTTAATTCCCAGGCGTATTGCTGCCAGCAGGCCGGATCCGATTCCTTCAGTTCGGCGAGGCGTTTCAAGATCGCCAGACGCTCATGATAGCGTCCGAGCACGCTGAGGATATTGGCGCGAGCCAGTTCAAGATACAAATCGCCCGGGAACAACTCGAGCATGCGTTCCGTCTGAATCAGTTCTTCGGGCATGTCCGCGTCGTAGTGGGCGAGAATGCGCCGGGCGTTCACAGTGAGAAAATGGCCGGTATCGAGCGCCGTCATCGCCTCGATCGCTGTGCCGGCGTCTTCGCGACGATGCTCTTGCAGCGATATTTCCATGCGATGCAAGTGGTTGTACAGCGGTTCGTCGGGAAGCGACAAACCGGCCAGCTTTTCCTTTTGCGTTTCCGGCACCATCGCCATGCCGCGCGGACCGGTGGAGCGATAACGCTGGCACATCAAGTCGAAACCGATCTCGACGCGATGGCGCTCGCCTGGATCACGCAGGATGAGCGTGCGGCGCAGCGAGTCGTAGCCAACGACGGCTTGCAGATGGGCCGAGGTGACCTCGGTGGTAGCCAGCGTGAACGGGATGCCGCGATCGATGAGGGCGACGGCGCTGTCCCAGGTGACTGTGAACTCCTTGGTGATCCAGCCGTGCTCGTGAGCCCACTTTCGCTGGCTGTGGTAGGGGGTGCCGGCGTAAGAAATCTCCGCGGCGACCTCCAGGTGGTCGGCGGGCATCGTCCAGAACTTGGCGATCGACACCAGCGTCGCCGGCGCGCAGGTGCGGTGGTGCTGTTGCACGAAGCCGACTGGCAGTTCAACGCGTTTGCCGGCGTCGGCGCGATTCGTCAACAGCGCGACCAGGCCTTCGTAGAATTTAGAGCGCGTGCGCGAATCGGTTCCGACCGCGTTTTTGGCCTGAGCGATGGCCGTATCGAAGTCGCCGCGATAACACGCCACGTCGCAGCGCCGTGACGCAATCCACTGCTTCATGTGCTTGTCGGCCAACGGGGAGAGTCGTTCGGCGTCGTCGATGCTTCGCCAGGCGTCGTCGTATCGTTTGAGCTCGATCTGCAAAGAAGCGAGCTGGGCAAACACGGCTCCGCTTTCGAGCACGTGCGTGGCCTGAGTAAGCAGGTCGAGCGCCTCGTCATCGCGTTGCTTCTGCACCAGGAAATGCGCGATCCACTGCACCGCTGGGCGATACCACGGGTGAAGTTGCATCGCCTTGCGCGCGGCGGCCTCGGCTTCCTCGTGCTTGTCCTCCAACACACACAGGGCGGCGCGCTCCATGAGTGTCCACGGTTCTTCACCGATCGCTTCAGCTTTCTTGAGCCAATCGTGGGCGGCATCGAAATCGCGCAGGCGACCGAGAATCGCTGCCTGCTGCGAGTACCAGTGCGATTGCAACATCGGCGCGGCGTCGCTCGGCAACGGGTGGCTGCGCACGAAGTTCCAGGCGGCAAACGGGCCACGCATGTTCAGCAAGTAACGCGTGAAGTACCACAACGTCTCCGGATGTTCGCGATTTTCCCGCCAGGCGTGAACGAAATGCCAGTCGGCCAACCGAGTCGACCCGAGGTTCCCCGCGATGCGCCCCGCCAGCACGCGCGACTCCGGTCTGCGCCAGCCCGCCAAGGGCCCAATCCATTCCGCCTGCCGGTAGGCCTGCACGTACAGGCCCGCGTTGTAGAGCTTGAGAATGCTCTCCCGTTGCTCGGGCGTCACAAAAGTATAGGCACTCGTTCCCGGCCCGCTCATTCTTTTTCTCCTGACGGCAGAACGTTACCGCGACGTGCGTGGTTCGTTTTATTAGCCCGGCAACCATTCATGAAGCGTCGATCTTGTGAAAATGCTTCCTGGACCGTCTTAAGGAATGAAGTAGGACGGCTCTCCTGAGCCGGCCGGACGGGTCTGGAGACCCGTCCCACGTCATTCATGGTGGGCCTCTTAGTCGCATTTCTCACGAAATCGAACTAATCACGGATGAATCGAAAAACGCAGAAATGTGTGTGTGAAAACAGGTGCGTGCGGCCCTGCTGCGCAAGATTAAACGCGATTCACCTTGCGAAGCGCCAGAGCGGTTCTACCGGCTCCGGGTAGGCGATGCGTGCGAAGTAAGCCACTGGCCGCCTCGTCCACCCTAGCGCGGCTGAGCCGCAACCACCAAGAACCAGCCACGGATTACACTGGTCGCACGGATACGGGATCTTGGACAGACTCCATCCTTTGCTTTCTGCATAGCGAATCGCAGCCTGAATGTACTTATTCTGGGGGCGGGGCGTCGTTGTGCCAAAGCTGTGCAGACCATCGGAACCAGACGCGCATTGCTGCTTACGATCGAAACTATTTCGCGACGCTCAGCGTCAGCTTCGCTTCGTGGACGATCGGCACTTCGCCGTTGAACATCGCCGTGGCGCGGACCGTGATCTGCGGCGTTTGGCCGACGGTCGCGCTTGGCGCCGCCGAAAAGACTACGGTCGCCTCGTCCTCTCCGGACTTGATCGTCGCGTTCTTCGTCGTTACACCCTTGATGGTCGGAGGCAGGATCACCTCGACTTTCAGATCAAGCGGCAGATCGTAGGCTCGAGCAAAACGCACGGTCACTTCCACGTCCTTGCCGAGCGACAGCTTGGGATTCGTAGGAGCAATGGTCAGTTTGCCGAGAATCTTGGGAACGATCGTGACGGAGACCGGCATGGAGACCTGGACGATGTTGGGCGGGGCGCCTTTGGGGGCGGGCTGCTTGGGATTGATTGGCTGCGTTTGACCACGCACGAAAACGGTGTAGTTGCCTGGCGGGAAGGCCATGCCGCCTTTTCCGTCAAGCGAAACCGTTCCGCCTTGGCCGGGCGTGAGGCTGACCGGTTGGGAGACGAGCCCCGGCGGCCCGCCGATGACGGCGACCTGCACGGTTCCCTTGAAGTTGTCGTTGCCGATCAGTTTGACGGGAATTGATATCTTTTCGCCCTGCGTGACGTTGATCTTCGTCTTATCGGCGACGAGTGTGTAGGCAGCTTTGTTGCGGACGGCGAGGGCGAGTTCGCGGTCGATGCGAGTGATCGATGCGGTGCCGGCTTGAACGACGGGCCAGGTGATGGTGGCGCTGCGGACTTCACGGGTAAGCTTCTGCCCTTTGGCTGTCGCCGTGCCGACGAGTTTAATGCCGCCCGCCCACCATGTCGCGTCGGCCTCGGCATGCACCACGACGACGGCTTGTTTTTGGCTGCCCGATATGATCTGCGGCTTTACGCCCACGCCCTTGGGCAAATCGACGCCGCTGATGGTGATCTCGCCGGCGAAATTGCCAAACCGCCAGACATAGACATTAAACGCCGCCCCACCGGCCTGGTTGACAGTGATTCCTTCGGGGGCGATCGGCGACGTCGGCATCGCGATCAGTCGGAAATCGGGCTCTTCCGGCGTGATGCGAACGGTGTACAGATGCCGCGGGCCGTATTGCGTAAAGGCGTCGCGCGTCGTTACTAGGAGATAGTAGACTTCATCCGCCGGCGCGACGAAACGATATCGCACCGGATCGGCGTTGGCCGTGTAGAATGTCGGGCTCAATATCTCCGCGGTGTCGTCTTGTTCGGTGATGAGCATTCCCTGGGCGTTGCGAATTTGGAAATACACATCCATCGGCGCGCCGAGCCGTTCCGCAAACGCCTCGATGTTCAACACCTGGCCCTTCTTCGCGCTGAAGGCATACCAATCCTTGTCCCCTTTTTTCTCGATGCGCCCGGCGATCATACACGGAACCGGAACCTGCTGAGCCTTGTCCTGGGCGTCGTTGTCGCCGTTGTCCAACACGACGGGAGTATTGGCGTAGGTCATCAAGAACGGATTCGACTGACCGGTTTCATTCTTGACGCGCTGGTCGAACCCATCGATCATCGAGCCGACCGGCGTCACCCGTCCCGTAAAGGCGAGGCGCTGCAGCGACATCGGATCGTTCGACGCCTTGACGGTAATGGTCGCCTTTTCGAGTGTGCGATCATTGACGATTGCCGTCGGATCGAGCTTGCCGCCCGGCAGATTTCGGCCATAGACGGTGACTTCGGCCGGCACGCCCGGCTGGACCACCGGCGGGAAAACAGCGTCGATCCACGGCGCCGTCGTCACAGTCAGCCGGTAGAAGTAATCGATCCCGCCTTGCGTGTAGGTGAAGCTGCAGATGCGGACGTGGTAATCGCCATCGGCCGGCAGCACGGCGTCAATCAGGGCGTCGTCCTGGGCGTAGTTGCGGTTGCCGCCCAGGTAACTGCCGTCGGCCGCGAAGATCTGGACGAAGGCATTGAGCCGACTGTCGATGCTGCTGGTCAAGGCCGAGCACACGATGCGCTGGCCTTTCTTTCCGGTGAAGACGTAATAATCGACATCGGTCGGCGCGCCGATGACGCCGTTGACGGTGCTGTTCAGCGCGAGCCGCTGGGCTTTCGGCACATCGTCGTTGGGCTCTTCTTCGATGATGTCCTTGTGATCGCTGATGACGAACGCCCGCGGATTGCTGATGCCCGCCTTGGTGACAATGCGCACGTCGTGAACGCCGACCGGCGCGCCCGCCGGCAGAGTGACCTTGAACTTTTGCGAGTTAAGCGGCGGGGCCGGTTTGCCCTTCTTGGTAATCGCCGTCTCCTCGCCGCTGGTCGTCACCTCGACCTTGACGCCGGGGAAGTTGAAATGCAGTCCCTCGACGTCCTTAATGTCGCTGCCGGTGACTTTGAATTCGAAGGAAGTGCCGGCCTGGCCGCCCATAGGCATGATGTGGCTGATCCGCGGAGATCCACTGCCGGGGACCATCATTCCCTGGGCCCACGTCGCCGAGGCACACACGCCGACGGCAAGAAAAGCAGCAAGAAAACGGGTCATGGCGTTCATCGGAAAGTCCCCCCAAAGGTTGCGCGGGCGTAGTGTTTAGGTTATCCAATCGAACCGGCGTTTGCCAAAGGAATTTCCGATTCGTCTCCGCGTTTAGGTAACGCTCCGGCGACAGCGAATCGCTGCCGGCACGTTTGCCGCCTCGCAAGTAGGTGCTCTGCCGTCAGCACTACGCGCTCTATCACAGGCCGACATAATCTGGCTGTTAACTGCGAGACCAGACCCGAAGCTAACGCCTCTAAGCAACTTCGGTAGCTTGGGGTGCACGACATGGTTTGCAAACGGCGGGAGGGCGAGGCTCCTGCCGAGCCGCGAGCCCGCGAAATACTCGATTTCGGACGACTATCCTGTCGCTTCCGGCTCGGCAGAAGCCTCGCCCTCCCGAAGTTGGCAAAGCAGACCATGTCGTGCACCCAGTAACTTGGGGCAACCCGGTCGGACATCAACCAAAAGGTTGTCGCTGTTAACGTTAGAGGAACCAATGTTCACAGCTACTCACGCCGGGCCAGTCAGAATCGAGTCGAAACTCTTGCGACTTGCCAGCAAGCGTTCTAGTTTTTTCTTGACATTACTCTATGGTATCTTTACACTTATAAAACTAACATCCGACACTAACCTTCTTAAGGGATAATCTCCGTGACAAAAAAAGAAATTGTAAAAGACATCTCCGACGCGACCGGATTGACCCAGCTCAAGACCAAGGAGGTCGTTCAGAAAACCTTCGACGCAATCGTCGAAACGTTGCTGGCCGAGGGACGAATTGAGCTTCGCAATTTCGGCGTGTTTGAGGTCAAGCGGCGCAAGGCGCGCAAGGCACGAAATCCGCGCACAGGAGAGCGGGTCGACGTCGGTCCCAAGAGCGTTGTCACGTTCAAACCAGGCAAGGAGATGGAAGAGAAAATCCGCCAACTCGACGCCGAGGCCGAGATGGCCACCGTCGGCGCTTCCACCGGCAACGCGGCAAACCCGTCCTGACGCGCGATGTTCCCAACCGGGGGATGCAGCGCAAGAAAAGATCTTTTTTTTCGTCAAGTCCATCGTCGTTACAACCGATACTCCTCATACAATCGGCAAACTCGGCCGATCTCGTGCTCTTTGCACTGTGTCCCCGCGGCATGCGGGTTGCGCGCGAACTAGGAGAGCGTCATGCGGCGATTTCTGTGGATTCTGGCGGCGTTGGCATTGATCGTTCCCAGCACCGGCTGCATGATCAACCAGTATTCCAGCGATCCCATGGTGCGCATGGAGCAGCTGATGATCGACTCCGAGAACTTGAGACAAATTCATGACGAATGGCGCCGCTTCTGGATGAACGACCAGCCGTCGCACCTGACGCCATACCGCATCCACGGCGGCGTCGGCCCGGCGTCGTCCAGCATCTAAATTTCGATCTTAGAACGCAGAAGAATTGCAGCTCGCAGGAAGATCTTCCTGCGAGTTTTTTTTTCGACCGACGGGCTCACCGAATTTTCTCACCAGGGATCAAATGGCGCGGCCAGGTTGCAACCATTTCCCTTACATTTCCAGCTCGGATTTGGACTGCGGTGGCCCGACACAGCGATGGTACTTTCTTTTCGCGGATACTCGCATCCGAATGAGCACGTTTGGTCGTGCTGGACTCACCCGACGTGCCAGCGAGGGATTTCCGGAACTCTCTCGCTGACGCATCGGGTTGGTGCGTAGATCACACAATCCCGCTGCCGCGCAAGCCGAGAGTGCGCGTGATCGTCAATACGACCACCGCCACCACGATCATCAAGAGCGACACCGCAATGGCGGCTTCGAGCTTGCCGACGCCCAGCTCGAGAAAAACGGTTGTCGGCAGAACTTCCGTGCGCAAGCGCGTCGCACCTGAAAAGATGAGGATGGGCCCGAACTCGCCGAGGGAGCGCGCCCATGAGAGCGTGAATGCCGTCAACAGGCCACGCCGCGCTTCGGGCATGACGACGTACCAGAAGGCTTGTGCGCGTGTGCAGCCCAGCGTCATGGCGACCTGCTCGGCCCGCGGAGAGATTTGCTCGAACGTGATGCGCATCGTCCGCACCGCGAACGCCGCCGCCACGGAGAACTGCGCCAGGACAACGCTCGGTATGTGATGCGTGACGCGCATCACGTTTTGCTCGAAGAATCGGCCGATCGGCGTCTGGAAAAGAATAAGCAGGCTAAGCCCGATGACCAGCGGTGGCAGCACGATTGGAATGTCGAGCAGCGTGTCGACCACTGACTTGCCCCAGAAATCGGTGCGGGCCAAAAGGTAGCCGAGCGGCACGGCGACCCACAGCGACAGGATGGCCGTGATGCTGCAGGAAATGAGGCTGAGCTTGATGGAGTACTGGATCTCTTCGCTGGCTAATGCTTCGAGGAAGTTGTCGGGCGTCGTAAAGAACAGGTCGGCGCTCAGCATCGCAACGATTAATATGACATAGACGCCGCCGAGCAAGGCAAGGCTGAGATAGAACGGCCAATCGGCATTCAGGACCGGCTTATTGGACATGCGTGACGACCCCAAAGAGCGGCGCACGAAGTAAGCGGCGGCCGAGCATACCGCTTACTTCGTGCGCGGCTCTTCGACTTTTTCCTTCACTTCCCAGCCGAAGCCGAGCTTCTCGAAGCGCTGCCGCGATTCGGGCGTGCGCAGGAAGTCCATCAAGCGCTGGCACACCAGAGCGTTCGCGGACGTCTTGCTGACGGCGATCGGCTGCAGCGCCGTCGCGCATTGCACGCCTTCGATCGGCGTTCCTTCGATGTCGTCGAACGGCGCGACGTTGCTGCGATAAACGATCGCGACGTCCAGCCCGCCGGCGCGGAGATTGTTCACCAGTCCGTCGCCCGTCGGCAGCGTGACTTTGACGTTGGCCGCCACCCTGGCGTACAAGCCTTTGGCGATGAAAGTCTCTTTGGTCAAGGCGCCGAGGGCACAGTTCTGCTCATGTCCGACGCCGACGCGCAGACCCGACTTGGCAAGGTCGGCGAGTTCCTTGACTTGATGCGGGTTGCCTTTTTTGACGGCGATCATCAGCTGATTGTTGGAGATCGTCGTCGGCTTGTCGAAGCGATCAGCCACCTGGTTCATGAAGCTGGCGTCGCAGGCGAAGTAGACATCGGGCGTCTCGCCCGTCTTCATCTGGCTGACCAACAGGCCGCAGCCGTTGTAGACGCGGATGACGCGGACGTTCTCGCGCTTCTCGAAGTCCTTGATGGCGTCTTCCAATGCGGGTCGCAGCATCGCACCAGCGTGGATCACTATCTCGACCCGCTCGTCCATTGGGCCGCGTTTCTCGATGTCGGAGAAGCCTTGCCTGGCCAGGTGCGGGTAGCCCTTGTCCTCGGCTCGGATGTAGCGGATAAAGTGGATGGCGTTGTCGCGCTGCGTCGTGTTCTTGGCGATGGCGATCTGCACGCGGGCCTGGACGTTCTCGAGTTCCTTGAGCTTGACGACCTTGGCACTGGCATGAGGCTTGGCGATCACGTCCCAGACGATGCCGACGTCCACACTCTTGACGTTATGCACGCTGTTGAACACCTCATTGACGTTGCCCAGGTACGTCGGGTTGCGGTCCTCAAGCGATTTCCAGAGCTTGGCGAGCTGAAGCTGTTGCTTGAGCACCTTGCTGATGGCGGCGGCTTCGATGTTCGCAAGGCCGATCTTGTTGTCCTTGGCGATGAAGTCGCCCCACGTCTCCATCTTGCGCGGAAAATCGGGGCGGACGATAACGACGGCGTCCATGCGGGCAAGGTTGAAGACGTCGCCGCTGTGAACCAAACCCTTCTCGGCAGCGAGCCGGATGTAGCTGTCGTCGGCCGGGAGGAACAGATCGCCTTTCTGCGTCAGTTCGAGCGAACTGAGAATCGTCTGCGAGGGACCGAAACGGATTTCGACCTTGTGGCGAAACTCCTTTTCGTACTCCTTGGCGATCGCCTCCATCGGGATGCGCATGGCCTCGGCGCAATGGATGACGAGCGGCTGGCTGCGGTCCGGATCGCGCGACCAATACAACGCGGCAATGAGGCCAGTCAAGAGTAACAGCGAGCCGCCGAACGCAAGCAGCGGCGGAGAGATTTTCGCGAACATGCGATGGCTTTCTGAAAAAAGAGCCGCACACGAAGTAAGCGGCACGCTCGAACGCCGTCTGCTCTGTGCGCGGCTCTTTGTGTTCACTCCGCGGACGAATTCTGTAGCGTGACGACTACCCACCAGCCCGTGGCGATCACCAATACCCCGGCGGCGCCCGTGGCGATCCACAGCCAGTTGCGACACAGCGGACAATCCGACGTCGGCGGCTCCGGCGCGGCGGTCATGCTGGGCGACTCGTGCGGCCGCTGGCTCGGCGGCGCGGACGGCGCATTCGGCGATTCCTTGGGCGTTTCGGTCGTCTTGGTTGGCGTAGGC
>VGZI01000191.1 GCA_016872605.1 Planctomycetota bacterium
AGCGGGCCCATCGGCGCGACATTGACCTCACCCATCGGCGTCAGCGTGGTGACGATGCCTTCGAGGATCATGGTTTCATTCCGTCGTTTGGCCGCTCGCCTTGGGCGAGCGTGTCCCCGCTCGCCCAAGGCGAGCGGCTAAACTAATCCGCCAGCGCCCGCAGCAGTCCCGCGGCCTTGTGCCAGGTTTCGTCGTACTCGCGCTCCGGGGTCGAGTCGGCGACGATGCCGCCGCCGACTGAAAAATGCAGCCAGCCGTTGCTCATCACGAACGTGCGGATGAGCAAGCTGGTGTCCATGCTGCCGTCGAACCCAATGTAGCCGAGACTGCCGCAGTAGGGACCGCGCGACGTCTGTTCGAGTTCGGTGATGATCTCCATGGCACGAATCTTGGGTGCGCCGGTGACCGACCCGCCGGGAAACGCCGCCCGCAGCAAATCGGTCGGCCCACAGTCGCCGCGCAGCCGTCCACGCACCTCCGACACGAGGTGATGTACAAAGCGATAGCTCTCCAGCCGGCACAGAGCTTCCACGCGCACGCTGCCATACTCGCAAACGCGGCCCAGGTCGTTTCGCAACAGATCGACGATCATCACGTTCTCGGCCTGATCCTTGGCGCTGGCGAGAAGCTCGTCGGCGAATCGCTGATCCTCGGCCGGCGTTTTGCCGCGCGGACGCGTGCCTTTGATCGGCCGAGTCTCGACTTCACCGTTCTCGACGCGCAAAAATCGCTCTGGCGATGCGCTGATGATAGTATGATCGCCAAGATCGAAGAACCCCGCGAACGGCGCCGGGTTGCGCGTACGCAGCCGTTCATAGAGGTCCAACGGAGTGAGACTCGCCTGCGTGAGCAGCCGCTGTGCGATGTTGACCTGAAAGCAATCGCCGGCGTAAACGTACTCGATGGCGCGACGGATAGTCTCGAAGTAGCGGTCCCGATCGAAGTTGCTGGTGATGCCCGGTAATCCGTCGATCGGGAATTGCGGTGTTTCGACGTTTAGCCCCGCATCGTCGATGCGGGCGGGCAGCGGGGCCGTGGTTCGAGTTAGCAATCGTTCGATCTCGTCCGCCCGTTGCCGGGCGCGAATCTCTCGCCGGCGCGGATCGGCTTCCGGATATCCCGTCGAAATCAGCCACGCGTCGTCCGTGGCATGATCGAACGCCAGCACCCAGTCGTAGATGCCGACGGCCAAGTCCGGAATGCCAAAGTCATTGTAGATCGGCTGAGGCAAGACCTCGACGTGATGGCACAGATCGTAGCTGAAAAGCCCAGCCACGCCTCCTTGAAATGGCGGCAACCCCTCGATCGGCTCCAGCGGGAATTCGGCCAGCCGATTTCGCAGCAGATGGATGGGATCGGCGACCCCCGCGAATCGCCCATTTTCGCTGATCCACCCGTGATGCGAAGTCAACCAGGTTGCCGGGTCAGCCGTGACAAACGAATAACGAGCAAGCTCGCCTCCCTGCGTCGCGCTGTCCAGGAAGAGCAAACGCCGTTGGTCGGCCAATCGCCGGCATGCTTCCCACGCCGTCAAACCGGCCAAGGGCTCGACGTGGGGAACCGCCCGCTCCACCGCGACAACGCTGCTCATCCCCTCATTATATATCCCGCCAATCGGCCCTATCGCTTGCATTCCGTAGGACGGGTTTCCTAACCCGTCCAACATTGAGTCTGGGTTAGTTTGAACGGGTTAGGAAACCCGTCCTATGAATGCGATGGACGGTTGAGCTTGTTCATCTTTGCACTCCTGTTAGAATCGGGAACTTGCATGGAAGCGCAGCAGCCATCCGCCCGCTGCCGACATCGCAGAAGGATCACATGCGGGTCATCGTCAATCAATCGACGGCACTCGGTGCCAGGACCGGGATCGGACACTACACGCTCGATCTCGTCGACGCCCTACGTGCCGAGTCGCCGAGCGACTCCTTTGATCTTTTTCCGCCGACCTGGTGGGGCGTCGTACAGCGCTGGGCTAGCTCCTGGCGCGCCGGCAAGACGACTCCCACGAGCGTCTCCAACGACTGCTCCTGGACCGGATCGCTGCTTGGCCACCTTCGTGCGCTCGGCGAACGTGCGCTTGCTGGCTGCCTGTATATGACGACCTGGTGGAATCGCTACGATCTCTATCACGAACCGAACTACATTCCACTGCCGTCATCTCTGCCGACCGTCGCGACGATTCACGACTTGTCCGTGCTGCTGCATCCCGAGTGGCACCCGGCCGACCGCGTTGACTACTATGCGCGACGATTTGAGGAAGGGCTGTCGCGCTGCAGCCACTTGCTCGCCGTCTCGGAGTTCACGCGCCATGAGGCGATTCATGTGCTCGGAATCCCGCCCGAGCGCATCACCTGTACCTACAACGGTGTTCGACCTGGACTTCGGCCCCTCCCGCCAACCGAGTGGGAACCAGTGACGCGTCGATTGGGACTTCCGGCCAGCTACTTGCTCTTTGTCGGCACGATCGAACCGCGCAAGAATCCGCTTATGTTGATGAAAGCGTATTGCGATCTTCCCGCTTCAGTGCGTGAGCGATGTCCGCTTGTGCTGGCCGGGGCATGGGGCTGGAACGCGGACGAGTTCGCTCGTTATTTCGACGACGTTGCTCGGCATCGGCAGGTGATTCAACTGGGCTACGTTGCGAATGACGATCTGCCGGCGCTCTACAGTGCCGCTCGGGCATTGGTGTTCCCGTCGTTCTACGAAGGATTCGGCCTGCCGCCGCTGGAGATGATGGCGTGCGGCGGCGCGGTCCTGGCGTCCACGGCGGGCGCCGTCGCGGAAGTTGTCGGCGCCAAGGCGCACGGCATCGATGCCGCCGATCTGCCCGCTTGGCGCGATGCCATGCACCGCGTCATCGTCGATGACGATTGGCGCCATCACTTGCGCGAGGGCGTAACGGAACACGCCCGCGCGTTCACTTGGGAACGTTGCGCCCATGGGACGTTGGCTGTCTATCGGAAGGTGCTTGGACTGAACTCCATTTCCGATGCGGCTCACCGCCTGGCCGCATGAACGGGATACGACGGGCTACGGACGAAAACTCATGATGAAACGTTGGCGATTCCAAATCCGCGCCTTCCTCATGCGACTGGGACTCTGGGGTCCAATCGAACGGTTGCGTTTGCGTTTGCGCTTTGGTCTTGGCATTGCGCATGAGCCGGAGTTCGAGATCTTTCGCCGCTTTGACGGGACAGATCAGCTCTTCGTCGATGTCGGCGCCAACCTCGGGCAGTCGGCGTTGTCGTTTCGCCTCGCCAATCGTTCGGCGCCGATATTGTCCTTCGAGCCGAACCCGGAAATGCAATCGGCGCTGGAGGTCGTCCAAGACATGCTCGGCGATTCGTTTCAATTTCGCATGGTGGGCCTCGGCGCACGCACGGAAGTCAAGCAATTGTTTTTTCCGATCGTCAAGGGAGTGCCGTTTCTGCAGTGTGCGACGTTTGTTCGGGATTGCCTGGTGAACAATCCAGGCATTCAGCAGCTCTTTTTCGAATGGACAGACACGCGAGAGTTCGACATCGTCGAGCAGCCCCTGCCACTATTGCGCTTCGATGAACTCGCCTTAAACCCGGGCTTCATCAAGATCGATGCCGAGGGAGGCGAAGCTGACGTAATCGCGGGTATGACCGAGACAATCGCTCGCTGCCGGCCGTTAATCCTTGCGGAGGGCTTTGGCGCCGAAGCGATCCTTCGAAGTTTGGGATACGTGACGCTTGTCTATCAGGCCGATGGGAGCTATCTTCGGCCAATGCAAACCGGCGATAGCGCGTGCAACGTTTTCTATGCCCCGGTAGAGAAGTTGCTGCAATTCGAAGAAATCGGCGTGATTCGATCAGGAACGCAGGCGAGCCGAGCGGCGTAAGCCGCCGGTTGATAATCACCAAAGGAATGGCGATGGCTTTGCCGAGTGCAAAAACCGACGGCGACGACGAGAATCCCGCGCCGGGCCTGTCCATCTTTGCGCCGGAGCTCGAGCGTCAGCCCAACACCTTCGCTCGCCCGCGCCGTCGCGTGTTGATGCTCTACAATCACCACTGGACACACGTCAAGACGATTGCTCATTCGCTCGAGAGTTTTTATCGCTTTTCGCGCTATGATGTCTACTTCGCTACGTCGTCTGGGGCGTGCCAGTTCGACCTCGACTACTTTGACGCCGTCGTCATCCACTATTCGGTGCGGACGTGCTTCTCGGGCCATTTGTCGGGAGCTTACGACGCCGCAATTCAGGCCTATCGGGGAATCAAGGCGATTTTCCTGCAAGACGAATACGACATGACCGATGCCGTCCGCGACGCCATTGAGCGGCTGGGGATCAACATCGTCTTCACGTGCGTGCCGGAGTCGTCCGTAGCTCGCGTTTATTCTCCCGGGCGCTTCGGCAACGTTCGATTCGTCAACGTGCTCACCGGCTACGTTCCGTTCGACATTCACGACGTCAAGCTGTCGAAGCCGATGCGCGAAAGGCCGATCGTCATCGGCTATCGCGGCCGGCGTCTCGGCTGGTGGTACGGCGACTTGGGGCAGGAAAAGCTGATCATCGGCCAGCGCATGAAGGAGATTTGTTCCGAACGAAACATCCCCGCGGACATTGCCTGGGAAGAGGCGGACCGCATTTATGGCGACGATTGGTTCCGCTTCCTTGCCAACTGCAAGGCAACGCTCGGCACCGAGAGCGGCGCCAACGTCTTCGATCACGACGGCACGCTTTCGCTCGAAATCAAGCAGGCGCTTCTGGCCAATCCGGACTTGACCTATCGCGAGGTCCATGACACGTTCCTGCGTGACCGCGAAGGCGAAGTGGACATGAACCAGATTTCACCCAAGATCTTCGAGGCCATCGCCTGCCGCACAGCGCTCGTCCTCTTCGAAGGACAGTACTCGAAGGTGCTCGAGCCGGACAAGCATTTCATTCCGCTCAAGAAGGACTTCAGCAACATCGACGACGTGCTTGCCAGGGTGAGTGACGACGCCTGCCTGGAAGCGCTGACGGCGCGCGCCTATCGCGACATCGTGGAGAGCGAGCATTACACGTTCGAGACGTACGTCGACGTATTTGACCGGGCGATGGAGGAGGCGTGGAAAGATCGGCCGATGCGCCGGCCCGGGCCGTGGTTGCCCCTGCCGCCCGCCGACGCGTATCCGCCATTTCGGTCGGCATACGAGTACGTCCACAGCGAACACTTTCTGCGTCGCGTCTGGGCCGCTTTGCCCGGGTGGCTGCAGTCGCTTCTCGGTCCTGTGGTGAATCGTCAGACGTGGCACGACCTTTGGCTGCGCTGTCCGACTTTTGTGCGCAACCTCATTGACCCGGTCTTTTCGCGACTGCGACGAATGATCAAACGCGAACAGTGACGATGCAAACAAGGAGCAAGCGATGTGCGGCATCGCGGGAATCATCGGACGGGCGCCTGGCGGACGTGAGGTAGGCAACGACCGCGCCCCCTTGGCCATCCTCGCCCACCGCGGACCGGACGATTCCGGCTGGGTCGCTCATGATGCGCACGCCCAGCACAATGCAGTTCACACGCTGCTCCTGCACCGCCGTTTGTCGATCCTCGATCTCTCCGACGCCGGCCATCAACCGATGGTCTCCAAGGACGGACGCCACACCATCGTCTTCAACGGCGAAATCTACAACTATCGCGAGTTGCGCGATGAATTGCAACACCTCGGCGTCGCATTCCACACCGGCACCGACACCGAGGTGCTGCTGCAAGCTTATCGTACTTGGGGGTCCGAATGCTTGCGCAAGCTGATCGGCATGTTCGCCCTCGCTATTCGCGATGATGAGCGCCGCGTTTTGTTTTTGGCCCGCGACTTTTTCGGCATGAAGCCGCTCTACTATGTCGCGCGGCCGGACACCTTCGCGTTTGCATCCGAGATCAAGGCACTTCTCGACTGGCTGCCGATTCAGCGCACGGTGAATTCGCAGCGGCTTTACGAGTATCTTCGCTGGGGATGCACTGATCACGGCGCCGAAACGCTCTGGAGCGAAATTCGTCAGGTTCCCGCCGCCCACTACCTCGAAGTGCCGCTCGCGACCTTTTCCTCTCCTCTCCCTCCGGGAACGGGGCCGGGGGTGGCTCCCATTCGTTATTGGAACCTGCCGAAGGACCAAATCGACGACATTTCCTTCGAGGAAGCCGCCGATCGTGTGCGCGAGATATTCTTGCAGAATGTCGCACTGCATTTGCGCAGCGACGTGCCGGTAGGGGCGGCCTTGTCAGGTGGAATTGACTCGTCGTCGATCGTGGCGGCAATGCGCGTGGTCGAACCCGGGGCGGAAATTCACGCCTTCAGCTTCATCGCCGACGATGCGGGCCTGAGCGAGGAACGCTGGGTCGATCTGGTGGCGGCCCAAGCTCAAAGCGTCGTGCACAAGATCTACGCCGAGCCCGACCAGCTGCGGGCCGACCTCGACGACCTGATCTACACTCAGGACGAGCCGTTCGGCAGCACCAGCATGTACGCACAATACTGCGTGTTTCGCGCGGCAAAACGCCACGGCATCACGGTGATGCTCGATGGCCAAGGCGCCGACGAAATGCTCGCCGGCTATGGCCAATATGGCCCCGCGCGGCTCAGTGCGCTCGTGCAGCGCGGTCACTTGATAGATGCGATCCGATTCGCCAACAACGCCAGCGAACTGTCCGGTGGCCGACTGAAGCTCTGGCTGCAAGCCGCACGTCTGCTCCTGCCGGCGATCGGCAGGCGTCTGGTGGAACGTTGGTTGATGCCCGGCTGGCTCAACGCTCGCTGGTTTTACGATCGCGGCGTCGACATGAACCCGGCTACCGCACCAAAGCAACTCGTCGGCCTTCAGAGTGAACTCAGGCATACAATCGCGGCAACGAGCTTGCCGCAGCTCTTGCGTTACGAAGATCGCAACTCGATGGCGTCGTCGATCGAAAGCCGGCTGCCGTTCTTGACGCCCGCATTTGCCGAGTTTGTTCTGCGCCTCCCCGAGGAGTACATCCTGGGCAACGACGGCACGACCAAGAACGTCTTTCGCCAGGCGATGCGCGGGATCGTGCCGGATGCGATCCTGGATCGCCGCGACAAGATCGGCTTCGCCACGCCCGAATCGCGCTGGCTTACCGTGCTTCGTCCCTGGGTGGAGCAGGCGTTGGCCAGCGAGACGGCCCGCGGCATTCATGCGCTGGACGTGCCGGCGCTGCAGCGCGACTGGCAAGCCGTGCTGGACGGAACGTCGTCATTCGACTTCCGCATCTGGCGCTGGGTCAACCTCATCCGCTGGGTCGAGCGATTCAACGTTGATCTAGAGTCGTGAAAATCCATGAAACGCGTTGTCTTCGTGACCAATCATTACCTGAACTCCGATCGCAAGGCGGGCTTTCATTGGCTGGCCGAGGCGTTTTGGCGCGCGGGCTGGCACGTCTTGTTCTTTACCGAATCCATAAGCTGGCTTTCCTACGTCCGAGGCAACGAACGCTGCAAGTATCCGCTTTTTCGCGAACGCCATCGCATCCACTATGTTCGCGAGCGCATGGCCAGCTACGTTTGGCTGACACCGTTTCATCCCATCAACTTGCGACTCTCGTGGCTCAATCGCCTGGCCGCCCCCGTGCTCAACCTGTACTCCTCGTTCTCGCTCGGCGAGGCGGAAGCCGAAATCGCCCGAGCCGATCTGTTCGTATTCGACAGCGATCACGGACTTTTGCTCTTTGATCGCTTCAAAGAGCTGAACTCGCACGCTCGGTTCGTGTATCGTGTGTCGGACGACATTCGCATCCTGGGACATCACCCGCTCTTGCCCGAGCAGGAAGACCGCGTCGTCGAGCGGTTCGACCTGGTCAGCGCGCCGTCTACGCGCTTTCAGGGACGATTTCCCTCGACTGCCCAATTCAGCGTTCACAACCACGGGCTGGAAAAGGTGCTTTTCGACCGGGATTTCGCCACACCCTATGCGACGCCTCGGCCAAACGTGGTTTACGTCGGCAAGAACCATTTCGATGCCGACCTTCTGGCCAGGGCGGCGCAGTTATTCCCAGCGTGGACCTTTCATGTGCTCGGCGCCGTCGGTCCGATTCCGGCCGCCCCGAACGTCATCGCTTACGGCGAACGTCCGTTCGCCGAGATTGTCCCGTACGTCAAGCACGCCGACATCGGCTTGCAGAATCTGCTCTACACGCCGGGCGCCGAGTGCTTCGCCGATAGCTTGAAGATGTTCCAGTACACGTACTGCCGATTGCCGATCGTGGCGCCGAGTTTCCTGAAAAGCGAACGCAAGCACGTTCACTACTACGAACCCGGCGATGACATATCGATACGCGCCGCCTTCCTGGCGGCATACGCACATGATCGCTCGACGATTTCGACAGCAGGCATCCTGACATGGGACGAGCTGGCTTCGAAACTCGCAGCGTGACAACTCATTCCCAGGCCGAGTCGGAGGTCAGAGATCAGAGATCAGAAAAATCAACAGGCAATGGTTGGGTCAGTGAGCGAAAGTAATCGGTTCGCTACACTCTGACCTCTGACTTTTGATCTCTGACCTCTGGGACGCTTGCGAAGGCCGCTGACTTCAGCGCGGCTTTGGCGACGCACACATTCTTGCCTCAATCTCACATCGGGTTTACACTGAGGGGTATGTCGCTTGCTGAAGACACCATGTCCTGGCTGCATCAGACTTTCGCCTGGTCGAATAGCTGGGCGTCGTGGCGAGAGCGACTCATACTTTTCGCATTTCTCGCCGTGGCCGTCGTGCTCGGCATTCTCAGCGCGTACGTCGGGTTTTGGGCGAGCGTGATCCTTTGGACAATCTACGCGTCGGCGATCGGGGTCGGCACCTATCAAGGCTGGCTGTTGCTGTTCGGGCCGGTGCTGTTTTATGACATGGTCCGCACTGCCCGCCAGAGCCGCTATGTCATGCTGCGAATGGCCTATGCAGTTCTGCTTCTGATGCTGCTGTGGATGGTGTTCCGCGATCGCCGTTCCGATTGGCAGCACAGCCGGCGCGAAGCGGCCGTCTTGGCCGAGACGTTCTTCTCGATCTTCATGTGCGTGCAACTCGGCACGGTGATGCTCTTGACGCCGGCTTACGTCGCCGGTTCAATTGCCGACGAGAAAGACCGCAAGACCCTTGAGTTCATGCTGGCGACCGATCTGAACAACCACGAAATCGTGTTGAGCAAGCTCCTGTCCCGGCTTGCCAATATGACATCACTTCTGTTGACCGGGCTGCCGATCTTGAGCATCCTGCAACTGGTCGGCGGTGTCGACGTCGAGTTGATGCTCGCAGGATTCGCGGGCACAGGCTTGACGATGCTCGGCGTCGGCAGCGTGAGCATCCTTTGCTCGGTGCTGTTTCAGCGTCCGCGCGACGCCATCGGGTTCAGCTATCTCTGCCTGGTGGCGTATTGTGCCCTGGCGACCGTCGGCAAAGGAATGTCGGCCGCAGGCGTCGCCTTCATGCAGGCGCCGCTTCTGTACGAAGACAGCGGCTGGACCTTAGCCGACCTCTCAAACATCGTGGGCACGGGCAACCCGATCGGCGCTTTGATCGATGTTGCCATCGCGATCGATCGCGCTCAGCTTGGCACGGTGCTTGGGCCATTGTTGGCGCGCTACGCCATCTTCCACGGCATCCTGTCGCTCATCTGCATCGTCTGGAGCATTGCCCGACTCCGGACCATCGCTCTGGCGCAAACCGTCAGTGGTACGACACAAGAGCTTTCCTGGACGGATTCCTTCCGTCCACCCATCGGCGATTTGCCCATGCTCTGGAAAGAGCTCTACATCGAAGGCAGCGTCAAGTTCAACTGGCTCATCTGGGGATTGGCCGCCATTCTCGTCCTCCTCACCATCGGCATCGGCGTGTGGCTCATCGGGCAGTATTTCTTTGAGTTGCTCGTTCTCGGCGTCGAGCCCTGGCTACATTTCTCGATGCAAATGAACATCTGGTTTCGCATTGCGGGAACCGGCGTCGCCTCCTTGATGCTCTTGATGATCGGCGTGCGCGCCTCGACGGCCATCACCAGTGAACGCGAACGCGATACGCTTGACGCGTTGCTAACCACGCCGATGACGGCCGAGGAAATGCTGATCGCCAAGCTGGTCGGCTGCTTTACGAGCATGCAACTGAGTTGGATTTGGCTTGGAAGTATGATGGCGTTAGCGCTGCTCACTGGCGGGCTGCACCCGTTGGCAGCGACGATGGTGATCGTGGCGTGGTGCGTTTATGCCGTCACGTTCGCCATGGTCGGGCTGTTCTATTCGATCCTCTGCGCGACCTCGATGCGAGCGACGGTGTTCACGGTGCTGACCACGCTGTTCCTGGGCGGCGGGCATTGGCTGCTCATGGCGATTTGCTGCTACATTCCCAGCGCGGTCGGAGGCGGCGGCAGGGGCATGGAGAATCTCGCCAAGTTCGAGGCCGGCTTGACGCCGCCGTTCGTCCTCGGCTTCTTCGCGTACTCCTGGGAAAACCTGGCCCGGGATTTCAACAACCCCATTTTCGGCATCGAGATGTTCGGTTTCAGCCTGGTCGGCCTGTTCCTCTGGGTGGTCGGCTCGTGGTTCTTGTGGTACGGCGCCATCGTCCCGAAGTTTCGCGCCCTGACCCGTCGTGACGATCTCACGGCTGAGGAATGATCCACCAAGCCCACGTTAGGCCGAGTGAAGAATCATGATCCGCATACGCACCGGCAGCCGACTGCATTTTGGCTTGTTTTCCTTACCGAGCGACGGCGCGACGGCGTGGCCGAACTCCGAAGGTGTGCCGACGATCCCGCGCCGTGCGTTCGGCGGCGTTGGCATGATGATCGACAAGCCAGGCATTGAGCTCTCCGTCGAACGAGCGAAGGCATGGTCCTCTGAGGGACCGCTGGCGCTTCGAGCCTTAGAGTTCGCCCAGCGATGTGCCGCTTTCTTGGGGACGAAAACCTGCTTTCATATTCGCATGGAGTCTGCCGCATGCGAACATTCCGGCTTGGGCACGGGAACGCAACTGGGTTTGGCAGTCGCCACCGCAATAGATCGATTGATTGACCGGGGCGGCAGCACGCTGCAGGCCTTGGCCGCAAGCCTGGGGCGCGGCCGGCGCTCAGCCATCGGTATCCATGGCTTCTCGGCCGGAGGTTTGATCGTCGAAGGGGGGAAAAATGCAGACGTTGCCGTCGCGCCAATGCTTGTTCGCTACGACTTTCCCGAAGCCTGGCGAATCGTGCTGATCACACCACGCAATTTGCAAGGTAAACATGGCGCCCAGGAGATTGACGCCTTCACGCGATTGCTCGGTTGCGTACGGGATGATGCGACGACGGACTCTCTCTGCCGGCTCGTGCTCCTCGGCATGTTGCCGGCACTCGTTGACGTAGACATCATGGCGTTTGGCGAGGCGCTGTATGATTTCAACCGCCGATCGGGTTTGCTGTTCAAATCGGCACAAGGCGGAGTCTATTGTCATCCTCGCGTCGAAGAGATTGTCTTGCGCTTGCGGGAGTGCGGCGTTCGAGGCGTCGGCCAGAGTTCATGGGGCCCAGCGGTTTTCGCGCTGGTTGCCATGGACCAAGCGGCTGCGCTGCGCGACTATCTCATCGCGAGGAATATCGCCGCCCTCGACGAAATAACCATCACCTCGGCGTGCAATCACGGGGCGCGCACTGAGTACTGAGTACTCGGTACTCAGTGCCAAGCAAGCAAAGCCTGCATTCGTACGTGGAGAGTTACCGATGATCTTAGGGCGAATACGGTTGTTTCTCGTTTGTGCCATCCTTCTCGCAGCGATCACCGGCTGCCGTTCCACGGATGCCAAGCCCGAGCCGCCGCCGGAGACGAACGCCGGCCGGGCACGCTGGGGAGCTAATCTCGACCCGAAGAAGAACCTCCAGCCCGGCATTGATTTCGCGGTCGTCCAGTACGTGACGTGGGAAGACCGCGTCGCCTTCGCGCTCTAGACCGACCTTGGCGTTCCGGACGGATTTGCCAATGAACTTTCGTCGTACTTGCAGCCCAATCGCGCGGGCGGCGAAGGCCGATATTCGGGGTCGCTGCAAGAAAAGCAGAATCCCACCGGCCCTGTGATTGAATTTAACTGTGTCACTACCGATGGCAGAAACGGCAAGGTCA
>VGZI01000192.1 GCA_016872605.1 Planctomycetota bacterium
ATCCGTCCGGCAGTCCATGCGCGCTGCCAAAGTTGCCGCCGGCGACCCCGATCCGTGCTCGCCGGTGCCGGCGCGCCGCCCGCGCGATCACTCAGCAACGCAACTACCTCCGGGGTGGTCGAGGCTTTTCGCGCGTGGAAGGAACGCGCGACAAGGACGTTTCAGCATCAAAATGGCTCCCGGCGCGCAACGCGGACGCGGGGCGCCATGAAGTTCTTCAAAACCAGGCGAGCGGACAGGCTTCGTTACGACGTGTCGCCGGTGGATGGTCGTTCGGGCTTGCCGGGGACGCCGCACGCAAAAGCGCTCGACTCCCGCCGCGGCAACAACTCGCCACGCGTCAGACGCACGCTGCCACACGACGGATTATCTGGGGTGCACGACATGGTTTGCAAACGGCACGGGAGGGCGAGGCTCCAGCCGAGCCGCGAGCCCGCGAAATACTCGATTTCGGACGAGTATCCTGTCGCAACCGGCTCGGCAGGAGCCTCGCCCTCCCGAAGCTGGCCACGTAGACCATGTCGTGCACCAGGTTGGAATAGTCGTGCAGTCCAAATAAGGAAGTGCGGGAAGCACAAGGGAGTTGGGCTGTTCCGTATCACCTCTCCGTGCGATCGGTGTGATCCGTGGTTGGTACTTGGTGGTTGCGGCTGAGCCGCGCTAGGCTCCCCGTGGTTCTTTGGCGTTTCGCGGCTACGGCTCATCGAATTGAGTGCGGCGATGGACGACCACCCCGCAGAACGTCGCCACCAGCAGCCCGGCAAGTGGACTGATCGTCAGGTGCAGCCGCCACATCTTGTTGTCGTACGCCATGCCGACGCCCCAGAGCGGCAGATAATCGAACGCGACGCCGAACACCACGGCCAAGGCGACAGTTCCGATCAACGCAACGGCGAACGCTTGCCAGGGCGAAGAACATTGCTGCCCCTGCCAGCCGGCGAGGATCGCCGCCAGAACCGTCGGTCCGTAGAAGCACAAGAACGTAAGCAGCAACGATGGGTCCATGCTCAAACATAGCTCATTCTTTGAGCCGAGTCGGCGGCGACTTTGCCGATTTTGCCGTTTGGAGAAACTTTGCGGGCCTTGCTTACGATTCGGCTCTTATCAATTCTTCGCGGCGGTTCGATGGAAACGCTTGCCAACTCGGCCCGACACGTCAACTACCGCGCGCCGCCATTCCGATCTAGATAGATGTGAAAGCCCGCTCAATGCGCATAATGCGCAAGCCCGCTTTCTTCGGACCACGCAGTCGGATCGATTCTCGTCGCCAGGCATGGAGGCCGAACGATGGCTCGGATTCCCGCGATACCCATGGCTCACGGCATCACCTCGTGGGGCCGAAGCGCCTTATTCTCGCTCGTCGCGTTACTTGCCGGCGCATCGACCGCGTTCGCGCAAGGCTGGTCGCCGTCGCCCTACGGCCCCGCGCCGTATCCGGTGCCCTACGGCAATCCGTACTACGGCAACTATCAAAGCAACACCGTGCCGGGCTACATCTATCCCCGACCCGTGGCGCCGTACATGCAAGGGTATTCGAACGGCAACGGCATCACCTACTATTACGTGCAGGATCAGGGCGGGCCGAACTACTACCGCCACGCTACCCCCTACAGCACGCCTCGACCCGTCTACCCGACGAACCGCAGCACCGCGTCATCCGGTTACCCCGCGCCGGCCAACACGCCCGCCTACACCGAACGCATCCAGCCCACCGAAGAAGAAGCGCTCGGCGACGGGCGAAAGCCCGTTGTTAAGTTCCACCGCTCGCCCAATGAAGCGTTCTGGGTCGAAGGGGCGTACATCGGCACGTTCCTGCGCCCCATGCGCACGCCCGTTCCCCTCGCGACCACCGGCTCGAAGTTCGATGCCAGCCCGGGCGCCATCGGCCAACCTTCCACCAGCGTGCTCTACGGCAACAGCAGCGTCGACTTCGGCATGCAATCCGGCGCTCGCGGCGCCGTCGGCGCCTTCCTCGACGCCGGCAACCGCTTCTCTCTTGAACTCGCCGGTTTCTTCGTCCTACCCGGCTCACAGACCTACAACATCGCCAGTGACGCCGGCGGCAACCCCGTCATTTCGCGACCGATCTTCAACACCGCCTTGGGCGCCCAGGGCGCCTTCCTCAACTCGATGCCCGAAAAAATCGCCGGCAACCTGTCGATCGAGTCCAAAACCGAGATGATGGGCCTCGAACTCAACGCTCGCTACCACGCCTACCTTCGCGAGCAATGGCACGTCGACGGCTTGCTCGGCTTCCGTTACTTGCGCCTCGGCGAACGCATGCGCATCCGCGAGCACATCAATCCGTTCACCAACGACTTCTTGAAATTCCTCGGCGATTCGGTAAACGCCCCGAACTCCCTCGAAGACGACGACCAGTTCCGCACCGTCAACGATTTCTTCGGCCCCCAAATCGGCGCTCGCGCCGCCTACGAAGCCAAATGGTTCACCGTCGACGGCTTCTTCAAGGTCGCTCTCGGCGCCACCCGCGAACAGACCACCATCAACGGCACAACCACACTCATCACCCCCGCGGGCAACCAAGTCGCCAACGGCGGCATCCTCGCTCTCCCCGCCAACAGCGGCACTTTTGGACGCACCGTCGTCGGCATCGTCCCCGAGTTCGGCGTCAACCTCGGCGTCGATCTTTCGCAGCACGTCCGCTTGCAACTGGGTTACTCGTTCCTGATGTGGAACCACGTCGTCCGTCCCGCAGGCCAAATCGACCGCAACGTCAACCCAACGCAGGTTCCCGGCAGCAACACCTTCGGCCCTCTCGTCGGTCCGAATGCTCCCGGCTACCGCTTCAACGACGAGTTCTTCTGGACGCACACCTTGCGCATCGGCCTGGATATCCACTTCTAGTCCCAGCCAGGGCTAGGTCGTGGTAACCCATGTATTGATGATCGATGTAGGGTGCGTGAAACGCACCGGTGAGCGGAACGGTGCGTTCGACGCACCTACATTCAAAAACAGCGGGCCGGATGTTCCATCCGGCCCGCGAATGTTGGCGTTGTGTTAGGGCGTCAAACCAAATCATGGCGGCGACGACGGCAGCATCTCTTCATACTCCGAGTTGTCCTCGGCTCCGTTATAGCGCGCCGGCACAATTACCAAGTCGTCGTTCATCTCGTCCCGCGCGAAGATCTTGCGGAACTTGGTGATGAACAGGCTCTCCGTCAGATGCCCCGCCAACTGCGCCAGGTGTTTGACATCGTCGGCCGGCGCGTGACGCACCAGATAGCCGAACGGACGCTCCTTCTGCGCCTTCGACAAGCGAGCCTGGATCACCTTGCGAATCGCTTCAGCTCGCTGACCATCGTTCATGTCGGCCGGCGTGAAGCCCTCGTCCACGTTCGGAACTGTTTCGCTATACGGCGACTTGCCGGCGAAGACATCGATATCGCCCTTGGTCAGCTTGCGCGCCCATTCCATCGTCGTCGGGATGTGTCCCTTGTTGTTCGGCAACGGACGCTGGCCCGCCACGAAACGGAAGTTGAGCTGACCGGCACGCTGAAGCAACGCCTGCGTTTGCCGCTGGAACGCGGTCAGCCACTCTTGGCCCTTCCCCGGGATGCCGCCGGAGCAGCCGATCGCGCCTTGCAGCATCGGAATCCAGGTGTACTGGTACGTCATGTCGCCTTGCAGATCGACCTTGAATGGCGCTTGCACATAGAACAACGCTTCGGTCTTTTCACGCACCGAAATCTGCGTGATCTTCAAGGGATAGATGAGCTTTTCGCTGGTGAAACGGAAACGCGTCGGCGTGACTTCGCCGTCGAAGCTGCCGTCCTTGTTGCGTTTCATCTGCATGGTGTCGATCTTCATGACGGTGAAGATCCATTTTTTCTGCACGTAGTAGTTGAGCGTGGCTTCGTCGCCGGAGTAGCTGTACTTGTGGTCTTTGAGCCATTGAAAGAGATCGTCGGCCCGGTCGGCGCTGATGATCTTGTAGTCGAGCGACCCGACGATGCCGGTTTCCAGAACGATGACCTTGGGCCGTTCGGCTTTTTGGCCCGCCTGCTGATCGGCCTCTCCTGCCTTGCTCGCTGCACGCTGCAATTCGCGGCCGTCGCCACGGAAATTGCGTCCGAGATAGAGCAACTTTGACTGAGCGAATTCGCGCCGCTTCATGATCGTGTAGATCGCGAGATGCTTGAAGAAGTCGCGCGGCATCTCGCTCAGCTTCGGCTGGGTCGGCGTCGGGATGACCATGCCGAAGTCGAGCGCGTTCCCTTCGAACTTCGGTTGCACCGTGAACGTTTCGACCTTCTCGGCCGGGTCCCAGGTAATGAAGACTTTTTGAGCCGGCTGCAATATGTCCGCGTTCTTGGCGGAGAAGTAGCAGCAGGCCGCGTTTGTTGACGCCGGCGCGATGAGCGTCAGTGCCAGCCCTAACATGAGATACCGTTGCATGGACAACTCCTCCCAGAAAACCTGCAATCCGCAATTCCGTGATGCTACCATATGAATATTGATTGTACTAGCCCGCTGCGCGAGCAAGGGCGGCATTAACCCTTGCTGGCGCTGCGGGCTAGTGGCTCACAAAGATACGACGAAAAACTGACGATCAGCGTTTGTGTCTACAGCGAGAAAAAACGATGACGCTGCCAGCGATACTGGGAGGCACGCCGTTGCGCCCGACTGGGCCGCCCGATTGGCCCGGCGCCGATCCCGAAATTTGGGAGGTGTTCGACCGCGCCTATCGCGAAGGCTGGTGGGGAAAATATCAGGCCGGCGAGAGCGAACGCTTGCAAGCTTGGCTGCGCGAGTATCACAGCGTCGAACACGTTTTTCTGTGCGGCAGCGGCAACTACGCGGTCGAATTGGCCTTGCGCTCGCTCAATATCGGCCCGGGCGATGAAGTCATCCTGTCCGACTACGATTACCCGGGCAATTTCCTCAGCATCCACGCCGTCGGCGCGACGCCCGTCCTCGTCGACATCGAAGCGCGCCATTGGCAGCTGTCGCTCGATTCGGTGCAGGCGGCGATCGGGCCGGCGACCAAGGCGATCGTGGCATCGCATCTGCACGGCGGCCGAGTCCCCATGCGCGAACTGATGACGCTTGCTCGCGAGCGCGGGCCCCGCGTCATTGAAGACGCTGCCCAGGCAACCGGCGCCGAGATCGACGGCCGACGCGCCGGCACGTGGGGCGATGTCGGCGTGCTTAGTTTCGGCGGCTCGAAACTGCTGTCCGCCGGGCGCGGCGGCGCGCTATTGACCTCGGACGCCGCCATCGCTCAGCAGACGCGCAATCATCTGCTTCGGGCGGGCAACATCGTCTGCCCGCTGACGGAGCTGCAAGCCGCTCTGGTCCTCCCCCAGGCGCGGAATCTCGACGCCCGGAACGCCCAGCGCTGGGCCAACGTTCGAGCCTTTTGCACAGAGATCGCCGATGTACCCGGTGTTCGGCCCTTTGTCGACGCCGACGAATCGCCGATGCCCGCGTTCTACAAGCTCGGCATACAGTTCGACGTGTCTGCGTTCGGACTCTCGCGCGCCAAGCTGATCGCCGCGCTGCGTGCCGAGGGATTCGCGATCGACGAAGGGTTCCCAGCCGCCCATGTGGCGCGATCGCCGAAGCGCTATCGGCAAGGCTCGGCGCTGACGGAAGCGGACCGTGCTCACGCCGGCTGCGTTCAGTTGCACCACCCGATCTTGCTCGAACCGCCCGAAGCGATGCGCGATCTGGCGGAAGCGTGGCGGCGCATTTACGCTCATCGGGACGCGCTGCATCGAGCCGTGCAGTGATTGCCTCGCCAGATGACGAGCCGGAAGCGACGGTTTCTCCGTCGAGCGTCGCTAACGCGGCCGGCTCGTTTTGACCTGGTACTACCCACCTACCAACGCTGTGGCGCGTTTTGCTACTTCGTCTGGCGCGGGCATGTTGCGAAAGCGCACGACGTTGTCGGGCAAGCCTTCGAGGTCGGCTTCGTCGACGTTGAGCTGGTCCGACAGCGCGACGAGGAACGGGCGGTCGGCGTGTTCGCGCAAAAGCTGGAGATGCCGTTCGACGCTGGAGCGCCGCCAGAAGCCAAGGATATCGAGCAGCACGCTCTGCCCCGTGACGCGGTGCACGAGCTGATAGTCGGGAACCCAAAATGTTGGGCCGAGCGGAATGATCTCCGTCTCTTCGCTGAGGTCCCAGTCGCTGACTTTTTTCCGAAACAGCTCGACGAACATCGGCACTTCGGGCGGAACGTAGGCGCCGGTCTCAGCCTGATGTGACACCAGGGCGTCCCTGGATGATAAGTGGAACACCTTATCCTTGCGTTCCGCGCCCCAGCGAAGTTTGGCGGTCAGCTCGAAGTCGTCGCAGAGAAGCAACGTCGGCAAGAACACGGCGAGCTGCAACCCGTATTTCTGCGTCGCGCTGAAAAGGCTAAGCGGCCCGTCGAGGTGAACGCGATAAGAGCTCGAAGAAGCGCTAGCGCGGGATTTGCGCAAACTCTTCGCTGACGCTTCAGGCTCTGACACGCGCTCGATAGCGCAGATGAGCCGATGGAACTTGATCTGCCGCAGAAGTTGGCGATAGCGTGCCGGACTCTCGCCGCGGATGATGATGTCGACACCGGTGGATCGCAAGAGAATCGCCTGGGCCAGCGCGACGTTGTAGCGCTGGAGCAATCGCTGCGGTGTTGTGTCCTTGAACTGCGTCAAGCGTTGCTCGCTCTTGAGGTCGGCGAACAGGCTCGCCTCGACGTCGGCCGGCGTCGCTTGCAGTTCGCTGGCGACCTGTTGAACGATGTCGTCTCGCGATAGCGATTGGCCGACCGTTTCCAGCAACGCCTGGCGTTTGTGGGCGGCGGCCAGGAATACTGCGTCACGCACCTGGTCGGGCGGCAGGGCCGATTGCGTCTCGAACTCACAACGATCCTCCAGCAATTTCGCCAGGCCATTGTGGATGAGCGGCTGAGGCAAGTCGCCGAACAGGTCGTCGATCTCCGCCTCTAGTTGGCCGCGCGATGAGCCGAGACTGGATCGAAAAACCGCCAATAGTTCGTCAGCGACGTGCAGCCATTCAACGTCGCCCGCATCGAGGTACTGCGGCACGACGCGATCGCGAGCAAATCGGACACGCACTTGCTTGCCGGTAAGCATGATGAGACCGAAGTCGTCGAGTTCCGTGATTGTTCCACGGGGCACGTTTCCAACGTGCCCCACAGGCTATTCCGGGTCGCCCCTCACTGATACGCCCCGTGCTGGCGTCGGCGTTCGCTGGTGAACTCTTCCGCGGTGTTGCGCGTCACCACCTCGTAGAGCAAGGCTTGTTTGTCGCCATGCTTGCGCAGGAGCCGACCCAGGCGCTGGACGTGCTCGCGGACGCTGCCGGTGCCGGAGAGGATGATGCCGACGTTGGCGGCCGGCACATCGACACCCTCGTTGAGCACCTGGCTGGTGACGATGACGTTGTATTCGCCGGAGTGAAATCGCTGCAGGACCTGCTGGCGTTCCTTCGTCTTCGTCTGATGCGTGATCGCCGGGACCAGAAATCGACGCGCGATCTGGTAGACGCTGGCGTTGTCGTAGGTAAAAATAATGACGCGATCGAGAGCATGGCGGCGCAAGAGCTCCTCCAGCAGCTCGATCTTCGCCGGGGCCGCCAGTGACAGTCGTTTCTGCTCGCGGTAGGCTTGAAACGCGGCGCGTCCATCGGGATGCCGACATGTCTCCTGGATAAATCGCTGCCAACCCGCCGGCGAACCCATCGAAATGCCTCGCGCCTGCACGAAGTCGCGATAGGTCGTGCGAGCCTTCGTGTAGCGATCCATCTCATCGGGCGTCAGATCGACGTCGAGGCGCGCAACTCGGTACTCCGCCAAGAAATCGCCGGCGAGTTGCTTGATCTCCCGGCGATAGACGATCGGGCCGACGAGTTCCGGATAAAGCGACTCGGCGCCGTCGGCGCGTTCCGGCGTCGCGGTCAGGCCGAGCCGATAGGGCGCGATGGCCCCGACCGCGGCGAACTGGTAACTAGGGCTCGGCAGATGATGGCATTCGTCGAAGACGATGAGGCCGAAGCGATTGCCCCAGCGCTCGAGATGGATGTACGCCGAATCGTAGGTGGTCACGGTGAGCGGTTGCAGATCGTAGCAACCGCCGCCGAGAAGCCCGATCGCCGCTTGCGGCTTGGCGCTCGTGGAACGTTCCGCGAGCGCCAAGCCGCCAGCGGCAAATGCGTGCGCCATTTCGCCGTACCACTGATTCATGAGCGGGATCGTCGGCGTGATGACCAGCGTCGGCCGACCGACGTGCGCGATCGCCAACAGCGCAACCAATGTCTTGCCCGTTCCGGTCGGCAAGACGACGACGCCCCGGCCGCCGGCGTTCCACCAAGTCGTCAGCGCCTCCTTCTGATGGGGAAACGGCGTTCGGTCCGATCGCAATGCACATTCAAGCGGTTGATAGGCGCGTGCCTCGTCGCTGCAAGCAATCTTGCGCTCGCGCAGCAACTCGACGATCGCACGGTAGTGCCTCGCTTCCGTCCGATAGACGCCCGTGCGTTCATCGAATCGGCAGCCCGGTAGTGATTCGATCTGCGCATCCGGTGCGCCGGAGAGAACAAGCGTGCCGGCATCGAAGCGGATATGCATCGGGTCAGTATACGATCAGTCAGAGCCTGAAGCGTAAGCGAAGGAAGCGGTCAATCGATAAATAGAAACTCATTCGCGTTGAAAAGCAGTCGGCACGCGTTCGCCAGGCCATGACGCTCGATGTAGGCGCTCAGCGCCGTTTGCTCCGCGGGCGTCGGCGGTCGGCCAAACGCCATTCGATAGGCGGCAGCGACCCGGCGCGCGGGGTTCTCTTCCGCTGCCTTGATCCGTTCGGCGAAATACTCTGCTTGCTTGACCATGAACGGGTTGTTCAACAACGCCAATGCCTGAAGCGCCGTCATCGTCGCGTTGCGCACCGGCACATTGATGTTCGGATCGGCGCAGTCGAGCGTTTCCAGAAACGGGTTCGGCACGCTGCGGACGACGAATCGGTAGACAGTGCGCCGCCAGCTTTCGGGGCGATTGATATAGTTCGCGTCGAGATGATCGTACACCGGTGAATGATCGTCTTTGAAACGGAAAAGCTCGAAGCCCGGACCGTACATCTTGTAGTCCATCTTGCCGCTGATTGCCAAAACGCTGTCGCGGATCGACTCGGCATCGAGGCGCTGGCGGTTGGCGCGCCATAGGTAGCGATTGTCGGCGTCGATCTTGGCGTTGCCGGCGTCATGAGACGAGCTTTGGCGATATGCGGCGCTCAACAGTATCATCCGGTGCAGTTTTTTGAACGAATCGGCCGTGCGAAACTCGGAAGCCAAGTAGTCGAGCAACTCCGGATGCGTCGGCCGGCTGCCATTGCGGCCAAAGTCGTTGGGCGTATCGACGAAGCCCCTGCCGAAGTGGTATTGCCACACACGGTTGACGATGCTGCGCCAGGTGAGCACGTTGGCGTCGGCGGCGATCCAGTCGGCCAGGGCGACGCGGCGCTCGGCTTCGTTCGCAGCGTCCCACTTGCGCTCAAAGTGACGATCGAGAATCGGCGCCATGCGCAGCGGACCCGGAAGGACGAGCGCGCCCTTGCTCTCGACATCGCCGCGCGCCAGCACATGAATTGGCCGAGGCGCGATCGGCACGGCGGCGTAGGCCTTCATCGACTCTTTCAGCGACGCCAATTGCGCGAGAAGAACCTCCAACTGCTTGCCCATATGCGCCAGTTCGCTGCGCGTGTCGGCGTCGATGAGCATCTGAAACGTCCGATCGCGCTCTATGCGTGCCCGATACAACGACCCCTCGGTCGTCACACGGTCGCGTCCGACGATATCCGTAGCGGCGAGCAGGCGATGGCGACTGGAAAAGCCGTCGACCAAGTGCCGCGTGCTCCAGCGTCCAGCCTCGATCGAATCGAGCGCGCTGACCTTGGCGCCGCGCGCTACGTTCGTGCCGGCATCATCGAAAACCTGCAACTCAGCGATAGCGAAGACGTAATCGTTGGTGCGCTTCCACAGCTTGTTGGCCGCGATGCGCACGTAGCGCGCCTTGACGCCGGCGGGAATCGTCACCGGTTGATCGCCCGGATTGGCAAAGTCGGCGGCCGAATGATCCGCGATGACGTCCGCCTTCAGAAAGGACGGATCGTTGCTGCCGGCGACCTTGAACCGCAACGGAAAGCCGAAGCCCGGCGCGTCGGGAAAGTCCGTGGGCCTTGCCGGCAGCAGCCGAACCCTTTCAATGCGCATCTCTCGGCCGAGATCGACCTGTACCCATTTGGGCGCGTCCGGCGTCTTCTCGATGGTGCTGTGGTAGCCGTTGGTCGGACTCGCCGAGCTGGCAACAACGATCGGCAATCGGGCAACGTTCAGTTCAAGGTCAGCGATTCTCTTGTCGAGCTGAGCGAGCTGCGGCGATGTCAGGCCGGCGATTTTTTTCAGCAAGCGATCGTAACTTGCCTGCACCGCCTTACGCTTACCCTCGAGTTCAACACGCAACGGTTGCGCATCTTTGGAAGGAATCGCGCGATCGCCGCGTTCCACGCCCGCGAAGACCGACTGCATCTGATAGTATTCTTTGATCGGAATCGGATCGAACTTGTGGTCGTGGCAACGGGCACAATGGATCGTGACGCTGCAGAACGTCGACAGCGTGTTGGCGAGCATGTCGTCGCGGTCGAGGACGCGTGTCTTTTCCTTGTCGACGGTCCCCTCGCGCAATTCGACGTGGCCGACGAAATCCCAAGGGCCGGCCACAACAAATCCCGTCGCGATGATCCCGTCCGCGTCACCCGGAAACAACGCGTCGCCGGCAACCTGCTGGCGGACGAAGCGGCGATACGGCATGTCGCCGTTGAAGGCGCGAATCACCCAGTCGCGGTATAGCCAGGCCCAGAGACGCTTCTTGTCTTTGTCGTAGCCGTGCGTGTCGGCGTAATGGACGAGATCGAGCCAAAGCCTCGCCCAGCGCTCACCGTAGCGCGGCGACGCCAGCAGGCGATCGATGAGCCGTTCGTAGGCGTCGGGACGTTGATCGCTGACGAAAGCGTCGATTTCCTCGGGAGTCGGCGGCAGCCCATGCAGATCGAAGGTGACCCGGCGAATGAGCGTGGCACGGTCGGCCTCCTTGCTCGGCGTTAGCCCCTTGGCCTCCAGCGCTGCGAGAATGAATCGGTCGATCACGTTCTTGGCCCAGCCCGTGTTCTTTGCCGCGGGGACCGCCGCCTTGACGATCGGTTGAAGCGACCACCACGGGCCGTCTTTTTGCTTGTGAGTTTTTTCACCCAGAGAGAGTCCCTTGGGCCAAGGCGCGCCGGCATCGATCCAGCGGGCCAGAAGCGCGACCTCAGCGTCGGAGAGGGGCGCGGCCATGCGAGGCATCTTCGGCATCGGGCCGCGGATCATCTTTGTCAGCAGGCTTTTCGCGGAATCGCCCGGAACGATTGCGGGGCCTTTTTCGCCGCCGGTCAATGTGGATTCGCGCGTATTGAGATCGAGGCCGCCGCGCGCTTTGTCGGAATTGTGGCATGCGATACAGTTCTTCACCAGGAGCGGCGCCACGCTCTTGGAAAAAAAAGCTTCGTCCACGTGCTGAACAGTCGGCTGGGCCAAGGTGAAAGCTGCGACGCAGGCGAGAGCCACGACGAGGCCGATCGACATTCGATAGGCAGGATTCATCGGGGTCGGCCTCGAAGACGCTGGACGATGGGGCTATTGTCGCAAATCGTCCCGCGTGGGCAACGGGGCGTGGCGCTCGTTTTCATTCACAGGACGCGCGAACAACAATGAAAAAAGGTCGGCTCCTTGAAAGTGAGCCGACCTTGTGAGGAGTTGGATTGTCGTTGGTCGGTTAAAAGAAGGCGCCGCCCTGCATGCCCATCATCATTCCCTGCATGCCCATCATTCCGCCCATGCCCATCATACCTTGCATGCCCATCATCATGCCGCCGCCCATGCCCATCATACCTTGCATGCCCATCATCATGCCGCCGCCCATGCCCATCATCCCGCCGCCCATGC
>VGZI01000193.1 GCA_016872605.1 Planctomycetota bacterium
GACGACGAATCCAGATCTGCAGCTATCCACTTGGACGGTGCAATACAATCCGGTCGCCAATCCGACTCAGGGTTTTTATTCATCTCAGTGGGCCGAGGTGCTCTGGTATCTTCTGCCGACCGGCACCACCGATGAGCCGAGTAATCCGAACGGAACCGGCACGCCGACGTTCGGGCTGTATCGCCTTCAGTTCGTGATGGTTCCCGATTCGAGCATCGGCTGGCAACAGCCCGGCACGCCGACGACGCAGGGTGTGAGCGACAAGTTCGCCAACGCCCTTGAGCCGACGTTCGCCGGGCTTTCGTGCCTGCCGGGAGCGAGTGGGCGATTGGCCTTCTTCTCGCCCGCGGACGCCGCGCTGGGAAAACGCGTGTTTGCAAACTTCCTTACGTTCCCCCCGGCGATGGCGAGTCCGTTCACCAACCCGCGGGCGGCGGTCACTTCGACCCTGGTGTGCCCGAACGTGACATCCTTCCACATCCAGGTGATGCCGCTCGGCTCGACGACGTTCATCGATGTGCCGAACAACGGGACCTACGACACGACGCAGTTTAGCGTCGCCGGCTACCCCGTCGGCGGACTCAAGGGAATCTCCGTCACGCTGCGAGTCTGGGACCACGGAACCCGGCAAACGCGGCAGACGACCGTGATGCAAGACCTTTAGAAATTGCAGATCGCAGATTTCATTCACATTCTGCAATCTGGAATCTGCAATTTGAAATGATACCGAGGTGATGCGATGCGTTGCCAATCAACAAAACAGAAACGGTCCGGCCTGGTGCTCCTAGTGGTCATGGGCATGCTGGCGCTGTTCGCCAGCACGGCGATCGCATTCGTGTTCTATGCCGACTCCGAGGCAGTGGCGTCCAACCTCAAACGCTTGCACCTCGTCCAGGAAGCCCCCGATGTCGACCCGGAAGCCATCGCCGGCCTGGTGCTCAAAGACCTCCTTTATCCGACCGACAATCCCCACTCCGCCCTGCGCGGCTGGGACCTGGCTCGCTCGATCTTCGGGTACAACCCTGGCGCTCTTAACCACCTCCCCTACAACGGCGTCGGACGCGATGCGCTGCGCCAGCCCGTGGTGTTCAACGCCAAGTCGGGGCCGGCGTTCCCGGTCGATAACTTCAACCTCATCAACTACATGCTCTTCGAAGGGAACGCCCTACCAAGCAAGCTTCCGGGAGCCGTCGGAAACGATCCGTTTAGCAGCCTTCAGCGTAAGCCGGAGTTTTTCGGCAAAGCCGGCGACGCCAATCATCGCTACGTCGGCGGCGCCAATCCGCCGCACACTGCGTATGACACGAACAGTCTGTTCCTGGCCCAGGTCCGCGCCGACGGGACCGTCGTGTTGCCCTCGTTCGCACGGCCTTGGAACGGAACTGGAGTAGGTTACGCGTCGCAATACATGACGCTCCGTCCGCACAGCAATTGGCATCCGGGCTTCGATCCGGCAACGACTGGTTACCCGAACGGCTTGCCAGACAGCGAGGTCGACGCCAACGGCATCATTTATGACGTGCGCAATCTCGACTTCGGCCCCGGACGATTGGGGGGAGGCAACAACGACAGCTTCTGGATCGACATCGGCGCCCCCATCATGACCGCGCCGAACGGCAAACGCTACAAGATGCTCGTCGCCCCGCTCATCATGGATTTGTCCAATCGCCTGCACCTGGGGGCGCACGGCAATCGCATCGGCGCCGGCGGATTGCATGTCTCCAATCAAGGGCTGGGCGCGCCCGAAGTCAACCTCGGCGACTATCTGCCCGGCAGCGTGGCCTCCGAGTGGCAATCGCTGTTCAATCTGCGCTACGGCGGACTGGCGGGCTCGGCCGCTTCCTTGCCCGCCGGCTCGCCGCTCACTTTCAATAATTCCTTCTCCAGTCCCGGCGCTCGGCCGTGGTACGCCAAGGTTGACGCCGACGGCCGCGATTCCAGCGGCACCGCCAGCAGCTTGCAGCCCATGACCGGATTCGTGGCGGCGTCGACGAACAACGTGCCGGCCGGCGTTCAACTCATGAACGTCAATTATGCCAACATGCCCGGCGGCTTCCCCTGGGCCATTCTGCCCGGCATGCGCTTGTCGATCGATTACGGCACGAACCAGGCCGAGACCGTGACCGTGCTGACGGCGCCAGGGCCCACCAGCTTCACGGCCGCCTTCAAGAAGGCGCATGGGGCGCCGGCGACGGTGGCGTTCTCGGCGGTGTTCCCGTTCCCGGCCTTCCCGACCGGCTACAACAACGCCAACAACGCCGGCGCCGCGTTCCCGATCGACGAGATCACGCAGAAACCGCTGGGCATCAATATCTTCAATCTGCCCGGCATGGCGCCGCAAGCGCCGCTGCCGGCGTCGAACATGGAAGCGCTGCTCCGATTTGGCGGCACCAACTCGCCGTCGCTCACCTCGGAGATTTTCCGCCGCATGCCGGGCACGCTGGCCAATCCGCGCACCCGCAACATGCTGACGTTGTGGAATCTGCATCTTGACCGGATCACCGCCAGCCCGGTGATTCCGTGGGATCGCACGCTGGCCACGAACCCTGGACCATACCAGTACACGCCCGCCGGCTATCCGAAGGTCGCCTATCCCATCGGAGCGCCGAACTATGCGGTTCCGTCGGTCTATCCAGCCAGCAGTGATTTCAATGCCGAGTGGCGTTCGACGCTGGGCCAAATGTTGCGCGTCAATCTCAATCGCACGCTGACCGATTACCCGGCCCAGAACTTGGTGGGTGTCATCGACATAAGCAGCGCGGCGGTGCGAGCGCAGTACGATCGAGCACTGGCCGACCGCCGTAGCCTGGCAAGCGATATCTACCAGGCCTTGATCCGTGTCGCCGGCGCCCAAGATCCGAACTTCGTGGTGATGAACAATCAGACGGCTGAGTACAAGGCAGCACGCTGGCTGGCGCAACTCTCCGTGAACATCGTCGATTACATCGACAACGACGACTATTGCACCTGGTGGAACTGGGATGCTACCAGTCCGAATGAGGTGGTGTTCGGCACGGAGCTGCCTCGGATCGTCCTCAACGAAGCCTACGCGCAGTTCGACAACCACAACAAAGGCGTAGTCGGCAAGGGCGCCATGGCCAAGGCGAACTCCTATCGCTTGAATGTCTGGGCCGAGTTGCATAATCCGTTCACGACCTCGGCCGGCGCCCCTTACCCGCGCGACGATGGCACGGCCCGGCTCGTCATCAACGGCAATCCCGTTTATCAACTCCTGATCTGTGAGGCGAGCGCCGCACTTAGCGTCGCGATGCGCGATCCGGGAAACAACATGGGTGACCCGGCCTATGGAACGGGGCCGAAGCCCACGACCGACACCGTGAACGATTGGGGACTGACGCTGGCAACGCAGAATGTCTTCCCCAGCAACTCCGTGCAACCCAATCCAGGCTACTATGTCCTTGGCCCTGATCCGGTGACAGCTGACTACCTGCGAAACCCGCTCGACCCTGGATTGCCGATGACCTATGCCACGCCGCAGATGTCGGTCAAGATACAGAATCCTAACTCGAAGCCGGCGCCGATTTCGCTCCTGTTGCAACGATTGGCCAACCCGCATTTGCCGCCGCAAGCGAATCCCGCCCAGCCGTACTACAACCCGTACATCACGGTCGATTACATCGACACGTTGCCAGTCTGGGACGATCGCGTTTTTGACAACAACGCCAAGGACCCCAACGGCAATACGCCCAAGCAAAACTCCACTTTCGGCCGCAAACAGCCCTATTCCGCGTACAGCGCTCCTGCCTGGGACAACGGCATTGCTTATTCCGTCAAAAGTTTCGTGACGAGCGGGACCACAACCTATCGCTGCATCGCGAACAACGTCGGTACGCCGCCGCCCAATCCGCTGTTCTGGGTTGCCACGACCGGCCAACTCGTCCCGCAAACGGTGAACGGCATGGGTTTCCAGCCCAACAATACGTTCTTCATGCAAAACACGCCGACCGAGACCGCGCCGTCCAGACTGCCGGCGCCCCACAACTGGCTCACGCACCTCGATCGCCCGCTGATCAATCAGCTTGAATTGCTGCATGTCTCCGGCTACAAGCAGCATGAATTGACGCAACAATTCGTCTACCCAGTCAATGGGACCCTGACGAAGTTCGCCCACTATGCTCCGTGGGGCGACCCATCGACCGGACTTTACCGCGTTCTCGATCTTCTCGGAACGCCGAATAATATGCTCGGCAGCATCGCCGGCGGGCGCTGGCATGGCAACGTCAACCTCAACACGCTGACGGAGCCGGAAGTGTTGCAGGCGATTTGCGACGCCCAAAACGTCAGCCAGCCATACTACGGTTTCACGCAAGCCGACATCGTCGGGCCGGGCGGGCTTTACGAGAAGCTAATCCGGGCTCGCACCAACAACGGGGCCTTTAACCTTCTGCCGACAAGCGAAGGGCATCCATTCCGCGGGTTTGCCGCGGGCAATATCGCCGACACCTGGTTCCGGCCTGATCCGACCAACGCGGCCCAGCCCATGTTCGCCGTGGGCGTGAACACGAATCATCCCTACCAGCGCGCATCGCTGTTGCAAAAGGTCTTTAACAACATCACGACGACCAGCAACGTGTTCGCCATCTGGTTTACCGTGGGCTACTTCGAGGTCGTCGATGAAACCGTTCGCCCGGCTCGGCTTGGCGCGGAGATCGGCCGCGCCGAGAATCGCCACATCCGCCACCGCTTCTTCGCCATCGTCGACCGCTCGGCGATGAAGCTGATTGACACGGCTTCCAGCAATGCCGTGCCCGGAACCACCGTCGCCTGGACGCGTGGCCAAACATATCAAGTTGGCAACATCGTCACGTATAACGGCGGCAACTATGTCTGCATCCAGGCCAATACCAACAATCCGCCAAGCAACGGACCGCCCGCCTGGTCGCCCGTCGTCATGAATCTTCCCGCGCTGGGCACGACGCCAAGCGGACAACCGATCACGCTTCAGCCAGGAATGCTCCTGGAGATCGATTCCGGCACAGCAAGTGCTGAAGTTGTTGCTGTGACCGCGGCCGCCGGAAACTCATTTATGGGGAATTTCAGACTCAATCACAACGCAAATGCACGGGTAGTACTGCGAGGCAATCCGGGCCCGTTGAACGTGTACAATCCGCGCCGCGATTCTGAAGTGGTGTTGCACCTGAGTGTGATTCAGTAAGAGATTTGCCAGGCAATCAAAAGAAACCACGTTCCGACATTTCGTGGACTTTTTTCAGAACGGTGGATCTTCTTCCTGAGAAGCAATAGCCCGACTTCGGCACGAAAAACGAACACGCAACATGAAACACGCAGCGCACGCGAGTGACAAACGCTGGCACTTGCTTGCTGGTTAATTTACTGCATGCAGGATCTTCTTCTCCCCGTTTTTGAGAGAAATGCGTTGCTTTTCGCGAGGGGGGGGTGAGTGTGTGGGTGCAACGAATCCGCGCATATCCTTGTAGCGTAGACAGTAGTGACCAAGAAATGCGTTGCACGCATCATACGCGAAACAGGGCAGTCACTTCAACTCGACGACGACGCTTGCTTCCGAGAGCACCAGGTACTTGCCGTCTTGCATCGCCGTCCCGCGGACGGTGAACGTGTGCAGTCCTCGCAACATCGGCGTCGGTGTCACACGCATCACGACTTGCTCGTCTTTGCCGCCGAGCGTCATCGGCTCCGCTTTCAGTTGCCCAACGATGACGTCGGGCGCCCTTAGTTCCAGGCGAACCATCCCATTAAGCTTCGTCAACCGCGAGATTTTGAGCCGTACGTCGAACGGTTGGCCGGCGGGAACGGTCATGTCAGGTTCGTCGGCACTGACTTTGAGCAGGGCGCCTTCCATGGTCATGGTGATGAAGCCGGTGATGTCATTGCAGATCCAGCGGACCTTGCCCTTGGGGTCGGCGAGCTTGGCGACAGCGATCATGCCGCAGCGCGAGGTGCGCGTCGTTTCGAGCCATTCGGGCATGAAGACGGGATAGATCGTCTTGGTGACGCCGGGCGGGACGATGACTTCGCCACCCGTGATGCCTTGCATTTGGTACGACTGGCGTGACGCCATTTGCAGGACAATGTCGCCGCCGTAGCCTTCGAGGCGTTCGAGGATGACCTCGGCCGGATGCGTGGAGCCGCGATGGACCTTGCGACCGGTGTCTTGATCGACGGGCTGGCCTTTGAAGCGCGGCTTGAGCGTGGTGGCGAGGCACAATGTCGTGACGAGGCCGTCGTCGGGGCTGCGCGGCGCGAGGTTGACGGTGGTGCGAGCCGTGGCCAATCGCGTGACGGTCGTTGCAGGACTCGCAGCAGGACCGTTGCGGCTAAAGAGCCCCGTGCCGGTGGACGCCAGATCGCCCGTGCCTTCGAGGGTGACGAGGCCAGCCAGCGTGCCGGCGTCCTTGGCGGCTTGCAGCGGAATGCTGAGCGATGGCTTTCCCGCCGGAATCACGAGGTCGGCGGGCGCGGTGACGCCGGCAGGGAGACCCTTGATGCTCAGTGCGATCGGCCCATTGAATCCGCCGGTGCGCAGGGCAGTGACAATCAGTTCAATTTTGTCGCCCACATGCACGCGAGCTTTTTGGGCGGGAACCTGCAACGTGAAGTCGGGCGACACCGAGCGTACGGCGAGCCGATAGATGGCGGCTCGCGTTCCGGTTCGCCCGGCCGTGTCGCTGACGACAACGGTGTACGTCCCGTCGGCGGGGACCAGAAACGTCAACGCGGCGTCGGTTGTGCCGGGCGCGTCGTCGTTGCGCGCCAATTCCTTGCCGTCGGGTCCGACGATGGCGACGCTCACATCCAAGGGCGAACCGATGCGACGGGCCTCCGCGGCCAGCGACCAGGCTTCGCCCTTCTTCCAGTCGAACGCGTGCCGATGTTCCGCATCGGGTTGATCGAGCACGCCGGTGATGCCGACGGGACCAGCCGGTCGAGCGGCGCCGACGACGATTTCCGCATGATCGCTGATCGGCAGCGTAAACGGCGGCGTTGTGCCGAGCGGCGTGCCGATCTTCGCGTCGAACGCTCGGCCGACCGCTGAGAATGCGATGGTGCGCTTGATCGAGTCGAACTTGGCGGCGCCGGTGTCCAGCACGAACTCGACCTCTCGCGATTCCGTGCGTTCGCCTGCGGCCGGGATGGCGCCGACGATGCGCGGGCCCGGCGTAATGGCGAGGCGATAGACGTACGAGCGATCGCCGCCGAAATCGACGTCGCGCACGCTGACGATGTATTCCGCATTGGCCTTAGCTGGGAACGTGAGCGCAGGATCATCCCCGCTCGTGCCGAGCGCGTCCCGTACGAGCTTTCCTTGGGCGTCGTGAACTTCGAGAATGCCGTGGAATTTCGAGCCGATGCGGCGAGCGGTGAGTTCGCAGGTGACGGGGCCGTCCTTGGGCGTGACGAAGCGATAGCGATCGACCTCTTCGTTCTTGAACAGCCGGCCCGAAACGGCGACGGGGAGCGTCTGCAGCGATTGCGCCCCCGTGCGATTTTCATCTTCAACGACTTCAATGCCGGTACCGACGATGAAGACGCGAGGCTCGGATGCGCCGTTGGCGTTGACGGCTTGCCAGTAGATCGGCCCAGGCGGCATGTCGGCGGGAATTACAAATTTGGCGAGCGTTTCGCGTGGCAATGGCAACGAGCCGATGCGGCCCTTGGCGCCGAACCAGTACGGTGGCGGCGCGATCAGAATCGGCCCCGGCGGCCCGTTCGCCACGAGCTGCACCCGCTTGTCATGCGCGAGATACTCGGTGTCCGGCGTCCAGTCGTACCCGCCGAGTTTGACATCGACCGCCGTCCCCGCCTTGCCGCCGGCCGGGAAGACGTAGCCGGCTTCGGGAGCTTTTTGAGCGTGAACGGGCGAAGATGCGAAAAAAGCGATGGCGCAGACGAAGAGGATTCTCATGTGCCAATCCTGGAAGTGTGGCGGGCTTAGGCGCGTGCGCGGACCGGTGAGCCACCGTCACCCGGCCACTTACGCGGCTCGGCTCACCGAGTTGCACATCACACGAGCCCCGGGATCATCCGGCCGCCGTCGACGATTGGAACCGGGCGGCCCAGCGGCGTGTGGTAGATCTTCGCCGGGTCGATGCCCATCTGCGTCAGCATTGTGAACAAGATGTCTTCTACGCTGATCGGGTCGGTCGTCGGGGCCGCGGCTCGGCGATCAGTGGCGCCGATGACCTGTCCCTGGCGTACGCCGCCGCCGGAGAACTGAATGCTCTGGGCCATCGACCAGTGGTCGCGCCCGGCCTCGCGGTTGATCACCGGTGTGCGGCCCATCTCGCCCATCATGATCACCAGCGTGTTCGACAACATGCCGCGCTGGTCGAGATCATTGATCAACGCGCTATAGGCATGATCGACGTGTGGCAGCATGTCCTTGATCAGGCTCGGGAAGATCGTCTGATGATGGTCCCAGCCGCTGTGATCGATGCCGACAAACCGGCATCCCGCTTCGACGAGCCGACGCGCGAGCAGACAGCATTGCCCGAGGCTCGTGTAGCCATACGTGCGGCGGACGACTTCAGGCTCCGAGCGGATGTCGAAGGCACGCCGGGCTTCCGGCGACGACATCAGATCGCGGGCACGCTGATAGTACGTCGACATCGCCCGCGCCCGGCCTTGCTCGGCCCGGTCGCGTTCGAGTTGCTCGACGTCGCGCAAGAGCTGCCGGCGACGTTCTTGACGAGCCGGGCTAATGCCGTCGAGCGGACGCAGGTCCTGCACCTCGAAGTCGGCGGCCACCGGGTTCGCCTCGATCACGAACGGCGCATGCTCGGAGCCATAGAACCCCGGACCGCCGGCGGCCATGATGTACGGCATCGTAATGTACGGCGGCAGCGTAGTGCGTGGACCAAGCTCGCGCGAGATGATCGACCCGACCGACGGATACAGATGGTTGTTGGGCATGCGCGTGTTGCCATCGGGGAAGTCGGCGCGATAGCCGGTCATGCAATAGTGGTAGCCGGTGGCATGGCCATTGTCGTTGTGGCTATGGCTGCGAACGATCGTGTACTTGTTGGCGATGCGGGCGCAGAGCGGCAGATGCTCGGAGATCATCGTGCCGGTGACGTTCGTGCGGATCGGATTGAACGGCCCGCGCACCTCGGCCGGCGCGTCAGGCTTAAGGTCCCACATGTCAAGTTGGCTCGGCCCGCCTTCCAGAAAGATGAAGATGCACGCCTGCGCCGGCGCTCGCCGGTCCGTCGACGCCAACGCCTGAGCTTCCAGGAGCCATGGCAGCGACAGCCCGCCGATCAGGCCTGATGCGCCAATGCGCAAAAAGTTGCGCCGCGTGAGGCCGTCGCACGTCTTATGTGCCGAACCGGACGGAGTTTGCATGGCATGATCCTCGTATCCCGCGGGGGATCGGGGTGGGTGGCAAGGTCATGATAAGTATACCCGCGCGGCGGCGCGGTTGCTAGAGGCTTCTTCGGATACTTCGAACGCCGAGCATGACATGATGAGTCCGACGAGCAACCGATTTGCAGGTGTCGCAGGTCTTCGACGATAGTCCCGCCGCTGCCGGTCGCGCCTCCGCCGGAGACGCCGGTGCGCATCCGCTTCGATCAGTATCGTCGCATGATCAATTCCGGGTGTTCGCGGAGGACAAGGCCGTTGACGTTGTTACAACCGGCGATGCCTCAGGGCTCACTGCGATAGCGCGGAGTCGTGCCCCAGCTCAATTTGTCGCGCAGGGTCTGGTAGTATCCGTGGCCCGGGACTTTGACGAGTTGAAACATGACCGGCGCTTTGCGAACGACGACGCACTGCCGCGGCGTGATTCGCCCGGCCGCCTGGCCGTCGACCGCGACGAGCGCCTGCTCGGCGCTGGGCCCGAGGCGGACGGTGATCTTTTTGTCCGCCGACTCGACGATGGGCCGATAGGTCAGTGTGTGCGGGCAGATCGGCGTAATGACGAATGCGGACAATTCTTGCGCCAGGATCGGCCCTCCCGCCGAGAGATTGTGCGCCGTCGAGCCGACCGGGGTGCTCACGATCAAGCCATCGGCGCCGAACCGGGCCGCCGCGACGCCATCGACTTCGACTTCAAGATCGATCATCCGCAAGGGCGGCATGGCGTGGACGACGACTTCGTTCAAGCCCAGCACGGTCTGCTTCTGATCGGCGGCGTCAATGTCGCATTCGAACATGAGATGGCGCGTCACATTGAAATCGCGGTTGAGAACGTGCGCAAAGCATTCCTCGAAGACTTGCACGGCGATGTCGGCGAGAAAGCCAAGCCGGCCGAGGTTGACGCCGAGAATGGGCGCCTGGCGATAGCCCATTTGCCTGGCGGCGCGCAAGATCGCCCCGTCGCCGCCGAAGACGAGCGCCAGGTCGGCGGCGGGGATGCCGGCCAGATCGCGTTCCTGTCGCAGGTCGACGAGCAACACGTCGACCTTCTTTTGCAGCAGCGGCAAGCACAGCTGCACCGCCTCCGCAACGCCAGGCCGATCCGCATTGCCAAGCACGTAGACTTTCACGGCTCGTCGCTTTCTCGTCAGCTAGACCTAAACCACACATGAACACGGACGATCCCAGATGGGGGAGTTGCTAGTTACGGCTTCGATGAGCAGCGTCACTCGAACGCGCCGTTGACCACGTCATCTGTGTAGATCCTTGTGCCTCTGTGGTTCTGTCTTTCGTGTGTTACCGTCCGCGCAAAAAAACAGGCGAGGCCTTGGTTCTGGCGGTGTGGGTTCGAAGGTGTGGCCCCGCCTGAGGTTGATTGCATGAAAAGTAGTTAGTTACATGTTGGGGAGGTTCCCCGGGCGGTCCATGCCGCCACCGAAGGTCTTTTCGTGTGCTTTGCGAGCCGCCTTTTCCTTCCGCAGCTTGGCGCGGCGGCGCAATTCGCTCGGCTTCTCGTAATGTTGATGGGCCCGCAATTCCTTCTGCATGCCGCTGCGCTCGATCAGCTTCTTGAAGCGGCGCAGCGCCAACCCGATCGGTTCTTTGTCATGGACACGCATCCGCAAGCTCATTCGTCCTCCTCTCAAGGAACGCGATTCCGCCTCGGAATCGAAATAGGTGAAAACACATAGTTCCCGCGAGCCCCGAATAGGGACTCTAACGGGAACTCTTTAGTATACGGGATTCAAGCGGAATTGGATAGCCCAGAGCGCTCAGAGCCTGAAGGGTGAAGCGTGAGCTAAGCACTATCCTTCGCTTTCGCTTCAGGCTCTGAAATCCACTTACTCAGTCGCCTGGGCCGTTTGCGCGCCGGGCGGTCGCAAGGCCGGGAAGCTCACGACAGCCTCCTGCCCGCCGTGGACCAAGACTTGCTTTTCTTCGCGCCGAATGGCGCCGTTGCGTTCGACCTCGATGCGGATGTTATAGAAGTAAGTCTGTCCCGGCGCCAAAATCGGCGTGCGAAAGAGGCGGATGCCCGGAGCGGCGTTGATCGGCTGGCCGTCCACGAACAGCTTGCCGCCTTGGGGAATCTCGATGCGAACGGTCGCGGACGCTTGTTCATCTTCCGGCTTCTTCTCGATCTTTTTGTCCTTCTTCTTTTCGATGTCGATCACTTCCGGATCGTTTTTCTTCGGATTGATCGGTGGGAAAAAGTCGACAGCCGGCTTTTTTGGAGCTGGCGCGACGCCGACCGGGAGCGGAATGCCATACCCGCTGTGTCCACCGTAAGCGCCGTACCAGCCGGTGCAACCGCCGTGGTGGGGATCGACGGCGATGTGGCCGAACGACCCGTAGCAGCCGCCGTGATACCCGTAGCAGCCGCCGGCGAACCCGTAACCGCGAACCGCCGGGGCCGAGCAACCGGTGCAGCCGTGGCAGGCGTAGCCTGAGTAGCCTGAGTAACCCGAGTAGCAAGAGTACCCCGAGTAGCCGGAGTAGCCGCTGTAGCCGGCATAGCCCGTG
>VGZI01000194.1 GCA_016872605.1 Planctomycetota bacterium
CTCGGGCGAACCGAGTGTGCGTAGCGCGGCGACAGCGGTCCTCATGGACATCGTTCGCAAGCATCCGTCCACGGCCAATGACGTCGTTCGTTCCATGGCGGCCGAGGGCAACGGCGGCGTGGCGGCCGAGTACGAACGGTGCCTGGTCCCCCTGGCCAAAGAATCCCCCGTGACCGTATCGGTGCTCATTCGCCTGATCCGAGAACGGGAGACTCACTATCGCGCTCGCAACTTTGCCGTGAAGGTGCTTTCGCAGGTTGGTCCCGCCGCGGCGACGCCTGAGTTCGTCGACGCCCTGGGCGAGACTTATTGCCCCGTTCCCGGCGCGTTTCAGCGCGTGATGCGAGCCATGGGCAAGGACGCTGCACCGATCTTGATTGCCGGCTATAGACATCCGAATGAGACCGTGCGCAAGTGGTCGACGATCGGGCTGCGCAACATCGGCCGCACCGAGCCGACGATTCAGAAGGTGTTCGACGGTTTGCAAGCCGAGCCACGCCTGCTTCAGAAAGTGCGCGAAGGAACGCCCGCTGAACGCATCGAGGCGATCGGAGCCTTGGCCGAGTTGGCCCGCATGCTCCCGGGCGCCGGAACCGCGCTGGTCCACGCCATGAAGGATATCACGGACAAGTCGGTTCGTGACGAGGCGGAGCGACGCCTGATCGCCCTGGGTCGCGAGTCCCCCGAAGTGGTCGCCGCCCTGTTGGCCGGCATTCGCAGCAGAGACAACAACCGCCTGCGAGGTTTGGCGTTCAAAGTGCTGTCCAAGGTCGGCCACGGACTGAACTGCGCTGCGACCGTCGAAGCCCTCGGCGACCAATACTGCCCGGTCCCCGGCATGATGCGGCGGATTCTGCTCACCGCCGGTGCGGACGCGCTGCCCGTTCTTGGCGTCGCTCAGCAGCACGCCAACCACGAGATTCGCGAGGCGGCAGGGCGAATTCTTCAGGCGATGCCCCGGCCAGCCGCGACGGCTCCACAACGCTGATACTTCGGCCCACCCGAACCCGATGCAGGGCCTTCTTCGCCGCGCCGCCCCTTCACGTCTCTATTGGATGGGCGTAATGTTCCCTGGTGGCCATCCGTCCCGCTGGGGTGTAAACATGAACCGAATCGTATTCGCAGTCACGTTGCTGTGCCTGGCCCGTCCCCTTCACGCGGGCCATTTCATCCACTACCTCTCGTCTCCGAAGGACAATGGCGCGAAAAGCCCCGGCAACAAGCCGAAGGTCGTCGAACTCTGGGCCGGCAAAGCGCCCGAAGAGCCCGGCACCATCGGCGCCGAGAAGCAACTCATGTCCAAGGAAAGCGTCAGGACGCAGGTCGAGATCACCGAGCCGACGCGGCTCATCACCAACGTCACCAAGCCGACGCTGACTATCTATCGGCCCACGAAGGACAAGGACACCGGAGCAGCAGTCATCATCTGTCCCGGCGGCGGGTATTGGAACCTCTTTTGGCAGATCGAGGGAGAAGAAGTCGCCGACTGGCTCAACTCGATTGGCGTCACCGGCATCATCCTCAAGTACCGCGTGCCGCGCCGACCCGATGAGCCGAAGGGAATTCCCGCGCGTCGGCCGTTGCAGGATGCGCAGCGCGCCGTCAGTCTTGTCCGCAGCAAGGCCAAGGGCTGGGGCATCGATCCCGACCGCATCGGCATCACCGGTTTCTCCGCCGGCGGCCATCTCGCCATCGCGACCGCGACGAGCTTCGAGAAGCGCACCTACGACCCGCAGGACGACATCGACAAGATCAGTTGTCGGCCCGACTTTGCCATTCCGGTCTACTCGGGCTACTTGAAAGAACTTCTCGAAAAGGGGATGAAGGTCCCCGGCAAAACGCCGCCGGTCTTTTTGGTGCACGGCAGCGAGGACTTGATCAGCACGCCAGAGCACAGTGCCTTGATGTACCTGGCGCTGAAACGCGCCGGCGTCTCCGCGGAGTTGCACATCTACGCCCGCACCGCCCACGACTTCGGCGTCCGCAAAAGCGATCGGCCTTACGGCGGCTGGACGAAGTCCTGTGAGCACTGGCTGAGCGACCAGGGGTTCCTCAAGGCACGCATGAAGCCGTAACGCAAAAGATGGCCTCATCGGCTCGCCAAGGCCGGCTAATCCTTCTGCATCGACACGCGCAAACCGTCGCCGCCGACGAGACGCAGATGAATGAACGGCCTCGCCTCCGCATTGCTGACACGCAAAAGCAGGGCGTTCCAGCCTTCGGTGAGCGCGAGATTGGTTGATTCGTCTTTGGCCTCGATGTTCTTGCCGTTGTGCCAGAGTTTGAACCCTTCATCGCATTTCCAGCTCAACTGCACATTCTGCGTTTTGGGGGAGTAGACGTAGCTGAGCAGGTACGCGGAGCCCGGTCCCTTGCCGATAACCTGGTCCAGGTCAAATCCCTTGCCTGCCATGTCGGCCTGGATCGGCGACCAGCGGAGCAGTTCTTTGTCGACAACGACGACCTGCGTCGGATCGGGTTTCTTTTCCAGCGCTTGCGCTTTTGCCAGGTCGATGTCGAACGGGCCGATCGCCCAGGCGTTGAGCACCATGCCGCGAAGCTCTTCCTGCGATTTGCGATCTCGCAGGAATGCGACCAAATCGATGAACTCGCCAAAGCTCAGGTGGCGGACGACGTCATCAGGCATGAGCGATTTCTTGGAGGCTTCGAACGATTCGAGATCGTTGTTCGGAATGCGCACCTCTTTCCCGGTGGCGTCGCGTAGCACAACTTCCTTCGCCGTTTGCGAGACCTTCAGTCCGTTGATTACCAATCCGCTCTTGGTGGTGGCTACCCATGTCTGGTAGCCCTCCTTGATTTCCTTGGACGGGTCGAGCATCGACTCCATGACTTTTTCCAGCGACAGGGATTCCCAGACGCGTGTGAGGTCCGGCCCAACACTGCCGCCGACTCCTTCCAGCCGATGGCAGGTGATGCACGCCACCGCCCTGTTATTGAGATAAAGGTGCCGGCCACGAACCGGGTCGCCTTTGCTTCGCACCAATTCGGTAACGTGCTTGAGACCGTCCGGCTCGAGCGATACCAGGAGTCCGCCCTTGACGACATCCGAGAGCAGCGCCGCCACATCGGGATGCTCCTTCGACGCGAACCGGCGCAGGGACTCGGTCACCTCGGGCAAGAGCGACCGGGGCATTTTTTTGTCGGAGAATCGCTTGCCGACGATGCGCGCGCCTTCGACGCTCTGGCTGAGCAGTGCGATGGCCTCGCGCTGAACCTGGATGTCGTCGTCACCAAGCAAACTCTCCGCGACCTTACGCGCAGGACGGTTGTCGATTTGGCCCAGAGCGCGCAACACTTCGATGCGCACCAGCCCATCCTTCGACTTCACATGCGCCTGCACCTGGCCGAACGCCGACTTCTCTCCCAACTGACCCAGCACGCGAATCAAGGGGACGCGTTCAGCATCCTCCTTGGCCGCGGACAACTGCTCGAGCAAGATCGGCACGGCAGTCAACAAGCGAGCGTCGGCTATCGTATCCAGCACCGCCTTGCGCGCCTTGGCATCGTCTGTTCTCAGCATTGCCAGTAGCGCCGCCTTGACATCGTCCGACTTGATGGCCCCGGCGCTTGCCAGCATATCGATGGCGGCCAGCTTCATCGAGTTGAGTTGCCCAGCGCTGACCATCTTGTTCGGCTCCAGGGGCAGCGTACGCAGGAACTTCACGAGCGGTTCCACCGACACGGCCGGATCGAGCTGATAGTACGCATACGACCGAATCAGCGTCACTTTTTGCTCCGGCTTGACGTGATAGTTCTTGAGCAGCACCGGGATGCCATCCGCGGCTTCGCGAATGCGGAACATCGGATAGATGTCCAACACGCGTTCGAGGTCTTTGTCCGAGCCGGAGTCAGCCAAGGTCAGGAATTTGGCGATCCCTTCCTTGCCCGTCAGTTCCAAGGCGCGGACCAGGCCGTCGGTCAGGTATTCATCGAGCTTCTTGTCGAACTGCAGCGCATTGACAATGACGTCGGCAGCTGTGCCATGGCTGATGCGGCCGATCGCCAAGCAAACGGCGCGGCGCACGGCAAAGTCGTCGTCATTGATGATGGCAACCAGCGCGTCATGGGCATCGTCGTCGGCCTTCGTGCAGTTGAGCGCCAACCCATCGGCGGCGAGTCGGCGAACGTCCGGCGAAAAATCGCGCAGCCGCTCGATGAACGCGTCCTTCACGTCCTTGTTCCAGAATGACTGCAACGCCCCAAGGGCGGCGATGCGCGCGACAATCGACTTGTTGTCGACGTCCTTGAGTATCCCCAGGAGGGCTTCGCGATGCTTGTCGCCGCGCCGAACGATCTCGTGCTGAGCGCGCTGGCGGTCGCTGAAGTTGTCGCTCTCCAGCGTATTGAGAAGCTCGGCGTCGCCTGCCTTGGCGATCTTGGCCCAGCTGTCGAGGCCACGCAACTCGATCGCCGGTTGGTCCTTGGTTCCTTTCCAACTCAGGCGGTAGATGCGGCCGTTCTTGCCATCGCCCCAGAGCTTACCCGCGCCGCCGGAGTCGGTTCGCCAATCGCACACGTACATGGCGCCATCGGGTCCGAGGACCATCTGGCACGGGCGAAAAAGCGGATCATCGGATCGCAGCAATTCAAACTCATGCGTCACGTCGAAACTGGCGCCGACGCCTTGCACCTGGTAACCGCGAATCACCTTGCGAAAGACATCGGGGTAATAGAGCAGCCCGCGATAGGCGAGCGGAAAGCAGGTGTCGTTGTAAAGCAGCAAGCCCGCGGGTGCGCCGCGGCCTGTCTTGAGCATGGGAGGCAATTTGCCAGGCAACTCGCCATAAACGGCCGAGCGAACTTGATCCGAGACGCAACACTCGACGCCGGGCCGCAGCCGCCAGCCGAAGTCGGCGCCTTCGGGAATGTGCATGAGTCGGCAACCGGTCCACTTGGAGCCGTCTTCGTTGTCGTTGTCCACATGAAACATGTTGAAGTGAGCGTCAAAGGCGACATCGCGATACGGGTTGCGATAGCCGATCGAATGCGTGCGCATCTTCGAGCCGTCGGGCCGGCAGCGGAAGATGGCGCCAGTGCGGAGAACGTCGGCCCGGCTACCGTCGGACCCTTCGACATAGTTGTCGTTGTCACCGGACGTGATGTAAAGCCAGCCCTCGTTGCCGATGGTCAGCCCCGAAACCTGGTGATGGTGATAGCCGCAGAAGCCTTGGGCGATGATTTGCTTGTCGCCCCAGCTTCCGTCTTTTTGTTTCCGATAGCGGCGAACCGTTCCCTGACCGCTCAGATACATCCAGCCATCGTGGATGAGGATGCTGCTTGGCAGTTCGTCTTCGAGGACAACTTTGCTTGTGTCGTAGCTTTTTTTCTCGGCGTTGTAGCCTAGCATCTTCACGCGGTCCTTGGTCGGTTTGCGCATGATGAGGACTTTGCGCTTCGTACCGTCCTTGTAAGTGAACTCGACCTGCGTTTTGTCGGCTCGGCCCTTGGGATCTTCGACCCATTCGAGGACGTAAAGGTTGCCGTCGGCGTCGAACGTCATGCCGACCGGATTGATGACGTTGGGCGCTTCGGCGACGATGTCGATCTGGATTCCGTCGGGGGCGAAGTAGCCCTTGAGCCGCGGATCGTATTTTCCGTGATCGACGATAGTGATGCCTTGGGGCATCGGCCGAGCCGGGGATTGCTGGAACTGAAGGTCGAGCTTGCCGGGTTGTTGGCCGTGCGCCAGCGTCAAGCATGCGAACAAGAAGGTGGCGGCAACGATTGGTTTTCTCACGAATCAATTCTCCCGTCTTGCCCCGCCTCGTCGAGGCGGTGATTGTCTTGGCGGTTATCATATGGTCAGTCAGCGAGCTGAGCCCCGTTAGCGCCTGGTTGAGTTTTCATGATGGCATCATCAACCGGCCGCTCACGCGGCTTGGCTCGCCGAATCGTACACAGAATCCATTTTTCCCTTTTGCTTCGTGTCGATTCCGTGTAAAACTAGATTGACGGTCCCCACCTGAGACGCCACTACTTCGACGAGGGTTCCTCATGCATTCCTGGTTTAGCCACTTCGCCGGCTTGCTAATCTGTGCCGGGTTTTACCTTGGCTTTGCCGCCGCTCAAGAAACGGGTAACGAGAAAAAGACGACTCCCGCGCCGAAGCTCCTCGAAGTCCCCAAGGTCTTGCAGACTCACAAGCTGCCGGAGACCGTTGAAGACCTGCGCGCGATCGAGCAGCACGTCAAGAAAGTGCTCGACAAGGTCACGCCATCCGTCGTCGGCGTGCTCGTTGGACCGGGCCAGGGGAGCGGCGTCATTGTCAAGACCGACGGCACCGTCCTCACCGCAGGCCACGTCTCTGGCGAACCGAAGAAAAAAGCTCGCGTTATCATGCCGGGAGGCAAATTCATCAACGCCGACACGCTGGGCCGATTTGTCAGCATCGATAGCGGCATGGTCAAGATTTCTGAGGAAGGAACCTACCCCGCTCTCGAGATGGGGAAATCGTCCGAACTCAAGGTTGGTCAATGGGTCGTCGCCGTCGGGCATCCTGGCGGGTTCCGGCCGAATCGCGGACCGGTTGTGCGCGTCGGACGCATCCTGTTCGTTAACCAGTTCGTCATTCGCACCGATTGCACGCTCGTCGGCGGCGACTCGGGTGGCCCGCTTTTCGACATGCAGGGGCGTGTCATCGGCATCCATAGCCGCATCGGCGGTCTGTCGATCACCGAGAACATGCACGTACCCGTAGACACTTACCTAGAGCATTGGCAAAAGCTCGCCCAGGGCGAGAGCTGGGGCTCGGCGCTCGGCCAGATGCCAACCGTGCTTTCGATGGGCGGAACAAAGATTTTCGAAGCCAAGGACAAGCTCACCAAGGACGATCCGACCGAACCGTGCCCAAAAGATCCCAAGGACAAGAATTTGTCATCGCACCGCAAGATCTACAATCTCGCCATGAAATCCGGGCATGTCTATACGCTCGATCTGGTCAGCGCCGACAAGTCCGGCACCAAGCTCGATACCTACCTTCGGCTCGAAGGGCCCGACGGCAAGGAACTCGCCCATGACGACGACGGCGGCGGCTTCCCGCATTCGCGCATCGTCTACCGCGCCCAGAAGAACGGCGAACACAAGATCATCGCCACGTCCTTCGAATCGAAACAGACCGGCAGTTACACGTTGACCGTGCGCGATGCCGTGCTTTACTCCGGAAAAGTTGAGTTGCTCAAAGCAATCAAGGTCCCAGCGCCCGCTGTGGAAAAGCTCTTCAAGGAACTCGTCAAAGGCAGCGCCAAGCTGCAAATTCACGGTATGCTGGTTGATGCTAAAGGAGCGATTCTCCCGGGCAAGGAACTCACGGTGCAATGGGCCACTGGCAAGGAATCGATCAAGAGCACCGTCGATGGCTTCATCGTCTGGAACATGCTCAAGGACAAAACCAAGGGGCTCTCCGTAAAGATTCCCAAGGGCATGAAAGCTGCGTTTGTTTTGACCGACCAGAATGGCAACAACATCCCGCTCGGCTGGGACGAGAAGGATCCCTCGATCGAAAAAGTGAAAAGCGCCGGCGGCAAGATTGTCAAGACCTTTGACGGCAACCTCGCGAAAACCGATCCCTTCGACATCGAACGCGACAAGTGCGTTCGCCACATTCACGAGTTCAAGATGCAAGCCGGGAAAACTTACACCCTCGACCTGACCAGCGACGAAGTCGACTCGTATTTGCGTATCGAACACGATGATATGGGCAAATTGGCCGAGGACGATGACGGCGCCGGATTCTTGAACTCGCGTATCGTCTTCACCCCCAAAAAAGACGACACGTTTCGCATCGTCGTGACGACTTGCGATCCAGGCCAGTTTGGCGCGTATCGCCTGACCATCCGCGAAACGCTCGCCATCCCGGAAAAACTGAAAGTTGACAAGAAATAACATCGGTTTCCTCGTTTAGCGTTCGCGCGGCGCCGCGAAAGCGCCAAACGAAGAGTGAGAATACTTCGGAGCTGCATCCATGACACTGGTTCGACGACTCGTTGTGCTTTTTTTGATTCTCTCAAGTGCCGGTTCGGTGTTGGGACAGGGCATTTCGCCCGACTCCTTCCGTGACGGGCCGAAGATTCGCCAGGTCTTCCGCGATGTCATCGCCAAGGCCGGTGACTCGACGGTGCGCGTCTCCGTGGACGGCAAGGAAGTCGCCTTCGGGACCGTCGTCGACCCCGATGGCTGGATCATCTCCAAGTGGAGTGAAATCGAGTCCAAGCGCGAGAAGCCAATCAGCGTCAAACTGAAAGATGGCCGAACGTACACAGCCGAGATTCGTGGCGTCAAGGACGATGACCGTGCGAATGCGGCGTATGACCTGGTCATGCTCAAGATCGACGCCACGGGACTCGCGCCGGTCGAATGGCGGCACAGCAAGGAAGCCACGGTTGGACGCTGGGTCGCGTCGGTCGGGTTGGATCGCGATCCGATTGCGGTCGGCGTCATCAGCGTTGCCTCGCGGAAATTCAAGCCGGGCGATCAGCCGCCCCGCTTCTTCAATCCGAACGGAGGATATCTTGGAGTCCAGCTCGATGTCACCATGATCGGCGGGGCCAAGATCACCATCGTCATGGCGAAGGGCCCTGCCGAGCAAGCGGGGCTAAAAGTCAACGACGTCATTCACTTAGCCGCCGGCCGCAAGATCAACGATTCGCAATCGCTGATCGAAACGGTCGGCCGATTCAATGCCGGCGACAAAATCGCGCTGCGCGTCAAGCGCGGCGAGGAAGAACTCGATATGACGATTACCCTGGGCGTTCGGCCCAAAGAAGCCAAGATGGGCATCAACCCGCAAGAGACGATGGGGACGAAGCTCAACCTGCGCCGTGGCGGATTCCCGACGATCCTGCAGCACGACTCCGGCGTGCGTCCCGAGCATCAGGGGGGGCCGCTCGTCGATCTCGACGGCAAGGCCGTCGGCATCAACATCGCCCGCGCGGGCCGCACCGAGACCTACGCTATCCCGTCCGAGGATATTCAGCCATTGATCGCCGAACTCAAGTCGGGCAAGCTGATGCCGGCCAAGATCGAGATTCCCACCAACGTTCGCGGCGCGGACTTTAAGGCGACCTTCACGCTCAAGGACACCAGCAAGGTGATGAGCATTAACTCCAACAAAGCCCAAAAGCACTTCATGCACATCGAGACGGTCAAGCTCAACGCTGGCGTCACGTATGTCATTGAAATGACCGCGACGGACAAAAACCTCGATCCGTTCCTGATCCTGGAGAGTGCCGAAGGCAAGGAAGTTGCCCGCGACGACGACGGCGGCGGCTACCCGAATGCCAAGATCGTCTTCCGCGCCCCTGCCGACGGCGTCTATCGCATCATCTGCACGACGTTCAACCCGGGCGAAACCGGTTCCTTCACCTTGAGCGCGCGTCCGCAGGCGGAAACGCCGAAGGGAAAGTAATGCGCCGTGATTCTGTTTTGGCAAGCGGCAGGACTTGATTTTTCCCCCTCTCCTCCCGGGAGAGGGGTTGGGCGTGAGGGCAAATCACGGGAAACTGCAGGTCTCACCCTCACCCCCGGCCCCTCTCCCGGGAGGAGAAGGGAGAAAAAGACTGGCCGCTCGCCTTTGCGCCCGCAGGGCGCCTCGCGGGCGCTAAACGAATCCGTATAAAAGCTGCATGAATGTATCCGAGAAGCCGCCGAAACCTCCGCCCATTCTTAACATTGCGAACTATCTCACGACGGGCAGGCTGGCGCTCGGGATCGTGCTGTTTGTGCTCATTGAGCACCATGAATGGCTTGTCTGTATCTTTGTCTTCGCCGTCGCCGCCTTCACGGATTGGCTTGATGGGTACATCGCGCGTACCCATGACATCACCAGCAAGCTGGGCCGAAATCTCGATCCGCTTGTCGACAAGGTTGTCATATGCGGCGCGTACATCTTTTTGATGAAGCATCCGGAAGCGGGTCTGGCGCCGTGGATGGTCGTTACGGTCGTCTCTCGCGAGTTCATCATCACGGGGCTTCGATCGTATCTCGAAAATCTTGGCGCCAATTTCGAATCGGAGTTCCTTGGCAAGCTCAAGATGGTGCTGCAATGCGCGGCCCTGTTCGCGATCTTCTTGGCGCTTTACGAGGAGAATCTGGATGCCTTCATGTGGATGCGCGATATCCTCGTCTGGGCGATGCTGATCGTGACGGCGCTGAGCGGGCTTCAATATCTTTGGAAGGCATTTTCGCTGTTGAACAAAGAAATTTAAAAACGCCGACCGTCGGGCTCCGCTCAAGTAAAGCGAACGGCTAAACACCTCGGGCCTCTGAACCACACATGAAGATCGTGGATATCCGCGCCTGTCAGCCGGTATGCGATTCGCCGCCGGATTGGCGCACGGCGCTCGGGCAGATCCTGGTCGCGGTCGACACCGACGTCGGCTTGGTCGGCTATGGCGTCGGCGGCGGCGGATTGGCGGCCATTCACATCATTCGCACGGTCTTGCGCGAACTGCTCGTCGGGCAGACCGTCGAGCCCATCGAAATCCATTGGCAGGCGATGTACGACGCCACGTTGCCCTTCGGTCGCAAAGGTGTCGCCATCATGGCTCTAAGCGGAGTCGATCTGGCGCTCTGGGACCTGCGTGGCAAGGCGGCCAATCGATCAATCGCGGAGGTTTTGGGCGGGCCGAAGCTCGAGCGTTTGCCGACTTACGCGACAGTCTGGGACGACATTCCCGATTCGCTCCTCGGACAGCATTCGGCATTCAAGCTGCATCTGGGCAAAAGCGACGTCAGTGTTGAATCACACGCCGCGCAGGTCAAACGGGTGCGCGATCGCGTCGGACCCCATGTGGTGCTCATGGTCGACGCGTGGATGAAGTGGGACGTGCCGTTCACGTTGCGCTTTGCGGAACGCGTGGCCTCGCTCGGCGTGGCCTGGATCGAAGAGCCCCTGCCGCCGGACGATCTTGCCGGGTATGCGGAGCTGATGAGGAGCTGTCCGATTCCGATCGCCGGCGGCGAGCACGAGTTCACCGCCGCCGCGTTCGCGGAGTTGATCGACCGGCGCTTGCATCACGTGGTGCAGCCGGACGTGACCTGGTGCGGCGGCATGACGGAGTTGGTGAAGATTTATCGCCATGCCGACAAGCAAGGCGTGCGCGTCTGTCCGCATCGTGGCGGCGAGATTTGGACGCTGCCGGCGTTGGCCGCTCTCGATGCCAATCCGCTGGCGGAATCGGGTCGGCCATGGCTTACCTGGGTCGGCGGACAGCCGACGATAACAGACGGACTGATCGATGTGCCGAATCGGCCTGGGTTCGGCGCCGTGATCAAAGGCTACTGATGGTAGACATCACGCTCCGCGTGATGAAGGGCACTTGGGTGTTCAGGGTGCGGTTCATCACACGGAGCGTGATGACTACGATCAGATCGCGGCAAGTCTTAGGTGGCCGAACTGCTGCATGTTGAGCCGTTTGGTCTCGGATTGCATCTCTTGGATAATGCGTTGCCTGATGGCGAGGAAGGCATCGGCGGCGACGGGGTCGAACTGTTTGCCCCGTTGCTTTTCGACCTCGGCAAAGCCGGTCTCAGCCGACATTCCCTTGCGATACGGACGATCGCTGGTCATGGCGTCAAAGGCGTCCGCAACGGCGACAATGCGGGCGAGCTTGTGCGTATCCTCGCCGGCCGTGCCATCGGGATATCCGCCGCCGTCCCAGCGCTCGTGGTGGGAGCGGACGATCGGAATGACGTCGGCGAGATCGGGA
>VGZI01000195.1 GCA_016872605.1 Planctomycetota bacterium
GCGAGCTTTGATGCCGCAACAGAGGGAACACGTTGCATTGACTATCGCGCCGGCGTCAGCGGCCGGGGCAGATCGAACCACGCTCGATGGCACGCGTCCTTCTCGTCGGCGTCCAGCGTCACGTTGACCGCCGCCAACGTCGCGTCGAGCTGCTCCGGCTTGCTCGCGCCGACGATCGCCGACGTAATTCCCGGCTGCGCCAACACCCAGGCGACGGCGACCTGCGTGAGCGACTTGCCGCGTGGTTGGAAGAACTTTTTCAAATCCTGCACCGCATCAAGCTGCGATTGCTGCCAATACCGCTCACGGTACAGGTCGCCGGTTTTTCCAAGGCTGAATCGCGTCTTCTCCGGCGGCGGCGCTTCGAGCGACTGATACTTGCCCGTCAAGAAACCGCCCGCCAATGGATTATACGCAATGACACCAACGCCTTGATCCCGACAGAGCGGCAACAATTCCACTTCGATGTCGCGATGCAGCAAGTTGTAGCGCGGCTGCACGCAGTCAAAGCGAGCCCATTCGTGGGCGGCACTCACGCCAAGCGCAATCGCCACCTGCCACGCCGGGAAGTTCGAGCAGCCGAGATAGCGAACCTTGCCCTGCCGCACGACATCATCCAGGGCTCGCAATGTCTCGTCGATCGGCGTTTCGGCATCGAAGCTGTGCGGCTGGTAAAGATCGATGTAGTCAGTCTGCAGCCGACGGAGACTATCGTCGACCGCTTGGATGATGTGCCGGCGCGACAGGCCCTCGTCGTTGGTGCCCGGCCCGACCTTCATGCGGCATTTGGTCGCCAGCACGAAGCGATCGCGTTGGCCTTTGAGCCAACGGCCAACGATCTCCTCCGTGCGACCGGCGGTCTCGACGCTCGGCGGCACCGGGTAGACGTCGGCGGTGTCGATAAAATAGACACCCTGCTCCGCCGCCTTGCTCATGATGGCGAACGACGTCTTCTCGTCGCACTGGTAGCCGAAGGTCATCGTGCCTAAGCAGATTTCGGAGACTTTGAGTCCCGTGCGGCCCATGCGAACGGTTTTCATTTGTTCTCTCTTTGATGGAAGCCCTGGGGTGAGGTACTCCGAACCCTGGGGTTCGGAATACCTCACCCCGGGGCTTCCACTGGAATTTCATCCCACGTGCGCCCTTGCAACGCCCGGCCCGTCTTCTTCTTATTGACGCCGCCCCACTGTTTGAAGAAGAACGGCACGCCGGCCGCCACGCACTGATCGCGAATCTCCAGCACCCACTCCTCGCGCATCGGCCGCGCCCCCGGCCCCGACTCGCCGCCCACGATCACCCAGTGCAGGTCTTGCAAGGTCAGTTGCGGAATCGGACCCAAAAGCGGCTCGACCGACAGAAAGCGCACCTTGGCTCCGGTCGTCCGCAAATGTTCCGCGCGGAACATATACTCTGCCGACTCGACGCTGACGCCCATCCACACGTTGTTGGGCCAATCGATCGACGGGCTGAGTTCGGCGAGCCGATCGGATCGCTTGGTCAGAATTTGAAAGCGATGCCACGACGCCTGGCGCATCGTCGAGAAGATTTGCTGAATGAACGCGATCGGCACGTCCTTGTGAAACAGATCGCTCATCGAGTTGACGAAGATGCGCTGCGGCTTCTTCCATGTCAGCGGCAACGCAATCGCATGTGGATGCAGCGTCAAATCGAAACCGTTGCGATAGTTCTTTTGTCCCATGAGCCGAAGCCGCAACGACATACGTTCAGCATAACAGTTGGCGCAGCCAGGCGAAATCTTGTCGCAGCCCGTGAGCGGGTTCCAGGTCGCTTCGGTCCATTCGATGCCCGTGTTTTGGCCCATGCAGGATTTGTATGGGATTCACCGACGAGCCGAGCGCCGTCAGCCGCCGGGCGAGGACCTGGCTGCATGGCGGTCTGCAGAATCACCGGCCTTTACAATCGTTGTCACTTCGGCGCGGGAAGGATCACGATCGCCTGTGCATCCGAAAGCGTCGGTCCCATGCTAGGCTGGCCGTCGTGCTGGCTGTGGATGAGCTCGACCAGCGTTCCCGGCTTGAGATCGGCGAAGGTCGCGCGCTGGCGGTCTTTGCCGACTTGCTTTTCCAGTTTGGTCTTGGCGCGCACGAAGACGCGCAAACCGGAGCCGCCGTCCTTGAAGGAAAGCCAGCCGAGCAGGCCCGCCTTCTTTTGCCCGTCGTCCTTTACCTCCGCGGCAGCGACAATCGTGCCGCGCATCGTCATCGGCTTGCCCGAGCCTTGCGTTTGAATCGTGGCTGACACGAGGAGGGTGAGCAGGATCAAGCTCGCGCTAACTTTCAAGGTGGTTGTCATGATTCGCTCCGTTGGGGTGATGTTGGCACGCGCCCGTCGGAACTTGTGCCTGAGTGAGAGATCGGCGGTCGGAAACGTTAGTGTCGTCGAGAATCACCGTCGTAATATCCTTCAGTTCAACAAAACGCGTAACCCCGGCATCCACTACCTTCTTCTTGCGGAGGTGTAGATGGCGAAGGGCCTTCATTCGTCCGAGCCAGGCGAAATCTTGTCGCAGCCCGTAAGCGAGTTCCAGGTCGCTTCGGTCCACTCGATGGGAGAATCCTGGCCCATGCGAGTATTTTATCGACAATGGGTCTCCCGCGCTTGGCAGGCAAGGACGAGGGCGGACAACGACCTGCACAGCCAACCACAGCGATTCACGATTTTACCCCTCCCATTCGGATTGCAGTCGTTTATAATGACAATCAGTCACCCGCCTGCGCGAATGCGCTCCGGGCACGTCGAAAGCGTGCCCCACGGAAAGGTCCCGCCTTCTCGGTTTCCACTTTTTGCAGGAGTCTCGTCATGTTTCGACCTCGCTTCTCGTGCTATTGCATCTTCTGCGCCGTGCTCGGCCTGGCCCTGGTTTGGATGTTGTTTGCCTCGCCGACGGTCGCTCGCGCTCAAGGCAAGGGACCGATCAGCTTTGTCAACGACGTGGCTCCGATCCTGCAGAAGAACTGCTTTGCTTGCCATGACGCCAAGAAGAAGAAGGGCAAGCTCGAGATGACGACGTATGAAAACCTTCGCAAAGGCGGCGGCAAGGATGATCCGATCGTGCCAGGCAAATCGAAGGACAGCCTACTGATCGATTTGTTGCGTTCCACCGGCGCCGATCGCATGCCGCCCAAAGACGCCGGCGACGCGCTCAAGAAGGAGCAGATCGACATCGTCGCCAAGTGGATCGATGAAGGCGCCAAGCTCGACGCGGGGCTCGACGCCAAGGCCGACCTGGTGCGCGAACTGCGTGTGCGCTGGAATCCGCCGCAGCCGTTCGTGTCGTACAAGTTTCCGACATTGATCAACGCCGTCCTGTTCACGCCGGACAGCAAGCGTTTGATCGTGGGCGGCAATCATGAATTGACGATCTGGGATGCCGCCACGGGCAAGCTGGTTCGCCGAGTCTTCACTCGAGCGGAACGCGCTCTGGCGATGGCGTACCTGCCCGACGGCAAACTGGTCGTCGCCGGCGCACGCCACGGACAGGAAGGCGATGTCCGGATTTACAACATCGACGCCGGCACGCCCAAGGATTTCGGCGGCGCCCCGGCGGTCGACGGCGTCAACGACAAGGCCGTCCTGCTCAAGGAACTCGTGCAGGTCGACGACGCCATCTGGGCGCTGGCGATCAGCAAGGACGGCAAGAAGGTTGCCGCCGGCGGCTGCGATCGCATCGTTCGTGTCATTGATGTGGAGAGTGGCAAGATCGAGCACGCTATCGAAAATCACGCCGACTGGATTCTCGGCGTCGCCTTTACGCCCGACGGCAAAGGCATCGTCACTGCCAGCCGCGACAAGACCGCCAAACTCTGGGACCTCGGCAACAAGGAATCGCTGGCGACCTTCCCCGATCATCAAAACACCGTCAACAACGTCACGATCACGCCCGACGGGAAGTTCGGGATTTCGGCTGGCGAGGATGGGCAAATCCGCCAATGGCAAGCAACCGATTCCGCCAAGGCAATCGGCAAGCAGAGCAAAGCCATGCCGGGCCATGGCAAAGCCGTTTTCCGCCTGGCTCATCACGCCGACCCGAAGACGCCGCTGTTGGCTTCGTGCAGTGCCGATATGACGGTCCGCCTGTGGAATCCGATCGCGGGGACGGCAGTCAAGACGATGCCGGGATTCACCGACATGGTCTATGCAGTCGCCATCAGCCCGGACGGTCAACTGGTCGTCGGCGGCGCTGCCAACGGCGACGTGCGCATCTTCAATACCGGCACCGGCGCCCCCGTGACTAACTTTAACGCCACGCCGGGGTATGTCGCGCCGCCGAAGAAGTAAGTGACGATACGATCAGAGCCTGAAGCGTAGGCGAAGGAAGGAGATCCTTCGCCTACGCTTCAGGCTCTGACATCATTTCTTCTCGTCGCTCGGTTCCAACTGCTTCGCCACCGCTGCCGTTCGCCGTTCGATGAAACTGCGCATTTCCGCCGGCGCGAACCAGTTAGCGAAGGCTTCGCTGGCGGCGTCCCGTTTGTCCTTGCGTGCCTCCATCGCCTCCTTTTCCAAGGCCAAGTGCTGACGCAATGCGGCCTGCATCGCGTCGAGCTCTTTCAGGAGCCGCTGCCGGGAAAACGCGAGGCCGGCGATCTCTTTCACTACCTTCAAGTATTTCTCCTGAACCTCCGGCAGCGCGAATAAGCGATCGACCAGTTTGATCCGCCCGCCCAGGGGCCGCTGGATGACCAACGCCACCTGCTGATCGACCGAGCCCATCGCCGGGAACCCGGCGAATGAGATGTCCAGGTCCCACGGCATGAAGACCAGCTTGTTTGTCTTGGGATTCAGATAGATGAAGTAATTGTGGCCTGTCGTGAAGAAGCAATCGGTATTGGGCAGGAGGGTGTTGACGGCCGCGAAACGCAGGAAAGCATCGAGGTCGAGGTATTCGCCGATCTGCTTCTTGAACGTCTCATCGTCGGCTTTGTTGACGAGCCTGGCGAAAGCGATGACGCGTTCGGATTCGGCGCGAGTCGGCTCGTGCTTGGGGCGGTACCGGTCTTTGTACTTGGCCCAGTCGTCGCCAAGGTACTCGATGCCGCGCATCCGTTCGGGCTTCATCAGCAGGCCTTTGGTGGTCTTGAAGTGATCCTTGAGAAATCCCTTGTCCACATGTTCGACGAAGGTGTAGACGCCGACGAGTTCCTTGTCGTATTTGCCCGGCACCGTGAGTGTGATCTTGGCGAAGGCGGTGCGAGGCGCCGGCACCCCCGCGACTCGAAAGACGCCATACGCCAGCGCTTCGCGCGTTCGCGATGCATCGACGGCGCCGGCATTGAGCGTGATGGTTTTCACGTTGTGAAAGCGTTGTTCATCGTCGTAGTGATCGACTTCGATCTTAAGATTGCGCTTGAGCATCTTGTCCGTGGAGACATAGCTGCCGTTGCCCTTGTAGCGCACGCCAACATTCTTGTACACCTTCCCCTCGGCGTGCAGATCGGCCTTGGCCCAGGGAAACGCCAGGCCGAAGCCCGCAGTCATGTGGCGTTCGATCGCTTCCTCGCCCGGCTTGACGACGATCTTCTTCGGCCCGAAGATCGTGAAGCCCCCCTCGACCTTCTGCATCTGCGCCCATTCCTGGGCGGAAATTTCGAGGTGAAATTCGTGAATTTTGGTCAGCCCGAAAACGGGCGACTTCTCTTGGGCGAGCGCTGTGGGTGAGAATGCCAGACCGAACATAAGAACGAACAAATAACGCATTCCAAGGGCTCCTTCGAAAAACGTCAGAGCCTGACGCGTAAGTGAAGTTCACCGGTTGCTACTTCGCTTACGCGTCAGGCTCTGAGGGTTGTCACTTCTTTCTGTCAAGCGGGACCAGCGTTTTCGGGTCGCCGTGGAAGACGACGCCGTTGCCGCCTTTGTCCGGGCCGACGAGATGCAGGACGTCGATCTCGTAGCCGAATTTCTGATTCTTCGCAGTGCGGATGACGCCGTGGAACATCCGGGCTGACTTGTGCTTGGCGATAATCTCCTGCGACTTAGCCGAGAACGGCGCCGCCTGGCCGTTGATGAAACCGTAGATGTCGTAGGGCGCTTGTTTGTTAGCATAGTGCGAGTAGATGATCGGATCGGCCTGCTCGCTCCATTTGTGAAACCAGTTATTGGCGTTGTAGAGCTTCCATGCGCCCGCTCCCTCACCCCCGGCCCCTCTCCCGGGGGGAGAGGGGAGGTAGGCGTACACGAGATGCGCCGTCGCGAGGTTCGGCTCGTTGAGCTTGAAGTCGTAAAACGTCGCCGGCAGGCGATCGACGCCGGTGACGCCGATGATTTTGACGCGCAGCTGCTTGGACCAATCGGGTTTCAGGGCGGTGAAGGTCGTGCCCATGCGCCAGTCGTAGGCCGGCGTCGGCTCGCGTGACAGGATACGCCACGACTTGCCCGACTTTTCATCCTTGAGCACGAAGGTGAAATCTTCACGCCAGTAATACGAATTCCAGTTGCGCGTGAAATGGAAATCGGTCGCCTTGCCGACGAGTTCAATCGCTTGCGGCGCCGGCTTCTGAGCATGGACGGGTACATTGGAAAGAGCGAGCCAAACGATTGTCGCGACCCAAGTTGATCTCATGTCACTTTCCGCTCGGCGGCGGCAAATCCAGCTGCTTGCAAATCACCCGAGCAAGCATCGAGTCGACCTAGGGATGCCTGGGAATTGCACTCCATCGTGAATCCAATGGGCTAGACACACGTGTATGTCGACTTCCTTCCTTGAAGATACACCCGAATTGTGCCAAGTGTTTCAGCAATTTTCGCCGTTTCACAGCGGCACATTCATCGGTACACGAGTACTTACAGGGATCGTTTCCGAAAAAATGGCCTTTTTGTCTTTCGCCTTTGCATTGGGCGGCGGAAGCGGGTCGCCCATCTCAATGTGCGTTTGGGCCATCAGCCGTGACGCATCCCGGACCATGCGGCGAGCCGAACGCAGAGTTCTGGCTTGGCTGGCGGCGCCAGGAAAATCGAGAACGACGGCAACAATCCAGCCGTCATCACCTTCGTAGTATGCCGCGGGTATTCCAACATGGCTCGATGCGCCTACAAGTTAAAGCCTAGCTTGCGTTGCTTCTTGCGTTCGTCGGCCAGCACCGGATCGAGCCGGGCGTGGACGTACTTGCCGTCGACGACGACATGCTTGTCGGTCAGATCCGGGCCGTCGTAGCTGATGTCCTCGAGCAGCCTTTCGAGGATCGTGTGCAAACGGCGGGCGCCGATGTTCTGTGTTTCGCTATTGACCTGCATGGCAATGTTGGCAAGCTCCGAAAGTCCGTCGGGCGTGAAGGTCACGGTGAGCCCTTCGGTGGCCAACAGTTCGACATATTGCTTGGTCAATGAGTGCTTCGGTTCGGTCAGGATGCGCAGGAAATCGTCGCGCGTCAGATCACTCAGTTCGACGCGAATCGGGAATCGTCCCTGCAATTCGGGAATGAGGTCGCCTGGCTCCGACATGTGAAACGCGCCGGCGGCGATAAACAAAATGTGATCGGTTCGCACCGGGCCATGACGCGTGTTCACCGTCGTTCCCTCGACCACCGGCAACAGGTCGCGCTGGACGCCCTGGCGCGACACGTCCGGGCCAATCGACGACGACGGGCCGCAAATCTTGTCGATTTCATCGATGAACACGATGCCGTGGTTTTCAACCAGATCGACTGCTTTCTCGGTGACCGTTTGGCGATCGATAAGAGCTTCGGATTCCTGCTCCATCAGGATCTTGCGGGCTTCCTTGATCGTGACCTGCCGATTCTGGTTGCTGCGCGGCATGATCTTCTCGAACATGTTCTGAAAATCGACGTCCATGTTCTCCATGCCGAGGTTGGAGAAGATCTGCACCGGAACCGCCTTGGCCTCGACCGACAGTTCCACATTCTTGTCTTCGAGCTCGCCGGCCAACAGGCGCGCCTTCATCTTGTCGCGCGAGCGCTTGTGCCGTTCGCTTTCCTCGGGGCTATCGGGGTCCCAGCTGTCGGAGTTGGGCAAAAGCAGATCGACGAGACGCTCGTTGACGCGTTCCTTCGCCTCGGTTTCGACGATGCGGCGTTGCTCTTGCTTGACCATGGCGATGGCGGCGTCGGTGAGGTCGCGGATCATGCTTTCGACATCGCGACCGACGTAGCCGACTTCGGTGTACTTCGTTGCTTCGACCTTCAGGAACGGTGCGCCGACGAGTTCGGCGAGGCGGCGAGCGATCTCCGTTTTGCCCACGCCAGTCGGGCCGATCATGATGATGTTCTTGGGAGTCACGTCTTTTCGGAGTGCCTGCGGAAGCTGCTGGCGGCGCCAGCGGTTCCGGATGGCGATGGCTACCGCGCGTTTGGCGGCGTCCTGGCCCACGATGTACTTGTTCAGTTCCGCGACTATCTCACGTGGCGTCATGTCTGCTTTCCTCTGTGCCGATAACGGTATCCCAAGGGTTCGGATTACCTCGCCCTTAGGCTTACCGCCGTTTCCATTGTATAGGACGCTGCGCGAGAATGCCCTCGTTTCCTCTTTCCCTTTCGGGGGGAAGTCCCAATAATACAGTAGCCTCTACGTTAACCCCGCCTCGCAGAGGCGGGCGAGGCACCGCGCTCGCCCGCCTCCCCGAGGTAGCGTCGGCACGGCGGTGCGAGGATCGCGATTCCGCATAGAGGAGCCATCATGTCATACGGCCGATGCAGTGTTCTAATCCTGATCGCATCTCTGTTCATCGCGCCCTCGTTCGCAAATGCGCAAGAGGGACCACGCAAAATCCAGGATGAAGCTAAGTTTTTCGGCGAAAAAGCGATCGAGGAAGCCAACGCCGTTGTCGCCAAGATCAAGGACAAACTCGGCAAGGACCTCGTCATCGAGACGAAGGAAAAAGGCGCACCTGATCTCGAAACGGCCGGCAAAGTGGCCATGAAACGAGCCGACGCACTGGCCGAATCCAATCTCGATGGCGTCTATATCGTCCTCACTAAAGAACCTCGCTCGTTCCAGGTGCAGCTCATCAAGGGCAAAACCGGTGGCCTTATCACCATCGAACAACGCAATGAACTGGCCAAGATCCTGCGCACGACGCTCCCCAAGGACCGCGATGACGCGCTCGTCAAGGTCGCCCAGCGGGCGTTCGAGCTAATGTCCGATCGGGCCAAGACGGTGAAAGCATCCGATCCACCCAAGGTGGACCCAGCCCCAGGCCGCAAGGCACGCACCGTGCAGGACGAAGGCGAGTTGTTCAACAAGGCTGCCATCGACGATGCGAACGCCATCATCGCCAAGGTAATGGAGCAACATGGAAAGGACTTGTTCATCGAAACGGTGAAGGAAGGGCCCGCCAAGGCCGAGGCCGTCGAATGGGCGCGCGAGCGATTCAACAACGCCAAGCTCGACGGCGTGTACATTGTCATCGCAAAGAAACCGGGCTATTTCCGCATCGTCGTCGGCAAGAAAACGCTGGAAAAACTCTTCACTAAGGCCAACATCTCTGAACTCGAGAAGATTCTTGCGACCAAGCAGGCATCCGACAAATCGCTTACCCAGGCCGCGACGTACGTTCTGGAAACGATGGACAAGGCCAATGAGCCGGCGTTGAAGGAGATCAAGTACGTCAAGGGCGGATGGGTCGGCCCTGCGGTCGATGTGATCGACAAGGACGATACAATCAAGGCCAAGCTCATGCTCCAGTTCGGCGCACGAGCGGGCGAACCATCCGCACGCCTCGGCTACCTTCGCGATGGCGGAGTGTTCACGGCGCTCGGCGCCCCGTACCGCGTTTCTCTCAAAGACGATGGCAAGGCACTGCTCGTCCTGCACGCCGCTGATTCGGGAAAAGATATCGTCCTGACCTACGAAGTCACCGACGACGTGTTGATGATCACTGCGCCTCGGGCCATTCAAGTCTCCCAGATTCGCGGCAATGTCGATCTGAGCGGAAACTGGAAGCGCCCGGCCAAGAGCAAGTAACCGTAGACCTCACGCTCCGCGTGAGGCCTACGATCCCATTCGCGGAGAAGGCCCATGCCGCAGCTGTTGGGAATGATTGCAGTCCTGACATTCTTTCTAGTCCCCAGTTCGATCCTGGGTGACGAGATGGCCGCATGCGCCACGCACGCCGAATACCAGATGCAAGGTCACGACAACAGCGACCAACAGCTCGAATTACTTTCCGGGCATCGAGCCCGCCCGGTCGACTCCGCCGGGCTGTGGCGGCGTTTGGGACGGCGCCAGGTATTCTTGTTCCTTCGGAATCACGTTTCGGTCGAAACGGAATCAACACCGACGGCGGTCGACGAAGTCGCGGAGGCAGCCCTTGAGATCACGACGCCTCGCCGCACCTTAGCAGGCATCACCAGTCCGCTTGACCAAGAACGAGTCAATCTTGTGGCAAATCCCCCGATGCGGGAATGAACCTTGGGCCGTTGCCCCCTTTCCGTTTCGCGCGCTAATGCGAATAATGTGGTATCATCGACGAATAAGGTAGTGGATCAGCGACACGACACCAATCTCTAGGGAGAATACACATGTTGAAATCCGTATACTGGTCGGGGCTCTTTGCCGCCCTCTTCGGCCTGCTGCTTTTGCCAGGCACGTCGTTGGGCGAAGTGCGCGACAAAGCCGGGCTTTTCAAGCAGGAATCGGTTGATGCAGCCAACGCGAAGATCGACCAGCTCCGCGCCAGGCACAAAAACAGAAATCTTTTGATCGAAACTGCCGGCGAGATGGACAGCAAAGCGGCCGACGCCCACGCCAAAAGAGCATTCAATGTCGAAGGGGAGGGCGTCTACATCCTTTTCTTCAAATCCACCGGCAAGGGCGGATTCAACTGGCAAATAGTGGTTGGCAACAATACACAGAGGAAGCACTTCACGGCAGCCAATCGCAAAGCTCTGGACGACATCATTCGGACCAACCGTGAAGACAAGGACATCAATGCGGCTCTGACGGACAGTGCCGCCTACGTACTCAAGGTTATGAACGCGAATGATCCGGCGGGCGCTGACGGTGGTGGCGGTGGTGGCGGCCGAGGCAACGCGGCAGCCGGCGGCGGCGCTGGTGCAGGCGCCGGGACCGAGATGCACTGGATCGGTTGGGTGTGCTTGATCGCTGGCATCCTTCTTGTCGTGTGGATCATCATCTCCGTCATTCGTGCCATGTTAGCGCCGCCGATGTACGGCCCAGGCGGGATGGGCCCTGGCTACGGTGGTGGTGGATTCATGTCCGGGTTCCTGGGCAGCATGTTCGGCATGATGGCCGGCATGTGGCTCTATAACTCGATGTTCGGCGGCCACATGTACGGAGGCGGGTATTACGGCGGCGGCTACGGAGGCGGCGGCTATGGCGGCGGCGGTGGCCCAGATGGTAGCGGCGCTGCTGACACGGGCGTTGGCTCCATGGGCGGCAGCGGTGACGACGAAAAGGACGGCGGCGGCAAGGACGACGGCGCTGATGCCGACGGCGGCGATGTCGGCGGCGGCGGCGGCGATGATGGCGGCGGTGACGCCGGCGGCGGCGACGGCGGTGGCGGCGGCTGGTTCGGCGGTGGTGGTGGCGATGGCGGCGGCGACTCCGGTGGCGGTGGTGGCGACTGGGGTGGCGGCGGCGGTGGTGGCGATTGGGGCGGGGGCGGTGGCGGAGGCGGCGCTTGG
>VGZI01000196.1 GCA_016872605.1 Planctomycetota bacterium
TCGCGGCTACGAGCGCGGCGCCGATGTCCGGATGGGCGTCGCAATACGCGCGTGCCATGTCCACGCCCAGGATGAAAAATGCGGTCGCCAGGGCGTCGGCCTCGGCGGCGGTGGGGGCCGTGACGGTAGCGCTGAGCATCCCTTGGGCTGGCCAGGCGGTGCGCGGATCAAGCAGATGGCCGAGCTTTTTGCCGTCATGGACGAAATGCTGGTGCGTGATCGCCGACGTGGCCATGCCGCGGTTGTTGAGGCGCACCAGCGCCCGCCGGCAATTCGGTCGCTCCGGATCAGTCAGCCCGACCACCCAGCCCGACGTGTCCGGCTTCTCATTGCCATGTGCCAACACGCTGCTGTGGCCGCCGTGAATCAGCAGGTTCGGCACGTCGGCAAGGCGAGCGGCACAATCGAGCGCGAAGCCCTTGCCGATCGATCCGAGATTGATTTCCAGACCTTTGCGTTGAAAGAAGACGGTTTGCCGAGCGGGATCGAGGATCATGTGCTGCATACCGATGCGTTGGCGCACGTCGGCGCGATCCTGAGGCGTTGGCATGCGGCCTTGCCGATGATAAAACCCCCATGTTTTGATCAAAGCGCCGACGGCGACATCGAACGCCCCTTCGGTCTGGCGATGTAGATCGCGAGCGAGCGTCAGAAGATCGAAAAGGTTGCGTTCGACACGAACTGGATGGTGGCCCGCGCTTGCGTTCAGTCGGCTGACCTCGCTCGAGTCGCGAAACACGGTCAACTGGGCTTCGAGCCGATCGATCTCGTCGAGCGCGACCGCTGCCCGTTCGTGGGCGCCGGGTTGGGCGAAAGGCACGACCACCTCGAACGTCGTCGCCATCGCGGGCCGCGAAAAGCGCACGAGGAGCGGCTCGGCCGACGAAGCCGATTCCATTTCGTCGGCGATGCCGATGGCCGGGGCAGCGAGATTGGCAAGGCGGCGCGGATCCAAAAAATCGCGGCGGTTCATACCTCCACTCTACCGGATTTCGACCGCCACGTACAACAACCATTAGCTCGCGCTCGCCAAAGGCGAGGGGCAAAACAAAACATGCCATGAATCTGCCGCTGGTCAATTTGACGCACTTGGACGATCTGTGGTTTCAGGTCGGCGGGACATTGTGCAACCTAACCTGCCATCATTGCTTCATCAGTTGCAGTCCGCACAATCGCAGTTTCGGTTTTCTCGATCTTGAAACAGTTCGCCGCTATCTCGACGAATCGGTGGAACTTGGCGTCAAGGAGTATTATTTCACCGGTGGCGAGCCGTTCCTTAATCGCGACATGCTGGCAATCCTCGACTTGACGTTGAAGTATGGCCCCGCGACCGTGCTCACCAATGGGACCGTGCTGAAGCCCGAATGGCTCACGCGATTGCGCGATGCCGAGCGGGAGTCGCGGTACAGCCTCGAATTTCGTGTGTCGATCGACGGGTACACCGCCGAAGTGAATGACGCCGTTCGCGGCGCCGGTACGTTCGAGCGCATCCTGCGAGGCATTGAGTTGCTCGTCGCATTTGGTTTCTTGCCCATCATCACGGTAACGCGCGTCGACGACGACGCCGACGACGCGAAGTTGTACGCGGCCTTCGTGCGGCTGCTGAAGGAGCACGGCTACGCTCGGCCACGAATCAAGATACTGCCATCGTTGCGCATAGGCGCCGAGGCGACGCGCCGGCGCGGCTATTCCGATGGCGAACGTGTGACGGGCCAAATGCTCGATGGATACGATCAGAACCTCCTCGTATGCAGCCACGCACGCATGATCACGGATCGCGGCGTCTATGTTTGTCCGATTCTAATCGAGTCGCCGGAAGCCAAGCTGGGCGCCACCCTGGTGGAATCGCTGCGGGAGTTCGCGATCGACAAGCCGGCGTGCTACACGTGCTGGCAGTACGGCGCGATTTGTTCCAATGTGGCTGTTGAAGCCCAGGGGTGAGCGCAGCGATCCCCTGGGATCAGGCGGCGCAACCCAGGGGTTCGCTGCGCTCACCCCTGGGCTTCCCAAAAAATGACACGCATCGCACTTTTTGGCGGCATCTACAACAACTACCTCGCACTCGAGGCGGCCCTCGCGGATGCTCGGCGGCGCGGCGTGGACGCCGTCCATTGCCTCGGCGACATGGGGGCATTCGGGCCGCATCCAGATCGCGTTTTTCCTCTGCTGCGCGACCACGGCGTACTGTGTATCCAGGGCAACTACGACAACTCCGTCGGCAACGGCCTGGGCGACTGCCAGTGCGGCTACACCGATCCGCGCGACAACTACTTCGCGCGCATCAGCTACAGCTACACTTTCAAAAACACCAGTGCCGTCAATCGCGATTGGCTGCGCGACCTGCCCGCGCAGCGCCGACTGCTACTGGGACGTTATCGCGTGCTGCTGTGCCACGGCAGTCCGAGGCGAACGAACGAGTTTCTCTGGGAATCGGCGACCTCTTCGGCGTTCTTGAACTATCTCTGTGACACGCACCAGATCGATGTTATCTGCACGACGCACACCGGCATCAAGTGGCATCGCCCGTTGGACAACGATAGGCATTTCATTAACGTCGGCGTCCTGGGCAGGCCGGAGAACGACGGCACGACGAACGTGTGGTACGCAATTCTCTCGGCCGAGCCAAACCTAACGGTCGAGTTCGTGCCGGTGCATTATGACTTTCAACGTCTCGCGGCCGAGATGCGTGAGGAAAAACTGCCGGAGGAGTTTGTCGAGACGATTGAGACGGGATGGTGGACGACGTGCCTGGAGATTCTGCCGGGGAAGGAACGAAGGAGGGGACGAATGTAGGTCAGGCTTTCTAGCCTGACAGTCAGGCTGGAAAGCCTGACCTACGAGAAACATATCCGTTTAGCGTTCGCCTGGACGGGGGCGAACGCTAAACGGGGGATTGTTTCAGGCTTCTTCTTTCTGGGTTTCGACGATGGTGCGGAGCTTTTTCATGGCACGCACATTGATCTGGCGGACGCGTTCCTTGGTGATGCCGAGCTTCTCGCCGATCTTTTCGAGCGTCATGCCTTCGGTGCCGTTTTCGAGGCCGGCCCGCATGCGAATGATCTCGCGTTCGCGCGGGTCGAGGTGCTCGAGAAGGTCGTTGACTTTGGCGGTCGCCTGGGCGGCGGCGGCGACGACCTCGCCTTCCTGCGAGCGCTTGTCCTCGGCGACATCGAACACTTCCTCGTTGCCGGTGACGAAGCGTTCCTTGCGGTTCTTCTCATCCGGAATCGTGCGGGCGAAGTTTTTCATGATCGCCCAGCTCGCATAGGTCGAGAACTTGTTGCCTCGGCTATAGTCGAACTTTTCGACGGCTCGCATGAGCGAGATATTGCCGTCGGACAGGAGTTCGAAAAAGTTCTCGATTTGCCCGGAGTGGCGTTTGGCGATCGAGGTCACGAGCCGCATGTTGCAGCGGATCAAGAGGTCTTTGACCTCGTTGGCTTCCTTGAGCGACGCCTCGATCTGGTCGAGCTTCTCGACGCGCAGCTTGGCGTAGTTGATGCTGCCGCTGGGCAACAGCATCTCGTGCAGCATCGTGTGGGCACGATACTTCAGGAAATTCATCTTGCGGAACAGATGCTGTTCTTGATCTTTGGTCAACAACGGCATCTCGTAGTTCGACACGAGCTCCGGCGGCGCATCCTTGGGAACACGCATCTTCTTGCGGCTCGCTTCGAATGCTTCGGCGTTCGGCATCGGCGCAAGGATGGCGTCGACCTGGGCGGGATCGTCGAACGAAGCGTGATGAATGAACTCGATGGGGTGCTCCAGAAGCCGCTGGGCGTGGACTTCACTGAGAACCCGGTACATCGACGTGCGATTGCGCTGAAAATTCTTGGCTAGGGTATCCACATCCATCCCCTTTTGATAGGAGTCGTAAATCAAGAGTTTGTCGTCCGCATCAAGAGGATCGGTCACATCGGGAAACAACGCCTGCTCGGGATGCTCCAGGTCAAAGTTCTTGATCGTATAGCGAACTGTCTCCGGCGATCGGCCCACGCGGCGGGCGATTCGCCGGCTTACTTCCGTCAGGCTGCCGACGCCAAAGCGGGCGAAGCGGCGGGCCCGGCGAAGGATGTCGTCCTTCTCTTCCTGCGTCAGCAGGGTAAACTTGCTGCTCTTTTCAATCCGATCCTTGTTGGCGATCAAGAACGGATCGACCAAAGACGGCAGGAATCCGAGTTGGCGATGGCCGTTGCACACGATCGGAATCCCGATCAGGCCGCGCTTCCGCCAGCGTTGAATCGTCTTGGGCGTCACGTTGTATTTCTTGCTGATCTCGTTGATCGTCAGCACCGGTTCGGAAACTTCTTCGATCGGCACCGCGGGCAGCGACACCGCGAGTTCATTGATGAACAGACCAAGATCGTGAATTAACTCGACCCCCGGCACCAAGAGATTCGGATGCAACTCGGACCGGAAATCGGTCACTCGGTAGCAGACGAACTGATACGGATAGCTCTTGGCCGGATCCAATTCGATCAACAGTTGCTCGGCGCGCTTGAGCTGCTCAAGGCGACGCGTCGGCGGCGCGAAGCGGACTTGCTGGTCCGCGAGTTCCTTCAGAGCCTGGTGCTTGTAGTCTTTCATCGGGTGTACTCCATTGGCGACCGCTTGCCACTTCTCTGTCCGGCCCTATTGTTCCTTACCTGGAAAAAAGCCTCAAGTTCCAAGATCCTCCGGGCGACACTATCCTCTTGACGATTTTGCAGCATTCGGGGTTCACCGGGCCCCTCAGTATAGGACTGCCGCACATGAGCTTTTCTTCCAGGTATTTCGCTTTTTCTCCGAGGCGATTTTGACCAATCGGCATGATCGCACATGCCCGGTGTATTATTCTGATGTCGCAAAGAGCATGCCAGCTAGTGTTCACAATAGTGTACAGCTGGCGAAATCGCGAGCTGTCCCTGATCAGTAAACTATTACTCAGCAAAATGTTAAATCAAATCTTCTTTCCTGACCTCACCGGTTCACAAATGCGTGTAACGCCATTTTCAATGAACTAATTTACACTAATCTTGTTCAATGTTGCAAGTCCATTGTCATTTTTTCCTGCCAAATTGCACCATATCGCTGCCGTATTTACTATCCGTCACAGGCGGTAGAGTTTTCACGAACTGCTGATAAATTCAGCACGAAACGTTACGTTTGGCTTCATCCTCGCCGCCTTCCGGCTTAGAATCGACTGGCGGTTCTCGGCAACGATTAGCCGCTGCGCGGGATACTGCGAGCGTTAAACGGGGAGGTCCAAACCATGCGGCGACAGGTACTTGCACTTTCGATCGTGTTTGCTTTGCCGTTGGGCGCTTTCGCTCAAATGAATGACGCCGTACGGTTAACGGAAACGTTTGCCAAGGACACGCAATACAACGTTCAATGCCAAGTCGAGATCGCTGGTTCGCTGTCAATCCCCGGCGAGGGCAAGGACGCCAAGCCGCGAATGCTCACGGTCGCGGGCAAAAGCAGCATCAAGTACGACGAACGCATCCTGCGCGTCGCTCCGGGCGGGCAGGTGGAACGTACGGTTCGTTTCTATCGGCAACTCGAATTTGATCGTAAGGTCGGCGAAGAAACCCAACGCAGCAGACTGCGCGGCGAGGCGAGCCGGCTCGTGATCTTACGTCACAACCAATACGAGGTCCCGTTCTGCCCGCATGGGCCGCTCCTGTGGAACGAACTCGAATTGGTGCGTACCGACGTCTTCGCCCCGGCGCTGCGGGGGTTGCTGCCGGACAAACAGGTGCGCGTCGGCGAGCGCTGGAATGCCGACCCGGTCGCCATTCAAGAGCTCACCGATCTGGAAAAGATCGACAAGGCGGAACTGACCTGCACCTTCGAGAAGATTACCACGCTCCTAGGCCGACGCAATGCCCATGTGCAGTTCGAAGGCAAAGCGCAAGGCGTCGGCGAGGACGGCAACGCCCTGCACGAGTTGCGAGGCTCGTACTATGTCGACATCGACGCCAGTTTCATCACCTATCTCTACGTCAAGGGCACCCACCATCTGCTCGACAAAACCGGCGCGCCGACCGGCAAGATCGACGGCACGTTCATCATGACGCGGACACCGACGCCGGAGACCAAGGAAGTCGGCGACGACGCCCTGCGTGGCCTGGTGCTCGAGCCGAACCCCGACAACGCTCTTTTGCTCTTCGATCATCCGCAAGTGGGAGCGAGGTTTCTTTATCCGCGCAACTGGCGTGTCGCCGGATTCAACGACAAGCAGATCGGCGTCGATGAGAATCAGGGAAGCGGCGTGCTCATTACGTTGTCGCCCGCCGCCCAGACACCGAGCGGGGCCCAGTTCCAACAAGAGACGGCTCAGTTCCTGGCGAAGCAGCAAGCGAAGATCCTTCGCCAAGAACCGCCGCGCGCCTTGGGCAATGGCTGGGAGTCGTTCCGCTTCGACGCTGACATCGGCAAGGAGCGGCTGATATTGCAGTACTTCACGGCTCGCCAAGGCAACTTGGGCGTCACGTTGACAGCGCGCATCCTGCCGCAGCATGCCGCGTCCGTGCAGGCCGACCTCGAGCGCATTGCCAAGAGCGTACAACTGCGAACGCCGAAATGACATCGGCGCTCGAGGCGTACGTGAGGGAGGCTTCAGGCTCTGTCCGCGATATAATGGCAGGCATGCTGACGTTTACGGAACGCATTACGGTGCTCTGTTTTGCCGCCAGTTACGCCGTCGCGTTTGGCGTGGAGTTGTGGCATCTGTTTCAGCCTCGACCGATCTTGCGCATTATCGCGTTGGTATTGGGCGGGGCGGGGCTGTTCGCGCACATAAGCTACCTGATTGTCAATTCGCTGATCGGCTCGTCGTTGCCACTGGGTTCGCCGACCGGTTCGCTCTTCTTGTTGGCCTTGATTCTGGCAGTGTTCTACGTTGGCGAGGCGATTCATCACGCCAAGGTGGCCTGGGCGATGTTCGTGTTGCCCGTGGTGCTTGCGTTGATCGGCCTTGGCGTCGCATCGCACGATCCGCAAGACCGCGTGGCTAGTTGGCAGTCGTTCTGGGGCATCGCGCACGGGACGCTCCTCTTGTTGGCAGCGGTGGGCGTGTCGGTCGGCTTCATCGCCAGCGTCATGTACTTGGTGCAACTGCACCGCTTGCAGGAAAAGCTGGCGCCGCTGGAAAGCTTGCCGAATCAAGAACGCCTGCTCGAGATGAACCACCGCGCCATTCTTTGGGCGTTTCCCCTCCTGACCGCTGGACTGCTGGCCGGCCTGGCGCTCCAGGCGAACGTCGGCATTGATTGGTTCAGCATTCGCATCCTAAGCGTCGTCGGGCTGTGGGTCGTATTCGCGGTTCTGCTGTACTTGCGTTACTGGGTCCACGTGCGCAGCCGGCAAGTCGCGCTCTGGACGATCTTCGCTTTCGTCATTCTCGTGCTCGCGCTGGTGTCGCCGCACTCCTTTGGACAAGGAGTCGGACCATGAATCTGCTCCTTGTCGGCGGCAGCTTCAAGACGTTGCCGATTGAGTTGCGCGAGAAGCTGGCATTTGATGGACCGAAGCTGACAACAGCGCTCAACGAGTTGTCGGCTCGGTTCGGCTGCGAGTCCGCAATCGTCAGCACCTGCAATCGCGTTGAGATCTACATCGCGAGGGCCGGCGAGGAAATCGCGCCGAACGCCGACTTGATCGTCGAGTTTCTGTCGCAGTTTCACCAAGTCCCGTTCGAGCAGATTCGCGGCAGCCTGTACTCCAAGATCAACGATGCGGCCATCGAACATCTGTTTCGCGTGGCGGCGAGCCTCGACAGCCTGATCGTCGGCGAGGGACAGATCGCCGGGCAGGTCAAGCAAGCCTACGAGTCGGCTCAGGCGGCGGGATCGGCCGGCATCGTGCTGCACGCGATCTTCCAGCAAGCTCTCAGTGTCGCCAAGCGCGTTCGCACCGAGACCGGCATCAGCCGCGGGCACGTCTCGGTCTCCAGCGTCGCCGTCGATTACGTGCGCCAGGTTCACGACCACTTCGACGACAAGACCATCCTCGTCATCGGCGCCGGCAAGATGGGCGCGCTCACGCTCAAACACTTGCGCGAACTCCAGCCCGAGCGCATCCTTGTCACCAATCGCAGTCCGGAGAAAGCGATCGCGGTGGCCCGGGAATGCGCCGGCATCGCTGTAGGCTGGGACAAACTCGACGACGCTCTCGTCGATGCCGACATCGTCTTGAGCACCACCGGATCGCCCGAGCCGATCATGACCAAAGATCGCTTCGACGGCATCCTGGCGCGGCGCAGCCGGGGGACGATGGTCATCCTCGACATCGCGGTGCCACGCGACTTCGATCCAGCCATTCACGACGGCGATCAGGCGTGCCTCTTCAACGTCGACGATCTCAAGCGTATTCAAGAGCAGACATTGCAAGAACGGCAACAGCACATCAAGCCGGCCGAGGCGATCGTCGCCCAGGAAGTGAAACGCTTCGTCCATGATTGGCGGCGCCGCAAGAACGGCCCCATTATCGCTCGCCTCACGCAAGAGTTCGACAAGCAAGCCAAGGCAGTCTTCAGCGATTTGCGGGCCAAGTTCAACGGCGAGTTAAGTGAAGAGCAATGGAAATACATCGAGGGCGCGTTCAAGCTCTTGCAGAATCGCCTGCTGCACGGTCCGATCTCAGCGCTTGCCGAAGAGATGCCCGAGCCGACGAAACATACGCTGCTGGAAGCGATGATGAAAATGTTTCGCCTGGAGCGGTGAAGCGGGAGCGGCACGTCGCGTCATTTCGCAAGCCCCCCCTTGGTTCTCTCTCTGTCGCGTTAAGCGAGAAGTGTCGAAAAATCGCTTGAAAATGCGCCTGGCTGCAAAAAATAGACTAAAGTTGTGGAGACTGGTGGAATATGGAGTCGGATCCCCGATTGCCGAGGCTTTGACCATGGCGTTGGTTTGTCCCCAATGTAAGCAGGTGTTCGAAAAACCTGGCGTATGTCCGATGTGCAATGCCGTGCTTTTGTATTATGCCCCGGATTTGACGCCGCCGGAACCTGCCTCGACGCCCCAGGCAGACGACGAGCCATCGCAATGGCAACAGACGCCATGGGGCAAGATCGTCGCCGGGCTTGTCTTGGCTCAGGGCTTGAATTTCGGTCTGCAACAACTGTTAACGGCTGGCCTGCTTGCAAGCGATTCGTCGGAAGTCTGGGATACCGTTCTTGGCCTGATCCTGCACCACGCCATCCTTGGAATCAGTCTGCTGATAGGCGGCGCCTTGTCGGGGGCGGCCCAGGAGCGAGGCATCATCTATGGCGCCGCCGTCGGTCTGGTCAGCGGCATCATTTCGCTCTTCTTGAGAAAACCGTCGGCGGAATCATTCGCGTCGATGCTTGTCTATATGGAACCGGTCATACACCTCGCGACCGGAGCGCTGGGCGGCGCGATCGGCATGCTCATCTGGAGGCCGACGCCGCCTATCCCGGAGCTTGACGGCAACACGCCGGTGGAAACGCCGTTGCCCTCGATCGGCGACTCTCTTGGGAATTTGTTCCACGGTCCTGTTCATTTCGGACGCATCTGCGCGGGGGCGTTCGTCGTCGTCATCGGCGTGGTTTGGGCCACGGCGATCTTCGATTTTCTGTTGCGCGCCAGCAATGGCAACCTCGCGGTGACATCGAAGCTGCAGGCGAAGCTCATCAGTATGGAAATCTCGGCCCTGGTCGCCCTGGTCGGGGCTGCCCTTGCCGGCGCCACCACGAACAACGGCTTCAAACAGGGATTCTGCGTTGGGCTCGCAGCGAGCGCCATCGTCCTCGGCATGCAAATCAGCAATCCGACCTTCACGCTCGAGGCGGCAGCCATCACGATCGGCGGCATCATCGTCGTGAGCATGGTCGGCGGGTGGTTCGGCAGCCAACTGTTCCCGCCCTACGATCCCAATCGCCGCAAAAAGCGATTGGCTTACGAATGACCCATTTCGCGTTTTCTCATTGACACTGCATCGGTTCCACGCGAGAATACGTCCATCACCTGCCTCCTCGGCCAACGCGAAGTTGGCCGTCTTTGCATTGTTTCACCAGGAGTCTTCCCATGCCTGGGCCGCGCACGTTCGCATGGGTCGCATTGTTTCTGACCTCGTCGGTAGGCTTCACGCAAGACAAGCCGTTGCGGGAGATCATCGATGCAAAGATCAATGCCGGTTGGCAAAAGGAAAAGTTAACGCCGGCGCCGCGCTCTAGCGACTCGGTCTTTCTGCGGCGCATCCACCTCGATCTCGTCGGCGCGATTCCGACCTACGAAGAAACCACGGCGTTTCTCAAGGACGCCGATCCGCAAAAACGTAGCAAGCTGATCGACAAGCTCCTGGCCGACCCGCGCTACGGCCCACAACAAGCGCACTTCTGGGACCTCGTCCTGTTTGGCCGACACCCTCAGAACATCTTCGATACCCGCAAGCACGACAGCTTCACCAAATGGATGGCCGGCGAGTTCGCAAAGAACGAACCCTACGATCGCATGGTGCAGAAAATCTTGACGGCTGAAGAAGACGGCTCGCAGATGTTCTATGTGCAGTACCGCAATGCGCCGGAAGAGGCGGCGACGGCGGTGTCGCGCTACTTCCTCGGCATCCAGCTACAATGCGCACGCTGCCACGATCATCCCTTCGAGAAGTGGTCCCAGAAAGACTTCTTCGGCATGGCCGGCTTCTTCGTTCGGCTCGTGGTCGTCGATGACGGCGGCGCTGAAGGCAAACGCAAGTTCAAGATCGGTGAGAAGAGCACCGGCGATGTCCTGTTCGCGGGCTCCGTGAAGGACCTCAAGCCGGGGCAGAAGGGCGACCCCGTGAAGCCGCGCTTCCTCGGCAACACGGCCGACCTCAAAGAGCCGGTGATGCCAAAGGACTTCAAGGAACCGGCGTTCAAGGGCAAGACGCTGCCGCCTCGGCCCGCGTTCTCGCGCAAGGAGAAGCTGGTCGACTGGGTGACGTCGAAGGACAATCCGTACTTCGCCCGGGCCATCGCCAATCGTGTCTGGTCGCAGTTCATGGGTCGCGGCTTCGTGCATCCGGTCGACGATCTCGGCAATGAAGGTAGAAAGCCGACGCATCCGAAGCTGCTCGACGCGATTGCCAAGGGAATTGCCGAGCGCAAGTTCGATCTAAAATGGCTGATTCGCGAGATCACCAACAGCGAGGCGTATCAGCTTAGCGACGCCGGCCCACTCAAAGACGCCATGCCGGTGATGTACGAACGGGCCCGCGTCAGGCCGCTCAGTGCTGAGGAATTGATGATGGCCATCGGCGTTGCGACGGGACATGGCGACGACTGGGCGCGCAAGTCGCAAGGCGCAACCGTCGAGTACATGCTCCGCTACTTCGGCGAACCGACCGACGGGCAGGGCCATTTCCAGGGCAGCCTGGCCGAGCACCTGTTCCTCAACAACGCCCCGCAGATTCGGACCGCATGCCAGCAGCGCAAGGGCAACCTCGCCGACGCCGTGCTGACGATGAAGGGCACACCGGCGGAAAAGGTCGATCGCCTGTTTCTGTCGATCCTGAGCCGACCTCCCAGCGCCGCCGAGCGCGAGCGGTTCGTCAAGCACCTGTCGAGCGGCGACGCCAAGATGGCCCCGCAGTTAGTGGAGGACGCGATCTG
>VGZI01000197.1 GCA_016872605.1 Planctomycetota bacterium
AATCGACCCGAAGGCGATTCGAGCGATCCGTTTCTTGTCGTGCAAGATTCCGAAGGCAAGCAGCTTGCATTCGATGATGATAGCGGCGGCGGCCTTAACTCCCTGCTCACTTTCGAGCCGAAAGCGACCGCCACCTACAAGATCTTCGCGGCAGACCTGCGCAATGATGGCGGAAAGTATACGCTCAAGATCGTCGAAGTGAAGTAGGTCGGCTCGTTAGGAAGAATTCGAGCCACGAAGGACCACGAAGTGCACGAACTGCATCTCGTGCACTTCGCTCGGCGCTTGCGGATGGGCGTATTGAACAAAAATCGCCCATTCACGTCGTGGGAGCCGCCTTATGCGTTGCTTGACAATTGTTGCACTCCTCGTTTTGACGCCCGCCGTCAGCGCTCAGCACCGTACGCAGGTTTATTTCAAAGACCCGGCCGGGATGAAGGTCTACTGGTTCACGCTGAAGAATGGCAAGGCGGAGTTTTCGACGACGCCGCTGGAGACGCCGGGTCGCTTTAACTTCGTCCAGGGCGCCGCGTATCGGCTCAAGTTGACGCACATTCCCGGTAATCCCGGCCTGGAGTTGTTTCCGACGCTCGAGGTGCACCGGCCGACGACCCAGCCGGCGTGTGAGTTCATCGCTCACAACAGTGTGCCGATCGTGTTGACGGCCGACGATGTCAATCAGGTCGTCAAAGGCAATTATCTCGTCAAGGTCGTGTGTCTCCCGACGAATCAGGTCGACGGAGCTGAATTGAACACGGTTACCGGCAAAGATGCGGTCGCCGAGGCCGCCCGTCGCGGCAGCGTGCTGATCGTCCTGCGCATCGGCAATATCGTTGAACCAAGATGACTGTGTGGTACAATGACCGCCGGTTGCGTTGCTTCCTTTCCAGGGGGTTCCTCCATGCGGCCCATCCATTGCCTTGCCCTGTTGCTGTCGATCACGATTCTCGGTTTCGTCGGCGCCAAGCCGCTGCCCCCAAGGGTAAGGACCAACCGGCGCCCACCTTCAAGCCACTCGACCTGGCTGGCGCACTCAATGAAAACGACCCCCAGGACGAGAAGCTCAATCACCCGTCGCGTAAATTCCCCATCAAGCTGGCCAAGGACAAAACCTACGTCATTGACATGGTCAGCAAAGACTTCGACACGTACTTACGCGTGCTCGACAAAACCGGCAAACAACTGGCCGAGGACGACGACGGCGGCGGCGACCTCAACTCGCGCATAATTCTCTCTCCGACCGAGAACGGCGATCACACCATTGTCGCGACGACATTCGACGGCCAGGTCGGCAAATTTACCCTGAAGGTGCGCGAGCTCAATCTCAAAGGCGAAGCCAAGGCACGTCCCGTCGGCAAGGACGGCATCACTCTGGAAGGCGAGATCGGCCAGAACGACGCCACCGATCTTGACAAGTTGTCCAAGGTTCTCACCGTGCAGATCAAAGGCGGTGGTCCGAGCCACATCTTCGAAGTCAAGAGCGAGGACTTTGATCCGCAGGTTTACGTTTTCAACGCCAAGGGAAAGCTGCTTGGCCAGGATCCCGAGAAAGTTGTCAGCGCCACGCCCGGCGACGGCATCTATCACATCGTCGTCAAATCGTTCGACTCGCAGCTTGGAAAATTCGAAGTGAAGGTCCGCTCGTTCGCGATCAAGGGGGAAGCCGAGCCACGCGAACTCGGCAAAGACGGCCTGAAGATCACGGCCCAAATCGGTGAAAAAGACATGACGCCCATCGGAAAGTTCGGAAAGATTTACAGCGTCCAGCTCAAGGCCGGGCAGACCTATGAGATTTACCAGGAAGCTCAGAATCTCTCTTCATATCTCTACTTGTTCGATCGTGCAAGTGCCCTGCTCGCCCAGGACGATGGGACAGCCGATCCGAACTCGAAGCTGATGTTCCGCGCGGAACATGACGGCATCTATCACATCCTGGCGACGACGGTGCTCGGACTTGAAACCGGGGAGTTCACGCTGACGGTGCGGAAGAAGCAGTAAGAACACAGAGCCTGAAGCCTATGCGAAGAACAGAGCTTTTCTTCGCTTGCGCTTCAGGCTCTGATGGTTCAATTACTGTGTCGCGAACGCCGGGGATTCGGCTGTCGAACTGCGATTGATGAGCGCTTTGCGAATAGTGGTTGCAATGCCGTTGATATCGAGCCCGAGATCGGCGAAGAGTTCGCCTCGCTCGGCGTGTTCGATGAAGCGGTCGGGAATGCCCAGGCGAATAATGTTGCGCGTGTCCATGCCGGCGGCGTTGACGGCTTCCAGCACCGCGCTACCGAAGCCCCCTTCCAAGGTCCCCTCCTCCACCGTGACGACGACACGAGCTTCATCGACGGCACGCAACACCGTGGCGCGATCGAGCGGCTTGCAGAATCGCGCATTGACGACGCCGACGTCAAGCCCTTCGGCTTTCAGCTTTTCCGCGGCCTTCACGCACGTGGGCATGAGCGTCCCGAACGCTAGGATAATCGCGTCTTCGCCCCAGTCGAGAATTTCGGCCTGGCCCAGTTCGACTTGGGTGACGCCGCGCTCGACTTTCTCCAACCCTGCTTTTGGGTAGCGCATTGACGTTGGGTTGGCCGTGTGGCCGACGGCAAAGCGCAACATCGGCGCCACGTCGAGTTCATCACCGGGCGCCATGACGACCATGTTGGGAAAGAGCCGCATGTATCCGATGTCGAAGCACCCATGATGCGTTGGACCATCGGGGCCAGTCAGGCCGGCGCGGTCGAGCGTGAAGACGACCGGCAGATTCTGCAATGCGACTTCTTGGAATATCTGATCGAACGACCGCTGCAGGAAGGTCGAATAGATCGAGCAAATCGGCCGCGCGCCGGCCTTGGCCATGCCGGCGGCGCATGCCACTGCATGCGACTCGCATATGCCGACGTCGAAGAATCGCGTCGGATAATCGGCCCGCACCTTCTCGAGCTTGTTCCCCTGACACATCGCCGCCGTGGTGACCGAAACGCGAGGATCTTCCTTCATGATCTCGTGGATCGTGGCACTGACGGCATCGGTGTATGCCTTCGAACCGCCTTTCTTGAGCGACACGATGGAGCCGTCGGGGCCGATCTTCTCGAACACGGGAGGCGTGTGATAGGTCACCGGATCCTGGCTCGCTTCCGCAACGCCCTTCCCCTTTACCGTGAGCACGTGCAGCAGAACGGGCCCCGGATGTTCTTTCACGGTGTTCAGCCAATGGCGCAAGGTCGGCAAGTCGTGGCCGTCGATCGGGCCGATGTAGTGGAAACCCAGCTCCTCGAAGAGCATGCCGCCGGTCAGAAGCGCCTTGGCAGCGTCGCGGATGTGGTCGAACGCGCTCGTCGCCAGCTGGCCCAAGAGCGGCAGTTGCGACAGTAGGTTGCGCACCTGCTTTTTGGAGTCCTGATAAAAACTGGTGAGCCGAGCGCGATCGAGCGTGCTGGCCAATGCGCCGACGCGCGGGCAGATCGACATCTGATTGTCGTTGAGAATGACGAGCAGCTTTCGCTTCAGATGCCCGGCGTTGTTCAATGCCTCGAAGACGATGCCCGACGGCAACGCTCCGTCGCCAAGCACCGCAATGCTATGCCAATCGGGCCTGCCCATGATCTCATCGCCCAGCTTCAAACCGAGAGCGGTGGACGGCGAACAGCCGGCGTGGCCAGTCATGAATAGATCGAATTCGCTCTCGTGCGGGTTGGGATAGCCCATCAGGCCGCCCTTGGTGCGAATCGTGCCAAAGTTCTTAAAGCGCCCGGTCACGAGTTTGTGGGGATAAATCTGATGGCCGGTGTCCCAGATCAGGCGGTCCTTGTCCTTGCTGAAGTCGAACGTCAAATGAAGCGCCAGGCAAAGTTCGACGACGCCGAGATTGCTGGCGAAGTGGGCGGGACGAATGCTCAAGACGCGGACAAGTTCTTCGCGTATTTCTTGGGCCAGGCGAACGAGTTCCGCGTCGGAGAGTTTCTGCAGATCAGCGGGCCCGTTGATGTTCGGCAGCAGCTTGTTCATGGTGCTTCCCTTTCTTGTGACAGTCGTCCGATGACGCCGCATGCTCCGCATGGGGCAAGCTCCGGATCATCCGGGATTCGGAGTTTCTCTGTTCCAGAAGATGCTGATAGTTTACCCGAATTGTTTTAGAAAAAGTAACCCCAATTGTGCAGTTTGCCGGACGCCCGCACGCGAAAGTGTGCGGGCTAGGCAGGTGCTTCGATCCCGCACCCTTTCGGGTGCGGGCGTGAACGCTATCGATCGCGCGTCAGCACAAACTGCATCAAAGCGACCAGAGGCATCGCCGCGTCGCCGATCGGCGCCACCGCCCCTAGCGCTTGTTGCGCCAATTCCTGAGCGCGGCGACGGCTTTCCACCACGCCCAATAGGCTGGGATAGGTCAACTTGCCCCTGGCCGCGTCTTTGTTGACTTCCTTGCCCGCGTCGGCGGCGTTGCCCTCGACATCAATGAGGTCGTCGGTGATCTGGAAAACCAGGCCGAACGAGCGACCGTATGTGTCGAGGCGAGCAAGAAGATTCTGATCGGTTCCCTCGGCCCTCTCACTTTGAACGGCGAAAACGCCGAGCTTCAGACATGCCCGGAAGAGCGCTCCGGTCTTGCAGGCGTGGATATGCTCAAGGGCGTCGAGATTGCGCGGAAGGTCGCCGCGTTCCCAAGCGAGATCATCGACTTGCCCGCCAACCATGCCCGCCGCCCCTGCCCCTTGCGCGAGCGCCAGGCAACATGCCGCCGCAGTCCGTGCGGGAAAATGTTGCGCCAGCGTCTGAAACGCCAGCGTCAGCAATCCGTCGCCTGCGAGAATCGCCAGAGCCTCGCCGTACTTCTTATGGCACGTCGGCATGCCGCGGCGCAGATCGTCGTCATCCATGGCGGGAAGGTCATCGTGAATCAGCGAGTACGTATGAATCATCTCGACGGCAGCGGCGGCGGGCAGAGCCTGCGCATCGCTCCCTCCGGCCGCCTGAGCGGCCATGAAGACGAGCGCGGGACGCAGTCGCTTGCCCGGCGCGAGCAAGCTGTAACGCATGGCCGCAATCAGCGACGCAGGCGCCGATGTCTCAGCTGTCAGCAAGTCGCTCAGGTGCTGCTCGATGACCTTCTGTTTGACGGCCAAGAATTGCTTGAGATCGAACGTCACAGTTTCTCCAATCCCTCCGCGTTTAGCGCCCGCAGTATCCCTCGCGGGGACGATGCGCCACAATCAAGGATATTACGGGCGCCAAACCAAGGCGGTCACTCGAACGGCTTGAGCACCGGGTTGCCCGCTTCATCCTTGCCGGCGACCTCGACGATGCGTTGCTCGACCTTTCGAAGTTTGTCGTAGCAGCACTTGAGCAAGGCGACCCCGGCTTCGTATCGCTGCAGCGCTTCTTCGAGGCCGATATTGCCGTCTTCGAGATCGTGGACGATCTTCTCGAGTTCCGCGATCGCATCTTCAAAGGTCTTTGGCTCACTCATGGCTCATCCAAGGAAGAAAGCGCGGTACCTGTTGTAGCGTGCGTGAAACGCACCGTTGGGGCGACCTCGTTCGTCGGTGCGTTTCACGCACCCTACGAGATGATTTTCGCCTGCACTTTGCCATCGGCGACGATAATTTCGACCCTGTCGCCCTTTGCGATTTGCTTGACGCTTCGCACCACCTTATTGTCGGGAACCGTGCGTGTCAGGCTATAGCCGCGTGCAAGGACGTTGAGTGGGCTGAGCGATTCGAGTTGCGACGCCAACGACCCGATCGTCACACCAGCTCTTTGCAGACGGCTGCGCATCGCTTTTTGCAGCCGCTCGTCCAGGTCGTCGAGACGGCGTTCCTCATCGCGAACTCGTTCGAGGGGAGAGGCAAACACGCGACGCTGTCCCACGTTCTTCAGTGCTTTCTTGGCGAACTGATACTTCGCGATCAGCAAGTCATGCAAACGCTGGCGGCGGGCGTGCACGGTCTGCATCAGTTCCATGCGATCGGGTGTGGTCAGCTCGGCGGCTTCGCTCGGTGTGGCGGCGCGGCGGTCGGCGACCAGGTCCGCGATCGTTATGTCGATCTCGTGGCCGACAGCGGAAACGATCGGAATCCTCGACGCGAAAATGGCGTTGGCGACGATCTCGTCGTTGAACGCGGCCAGGTCTTCGCTGGAGCCGCCGCCACGACCCAAAAGGATCACGTCGATGCCGGCGAAGCCATTGAGCCGATCGAGGGCGGAAGCGATCTCCTGCGGCGCTCCGGTCCCCTGCACGCGGACGCCGCACACCCAGACCTCCGCGCATGGCCAACGCCGGCTGATGATTTGCAGCATATCGCGAATGGCCGCTCCACTGGGGCTGGTCACCAGCGCGATGCGTTGTGGGAAGGAAGGGAGCGTCTTCTTGCGCTCGGGGGCGAAGTAGCCGAGCTTTTGCAGCTTCTCCTTCAGCTTTCGCAATGCCTGGTCCTGATCGCCCAGGCCGACTTGATAGAGTTCATCTACCGTGAGCTGGTATTTGCCGTGCGGCGGGTACACAGTGATGCGCCCGCGAACCACGACTTCTTGGCCGTCCTTCATGGCATAGCGATGGCGCACGGCAGTTGCTTTCCACATGACGCTCGGAAGGATGGCGTTCTTGTCCTTGAGATTGAAGTATACGTGCCCGGAACCAGCGACGACGAGCGAGCCGACCTCGCCACTGACCCAGACCGAAGGAAAGCTCTCCTCAAGCAGTGTTTTGATCTGCGCGGTGAGAGCGCTGACGGTTTGCGGTTTCACAGTAACCGGGAGCGTTGGGAACATGGCCTTTTTCCTCGGATAGCGCTCGCGGCACTCCACGCGTTGGCATGGCGCCAGGCAGGCGCTAAACGAAGACAGATTCACAGCAACTTTACCCAGGGCAAAGCAAACGTCTCGGCGACGGCCGGGTTCGTCACCTTGCCCTGGTGGATGTTGACACCTTCGGCCAATGCCGGGTTCTTGTGCACGGCCGGCGCGAAACCGAGCTTAGCGAGTTGCAGCACATACGGGAGCGTCACGTTCGTGAGCGCATAGGTGCTCGTTCGACCCACGGCGCCCGGCATGTTGGTGACGCAGTAGTGGACGATGTCCTCTTCGATGTACGTGGGTTTGCTATGCGTGGTCGGTCTCGCCGTTTCAACGCAGCCGCCCTGATCGATGGCGACGTCGATGATGACGGCTCGCTTGGGCATGCGTTTGAGGTCGTCGCGTCGCACCAGGCGAGGCGCTTTGGCGCCGGGTATGAGCACCGAGCCGATTAGCAAATCGGCTTGTGAAATCGAGTCGAGAATATTATGCCGATCGCTGTAGAGCGTGGTCACGTTTGGCGGCATCACGTCGTCGATGTAGCGCAGTCGGTCGAGGTTGATGTCGAGGAGAATGACATTTGCGCCGAGTCCCGCCGCCGTCTTGGCGGCGTTGGCGCCGACCACGCCTCCGCCGAGGACGACGACGTTAGCGGGCAGAACGCCGGGCACACCGCCCAACAAGATGCCACGCCCCTCGAACGGCCTTTCCAAAAACTTCGCTCCCTCTTGAATGCTCATCCGTCCCGCGACTTCGCTCATGGGCGTCAACAGGGGCAGCGTGCCGTTCTTGTCGCGAATCGTCTCGTAGGCAATCGCCGTGATGCCCGACTTCATCACCGCGTCGGTCAGGGCACGGTCGGCGGCAAAGTGGAAGTACGTGAAGACGATCTGGTCCTTCCGCATCAAAGGCCATTCGGTCGACATCGGCTCCTTGACCTTGACGATGAGATCGGCTCGGCTCCAGATTTCGGCAGCGTTCGCGACGATTTCCGCTCCATTGGCCGCGTATTGTTCATCCGCGATGCCGCTCCCCTGCCCTGCCCCGGCCTGGACCAGCACCTTGTGCCCGGCACGCGTCAATTCCTCGGCCCCGACCGGGATCATGGCGACGCGATATTCGTCCGTCTTGATTTCCTTGGGGACGCCGATGGTGAGGGGTGTCATGCAGTGATTCCGTTTTCAGAGCCGCGAGCATAGCGACCGGTGGTAGCATCGAGGGTGAGATATGCCCTCGCATCGTGAAGTCAAGGAAGGAAGCCCCGGGGTTCGGGAGTACCCTCACCCCGGGGCTTCCAGGGCATGTTGCGGCCCGTGCGCCGACTCTGTAAGATGCGACTATGTTTCGCGTTTTTGTGGTCCTTGGCGCTCTGCTGGTGGCGACCCTCGCGTCGGCCAAGCCCTTGCCTCGCTTCATCCCCGCCCCGGAGTCGCGACGCGATGAACGCACGCCGCGGGTGGTCATGGTGACGAATCACGGCAAAGTCGTCATCGAACTCTATGCCGACAAGGCGCCGCTCACGGTCGCCAATTTTCTGCGATACGTCGATGATGGTTATTACGACGGCACCATCTTTCATCGCGTCATCGCCGAGTTCATGATTCAGGGCGGCGGGTTCGTGCCCGGCATGCAAGAAAAGACGACGCGCGATCCGATCAAGAACGAAGCCAGCAATGGGCTGTCCAACGAGCGAGGCACCCTCGCGGCCGCCCGCACCAGCGATCCCAATAGCGCCACCGCTCAATTCTACATCAATGTAAAAGACAACCGGTTTCTTGACCGCGTCAACGCTCACGATAAGGTCGGTTACGCCGTGTTCGGAAAAGTGATCGACGGCATGGACGTGATCGACAAGATCCGCCGCGTGCCGACAGGGGCGAGAGCAGGCCACAATGACGTGCCGCTCGACGCGGTGATCGTCCGCTCAATGCGGCGGCTTTAACGCCGCTTGCGGCTTCGCGCTCGCCGTGCCGCGCCAATGTGATCGGTACTTTTCTGCGGGCGCAAAGCCGCAAGCGGCGGCAAAGGAGGCAGGAGTGTTTCGCGTTGTCATCATCGCTCTCGCGCTCTGTGCGGCGCTGTCTCCCGTCGCTTCCTCCCAGGACGCGAAGAATCCACGCGTCGTCATTGAAACGACGCTCGGCAAAATCACCGTCGAGCTCTTCGTGGAAAAAGCGCCGTTCAGCGTCAAGAACTTTCTGCACTACGTGGAAGAAAAACACTACGACGGAACGATCTTTCACCGAGTCATCGCCGACTTCATGATCCAGGGCGGCGGCTTCGAGCCGGGCCTCAAAGAACGCAAGACACGCGACCCGGTCCGCAATGAAGCCGGCAATGGACTCGGCAATCTGCGTGGCACTCTCGCCATGGCCCGCACCGACGATCCCGACAGCGCCACATCCCAGTTCTTCATCAATGTCGTCGACAACAAACGCCTCGATCGCGAGAATACCAAGGACAACGTCGGCTACACGGTCTTCGGGAAAGTCACCGACGGCATGGACGTCGTCGACAAGATTCGCGCTGTCGAAACGGGATTGCAGCAGGGCTTCAAAGACGTGCCGGTGAAAGACGTGGTCATCGTTGCAGTTCGCCGTGTGAAGTAGGGTGCGTGAAACGCACCATCCGTAGGCGTCACGCTCCGCGTGACGAATTCCTCACGCGGAGCGTGAGGTCTACGATAGGGTTCGGAGTACCTCCTTCTGGGGCTTCTTATGCGTTACCTACCGATCCTTGCGGTCGTCCTTGTTCTCGCATCGACATCCTGCACGATCTCCGAGCCCAATCCGCCTCCTGCCGGCGGGGGGCGAAACCCGTTCGACCTCGATAGCAAGGACAATCCCATTGTTGTCATGGAAACGTCCATGGGCACGATGAAGATTCGCCTCTACCAGAACGCCGCGCCGATTACGGTCGCCAATTTCCTGAAGTATGTTGACGACAAACATTACGACGGCACGATTTTCCATCGGGTCATCGAGACATTCATGCTTCAAGGCGGCGGGTTCACGCCGGGGCTACGCGAAAAAGGGAGCAAGTATCCGCCGATCAAGAACGAAGCAAACAACGGCCTATCCAACTTGCGCGGCACGGTTGCGATGGCCCGCACCGGCGACCCCGATAGCGCCACCGATCAGTTCTTCATCAACCTCGAAAACAAAAACACGTTTCTGGACCGAAGCGGCAAGGACGCGGGGTATGCCGTCTTCGGCCGCGTCATCGAAGGCATGGCCGTCGCCGATAAAATCAAGAAAGTTCCCGTAGCCGATCGTGGTGGGCATGAAAAAGTCCCGCTCGAGAACGTCATCATTATTTCGATTCGGCGTGCAGAGACGAAGTGATTCCTCCTCGTTTCGCGACCGTAGCATCACACGAGCGACGTAGGGACAAGCTGCCAGCTAGTTCCCCGGGGGAGATTCGTGACGCATACGGGACAAGCTGGCAGCTTGTCCCTACGCCGGTCCGGCGTAGAAAAGGCAGAGGTGTTTTCTCCCTTCTTTTTGGATCTCGGTGTAGATAGGGGGGACGTTTGATGCGTTTCTGGATCATGATGCTTGTCGCCGTCGCTCTAGGCATGATGTTGTTGACCGAGCCCGGCGCGTCGGCCGACAAGAAAACTCCGGGCAAAGAGAAAGAAAAGGAGAAAGACAAAGGCCCGGTGATCCCGGCCGTGAATCCAGCCGTCGCCCGGCTCGACATCACCATCACGGGACTAGGCGGTCCGGGCTTTGCGATTGCCTATGGCCCCACCGCGGATGTGCTGGTTGCGTCCTTCGAGAACGGCACAATCCAATCGTTCAAGAAGGCTACCATTGACGCTTTCAAGGGCGGCATGGGCAAGGCCGACGTGCAGAAGGGCCACGATGGCCCCGTTCGCACCATCGCCTGGAACGGGGGCCCGTTTCTCGCCTCCACGGGCGTCGACAAGAAGGTCGTATTCTGGAAGATGCCGGAAGGACAGAAACTTGGTACGACCGCGACGGCCGATTTTCGCATTCGCGCCTCGGCTATGTCCAGCGACGGCAAGACGCTCGCCACCGCCGGCGAAAGCGATTCGATCCAACTGTGGGACGTGGCGGGCGGAAAACCGACGACGAAGCTGACGGACAAGTCGGACTGGACTCTATGCGTCGCGTTCAGTTCCGACGGCAAGCAGTTACTCTCCGGCGACATGAGCGGCGTGGTTCGACTTTGGGATGTGGGAGGTAAAAAGGTCAAGGACCTCCCTGCCCCGCCGATGCCCGCGCCAAAAACGCCGCCCGACCCGGTCCCGGCGACGACCGTCGCCTTCGCCCCCGACGGCAAGTCCGCCGTCATCGGTACATCCGACGGACCAATCCATCTCGTCAACCTCGGCGACGGCAAGATCGTTCGCACCTTCGCAGGCCACACCGCCGCGATCACCGGCATCGTTTTTCACCCGAACGGCACGCTAATGGCCAGCTGCAGTAAAGACCGCACCGTCAAACTCTGGAACATCGCCGCCCCGACCCCAGTCAAGAGTCTCGACGGCCATACGGCATGGATCGAAGGCATCACGTTCATTGACAATGCGACGAGGCTAGCCACGGTCAGCGCCGACCAGACCGTGCGAATCTGGGACCTGACCGAGGCGCCGAAGAAGAAGTAGGGTGCAAAGTCTGAACCCTCCCCGAGTGGCGCCACGTGAACGCGTGTGATGCTGCGAGCGCTAAACGGGGAGGATGGGAGGTAGTTGCGTTGCTGAGTGATCGCGCGGGCGGCGCGCCGGCACCGGCGAGCACGGATCGGGGTCGCCGGCGGCAACTTTGGCAGCGCGCATGG
>VGZI01000198.1 GCA_016872605.1 Planctomycetota bacterium
TTTTCCGGCATGGCGGGATTCTCTGGTTACCGTTACAGAAGCGGAAAAACGGCAAGCTGGACGTTTTCCCAATTTTACTTGATTGATCGGCTCCGGCAAAGCGGAAATGGTGGGAATTATGGAGCGGCGCGGAAAAAGGTGGGAGACAAAAATGAGGGGGATCGGGATTACCTCCCGCCCCCCTCTTGCTTGCTCGCTTTACGGTTACTGCTTTCGCATGGAGGCCCGATAGTTTCCTGGCGCCCCGGTCCGGACGACATTGGTTCCCGAAGCGAAACGGCCGCTGGCGTCGAGCGTGTAGAAATAGGTGCCCGAGTGGGAGCGGGTGGACCAATCGATACGTAGTTGGTTGCCGGAAAAGGTCGCGGTGCCGTGGGCGTTGCCCAGGCCAATTTGTTCAGCGTGATACCGCCCGTGGCCGGCAGGGGTGAACCGCCATTTCGAGTCGCCGAAACGTTCCTGACGGTCGTTCCAGATGCCGGCGATGGGATCGACAGCGGCCACGGCGACCTTGCGGCGGGCATAGCCGGCGCCGCGAACCGGGGTCTTGTTGCCGCGATAGTAGACGAAACCCTCGAACACCGTGTAAATGGTGTTTGCGTCGATCAAGGTGATGGTCTGCGTGCCTTTGCCGCTCCATTCACCCTTTCGGTTTTCCCACGTTCCGCGGAATACTTTCGGACCGCCGGTGAGCAAACCGGTGCCGCGCAGTTCCGGATTCTTGGGCCCACCCCACCCAGCTACGCGCAACGTATTGCCCTGATGACTGATGGTTACCTGTGTGGTGTTGTCGGTGCCGATCCAGGTGCCGGTCAGGCTCTGGGCCCAGCCGGGGGCGGCAAAGCCGAGCACAACCGCTATGACGAGGGCGCCGAGGCCGGCCTTGCGAATGGCAGTGCGCCCGAGTTTCGCCAACGATTCGGTGTTTTTCACGACGCTCAACATAATCCACGCTCCTTTTCTTTGTGCTATTGTTGGTTTCCGATCAATGCGGACGCTGTGAGATTGCCGTTCCGGGCGGGCACCGGCCAAAAATTTCGGCGATGGCCCTGCGAGTCATTAGCGATCGGGTCATCGACGTTTCACGCACCAGGCGCGGCGTCTTGTGTCTAACGGCTCAGGAATGCGGTATAATTCAACCATCGATCCCTTTTCGCGATTGGCGGGGCCATGCAAGCGGATGACAAACAACCTGATGCCGCGATGCCCGACGAATCGGCGGTGGACATACCGGTGATGCTGCCGGCGGTGGTCGAAGACCCTCCCGTCTCGCCCGCGCCGAAAAAACGCTCGGTTCGGCAGAATGTCGCCGAGCATGTGGCACACGGCCTGTGGAACTACGTGTTGCCGCTGATGTTTCTGTTGTCGATCGTAATGCTCATGATTTGTGTGACGCCGAATCTGGTCTACTACTGGCGAACCCTGGACGCTCAGGGGGAGGCCGAGTTGGCCCATGCGCGACGGCTGGGCGAATTGAAGGCCGAGGCGGAATTTGCCGATCATCGGCTCGACGTTCTGGACAAGCGGGCGAATTTGATCTCGCTCGGCTTTCGCGAACTTGCTCGCAAGGCGTTGCCGCTCGTGGTCTATGTCGTCAACTATCGTGATGCCGTTCCGGAGGAGCAGAAGCCGCCGCCGAACAAGAAGCGTCCCGGAGTGTTCAAGGATCCGGAAGACAAGCGCGAGTATGTGCAGGACAGCGTCGGGGCCGGCATCATCTACAAACCCGGCGTGCTGCTCACCAATCAGCATGTCGTTCGCCATGCCGATCGGTTACGCGTCACCTTTCCGAGCGGTCGCAGCATCGGCATCGACCCGAAGACGGCTGTCGCTCACGATGTGAAAACCGATTTGGCGATCATTCGATTGCCGGACAACCTGCCCGCGCCGATCAAGGAGGAGACGCAGAAACATGCCGATTTCGTCGACAGCGATAAGAACGTGCACGTTGGCGACTGGGTGCTGGCGATGGGCAGCCCGCTGGGTCTGAGGCACACGGTTACGCACGGCATCGTCAGCGCCAAGGGGCGGCTGCTCGCGCCGCGCGAAAACGACGAGGACTTGATGGAGTTGTTGCAGACCGACGCAGCCATCCATCCGGGCAACAGCGGCGGACCGCTTTTCGATCAGCTTGGTCGCGTCGTCGGCATCAACGTCATGATCGCCAGCGACAAGGAGCGTAACCAGGGCATCGGCTTCGCGATTCCGAGCAACACCGTCCGCCGGATTGCCGACCACTTGATCGCCGACGGGGTGGTGCCGCGCGGCTACCTGGGCATCGCCATGCGCGAGCTGTCGAGCGAGCAGGCGGTGGAGCTGAAGATCGATGGGGGCGTCCAAGTGATGGAGGTCGTCAAGGGCGAGGCGGCCGCCAAGGCCGGTATCGAAAAGGGCGACGTCATCTTTCGCGTTCACAAGCAGAACCTGGAAGCCAACAAGCCGATGCGCCACCTAAGGCAGATCGTCACCGATCTCGATCCCGGCGCCGAGATCATGATCGAACTCATCCGAGGCGACGAACGCCGGGAGGTCACGTTGACCCTCGGCAAGCGCCCCGCGAATCTCAAGTAGAAGGAGAGCATCATGTCCGGCTTCGAGATATTTCTCGCGATCTCTGGCATCGTCGTCATTGGCCTCGTCTGGACCGTGCTGGTGCGCAGCAGCGCCACGCGGCACGGCTGAGGGCCCCGTTCGTGCCCGTCGGGCACGCCGAAGCCGAAGGACGAAGTCGAGAAGCCGAAGGAGAACGTTGACCAGGGCAACAGCAGCGCGGTAGGATAGGGATATGGAAACCACGAAGACAACAGAAGCGCCCGCTCCGGCAGTGGACGACTTGTTCGTCAACACGCCGATCGGAATGCTCCGATCAATGCAGGCGTACATGCGCGAGTTGCCGGAGTTGCTGGCCAACCCGGCGTATGGCGGCTGGTGGGTCGCATACTGCGGCAACGAGCGGATCGGCATTTCCCGAACTGGACACGAGCTTGCACGCAAGTGTGCCGCGCGCGGCCTTCGCAGCGCGGAATGCTACATTGGAATTATTGCGCCTCAAGATCCCGATGAGTGGGTGGGACTTGACCTTCACTAACCACGCCAAGCCGACGCCGTGAAACTTCATTTCTCGTACTCAGATCAGAAATCGACCATCCCAGTCCGAGACGAGATCATTGAGGTCCGGGCCTATCAAATGATCGTCTGGGTAAGCGTTGTTCCTGATTTTTTCAAGCATTGGGACCCGCAGGCGCCAAAGCTCCCGGCGATACTCGATACAGGCAACAATCACAACTTCGCAATCACAAAGGATCACCTTCTGCGCTGGGCAGGTATCCAAGTGTCAGGTCTTGTTGAGAAAAAACACATGCGCGAACGAGGCGTTCTCGTTCCGCTACACGATGCGGGGCTTTGGTTGCACGCGGACGCGGAGCCGTTCAACTTGGCTATCGATGATGGGATCGCCGTCTACGATGGAAACTGGCCGCGGCTGCCTACGCTCGGCTTGCGTGCGCTTACGAACAATGGGCTGCAGAGCTTCATCTACGGCGACACGAAGGAAGTCGTGATTCGCACGCCGCCGGCATGGTGGTGGCCGTTCTGAGTTCATCCCTGACGTTCGCGATTCAAGGAGACTCGCCTTGTCCGAGAATGCTGCGAATCCGGAGCGACTGCCGCCGGCCGAGAAAGTCAAGCAGTTTCCGCCGACGCCGGGCGTCTATCTGATGAAGGACGCCGAAGGGCGGGTCATCTACGTCGGCAAGGCGAAGAACCTGCGCAACCGGGCGTCGCATTATTTCACCAAGGCGGCGGCGGACGACCCGCGCACCGCCGATCTCGTTAAGGCAATCGCCGACATCGATTTCGTTCCCGCCGATTCCGAGGTCGATGCCCTCTTGATGGAGGCGAGGCTCGTCAAGGACATTCAGCCTCGCTTCAATGTCGATCTCAAGGACAACAAGACGTTCCCGTATTTGCAGATTCGCATGCGTGAAGAGTTTCCGCGCGTCGAGTTCACGCGCAACCCGCGAAGCCGGGGCGTGAGGCTTTACGGACCGTTCACCAGTGCCAAGAGCCTGCGGGCGGCGATTCAGGTCTTGCAGCGCATCTTCCAGTTTCGCACCTGCGGTCTCGACATCAAGTCAACGAACGAGCAATGGCGCTGGTTTCGTCCGTGCATCCTGCATAGCATTCGCCAATGCACGGCCCCGTGCAACTTCCGTGTGACGCGCAAGGAGTATCGCCGGCAGATTCGCCGATTGTGTATGGTGCTCGAAGGAAATAAGGAGGCGTTGCTCAACGAGCTCGAACAGGCGATGCAGGACGCGTCGGCCAAGCTCGACTTCGAGAAGGCGGCCCGGTTGCGCGACGAGATCGCCGCGCTTCGCAGCCTCGGATTGCGCGGCGACGTCGACAAAGACGTGCAGCCGGAGGTGTTTCATATCGAGCCGCGCAAGGGCTCGGTCGGCTTGCGCAAAGTCCTTGGCCTGGCCCAGACGCCGCGAACGATCGAGGGGATTGACATCGCGCATCTGGATGGGCAGGATACAGTGGCGTCGCTGGTGTCGTTCATCGATGGATTACCATTCAAGCCGAACTATCGGCGGTACAAGATCAAATCGGTGGAAGGGATCGACGACTTCGCGTCGATTCGCGAAGTGATCGCTCGACGATTTCGCAATGCGCTATCGCCCGGCGAGGAGGAGCAGGTTTTTCCCGATATCTTGCTGATCGACGGCGGCAAGGGGCAGCTGAACGCGGCACTGGAAGTCTTTCGCATGCTCGGCAAAGTGCCGCCCTGCCTGATCTCGCTCGCCAAGCAGGAGGAAGAAATCTATCGGCCAGGCGACGCGGAGCCGATTCGCCTGAGCCGACATTCCGCGGCGCTGCGGTTGCTGCAGTATGTGCGTGACGAGGCGCATCGGTTTGCGCAACACTATCATAACCTGCTGCGCAAGAAGAAATACGGCGAAGCCCAGGGGTGAGCGCCGCAACCCCTGGGTTGGCGTCTTCATTATCCCAGGGGTTCGCTGCGCTTACCCCTGGGCTTCCGCTGATTTTTTTTGAAAATGATACAATGCGAATCCTGCTCACCAATGATGACGGCGTGTATGCACCGGGTCTACGCGCGATGCGGAAGGAATTGCAAACGCTCGGCGAGGTGACCGTAGTCGCGCCCGCGGGGGAGCAAAGCGCCGTTGGCCACTCCATCACCCTGCTGACGCCCCTCATCACGCAAGAAGTGCTTGACGAGAATCAACAGGCGATGGGGTACGCCGTCGAAGGGCGACCGGCGGATTGTGTCAAACTGGCGCTACTAGAGCTCTTGAAGGAGCCGCCGGATCTGATTGTGAGCGGTCTCAACGCGGGGTCGAACGCGGGCATCAATGTGCTCTACTCCGGCACGGTGGCGGCGGCAGTCGAAGGCTCGTTCTTTCAGTGCACCAGCATCGCCGTTTCGCTCGTGACCAACAAGCCGAAACCGCCCAATTTCCCGCTCGCTGCCGAACATGCTCGCCGCGTCGTGGAGCAACTCATTCGGCATCCGCTGGCACGCGGCAGTCTGTTCAACGTCAACATTCCGAACTTTGACAAGACGCCGATCAAAGGCATTCGTGTGGTGCCGCAGAACATTGCGCCGTATCAGGAGAAGTACGATCGTCGAATCGATCCGCGCGGGCGATTGTATTTCTGGAGCGGCCCCGATTTTGGCTGCCTCGATCCGCATCCCGACACCGACGAGACCGCCCTGTGCGAAGGCTACATCACGATCACCCCGCTGCATTTCAACCTGACGCACACCGGAATGTTGGCCAAGATGCGCGACTGGGAGTGGACCGTCTGAACCGCGCTCGCCGCGTTTCGATTCGCGCTCATTCGCGAATGACGATTTCGTGCGTCGCCAATCCGTCCGCCACACGTTCGACGATGAGGGCTCGCCCATCGATCTGCCATCTGAATTGGCGCGTGAGATCGAGATTTACGGCGCGATCTTTCGTCAGCGCAATGCGCTTGCCCTCGATCGTCAATGTGACATCACGCCCAGTGAGGTTCCAGAAGCCGACTTTGCAGCGCTCCGTCGGAATCGCGGGCTTCTCGGCAACATGCGTCGACGGCAACGCATGCGATGCTACGATCACCGGCATGCGCGTATCGCTCACCGGCTTCATCGGCCCGGTTCCCTTGTTGTGCAGGGGCGGTTCGGCAGTTGACGACGGCGGGGCGGCCACCGGGTTGGCGTATCGCAGCGCCGGTTTCGCATCCGGCACGGGCATCACCGCCGGACCCGTCGGCACGCAGGAGTAATAGGCCGGCATGGTGTAGTAATAGGAGGTCCCGCCGAACGGGCGCCAAAACCCAAAGCGTCCATTGAATCCATGCGCCGTCGACGCCGCCGACAGCGACACCATCACGACGCTGACAAAGAGAATCCGCGAAGTACCGACCATGGATGCGATCTCCTGGAAAGAATGGTGAAGATGGGTGATACCATATCGCATTGTGACGCGAACGCCAAACGAAATTCATGCGTCGCTTTGCCGCTCGCCTTTGGCGAGCGCGAAGTCCGCCCTCGCCAGAGGCGAGCGGCCAATACTCCAGCGCTACTTCACCAGCAGTCATCGTCGTAACTTGTTGAACTCCTGGCATTTTCACCCCTCTCCTTCCGGGAGAGGGGCCGGGGGTGAGGGGTTGAGTCGTACGTTCGCAGTTGAGATTTTTCCCTCACCCCCGACCCCTCTCCCGGAGGGAGAGGGGAGAAGATAGCGCTGTAGAACTAAACGGCCACGATCGGCCGCAGTTCCCCCGCCAGGAACACCGAACCAGTGATGCAGATCAAATCATCCACCTTCGCCCCTGCGCGAGCGTGATTCCACGCGGCAATCGGATCTGAAAACGTGCGACAGCGTGTTTGCGCTTCCGGCGACAGCAATTCCATCAGTTGCTCGGCGGGCGTGCATCGAGTGCTGCCGTGAAAGCTGGTCAGCAGCACGCGATCGAATTTCGGCGCCAGAATGTCGAGCATGCCGGTGAGGTCTTTGTCGCGGTTACCACCGAAGATCAAGGTACGTCGGCCACGAACCGGAAACGATGCCTCAAGCGTTTGCACGAGCGCGCGTGCCGAGGCGACGTTGTGAGCGCAGTCGAGCAGAACCAGAGGACGGCGCGACACGATCTCCAGCCGGGCCGGCCAGACGACGTGGGCCAAGCCATTCACGACCGCGCCATCGTGGATCGGCACGCCTTGCGCCTTCAACTCTTCGGTAGCGGCCACCGCCACGGCAGCGTTGCGAGCCTGATGTTCGCCGATTAACCCCAGCGTCAGGTTCTGCCATTCGCGGCGATGGGTTTTCACGGTCACCGACGACACCTGCTCGCGGGCGCCGTCGATCAGCGCCGGCTCATGTTCGTAGTCGAAATCCACACACAGTTCACGCAACGCGGACTGACGCTCAGCGCATACGGCGCGAATGACATCGCGAGGCTCCGAGTCGATCACGCCGCTCACCGTCGGCCGTCCGGGCTTCACGATTCCCGCCTTCTCGAACGCAATTTTCGCCAGCGTGTCCCCCAAGACTTGCGTGTGATCGAGGCTGATACTCGTGATGATTGCCAAGAGCGGCTGACAGACATTCGTCGAATCGAAGCGTCCGCCCAGGCCGACTTCGACGACGGCAAAATCGACACGCCGGCGAACGAAATGAAGAAAGCCCAATGCGGTGCCGATCTCGAAGAAGGTCAAATCGGCCGCAAGATCGGGAACCGCATCGCGAATGTCGGTCATGAGCGCCGCCAATTCGTCGTGCGCGATCGGTTGCCGATCGACCTGGATCCGCTCCTCGACGGCCACCAGGTGCGGCGACGTGAACAGCCCGACGCGATAGCCTTCGCAATGCAGAATCGACGCCAGCATCGCCGATGTCGAGCCCTTGCCCTTGCTCCCGGCAATGTGAATGATGCGCAATCTCTCGTGCGGGTTGTCGAGACGCTCGAGCAAAAGCCTCATGCGGCCAAGCTTGAAATCGCCGGCTTGCGGCGGTTTCTGCTCGTAATTGACTCGGCCAAACCAGAACGTCATGGCCTGTTCGTACGTCATTCGGCAATCCTGCGATTTCTGGATTTGCATCCTTCATGCGCCAGGCGTAAAGTGGGCGCTAAACAAGGATACGAGGATCGACGTGGTTTTCAATGTGCTGCGGTCTCGCGGATTTCTTCGAGAAGTTCCTGGATGCGGCGCTGCCATTGGCTCGGCTGGCACAGAAGATCCTTCGTGAGAAAAAAGTCCGCGCCCGCCGCTCGGAGTTCTTCGAGCCGATCCGCTTCATTCGTCGGCGTGAACATGGCGACCGGCGTGTCTTGGTGGTGCTTGAGCGTGCGAATGCAGCGGCACAGTTCGACGCCGTTGATGCCGGGGAGATTGACATCCAGAAGCAGAAGGTCCGCACCGTGCTGGCACAGGTACGTCCATGCTTCCTCCGCGGTCGCGAACCAGGTTACCGCGAGGCCGTCGCGTTTGCCCAGCTTTTGAATGATTAGGCCGACATCCTCCTGATCCTCGACGAGGACAATGCGAGGCGCCGCGTGACTTTCGACCTGAATGACGGTCTTGCGTTGCCGAGAGGATGGCGGCGTCGGGCCCGGCGTCTTCGAAGCCGTGCCCGTTTTCATGGCCGCCGTCCGCGCCGACGGGCGGGGCAGCGTGAAGAAAAACGTCGCCCCTTGGCCGAGCTCCGACTCGACCCAGATTTGACCGCCGTGCCCTTCGACAATCTTTTTGCAAATCGCCAAGCCGGCGCCCGTCCCTTCAAATTCGTCCGCGGTGTGCAGGCGTCGAAAGATGCCGAAGACTTGCTGATGAAACGCCGGGTCGATGCCGATGCCGTTATCGCGAATCCAGAGCGTGACGCGATCGGGTTGATCGGGGCAAGGCTTGGCGCCGATGGTGATGACCGGGTGGCTATTGACGTTATACTTAAGGCCGTTGGCGACCAGGTTCGTCACGAGTTGCGTCAGCCGCACCGGATCGCCGACGACATCGGGGAGCGAGCCCTCGGTCAGGACATCGGCCCCTTTGCGCTGAATGAGATCCACCAGGTCTTGCCGCGCCGTCGCCACGATCTCAATAAAGTTGAACGCTTTGGGCGCCTGCGTGATTCGCCCCGCCTGGCTGAGGTTGAGCAGTTCCTCGATCATCCGCGTAAGCCGGCGACTGGCGCCGATCAGGTAATTGATGTACTGAAATCCGTCGGGTCCGAGCTGTCGCCCATGTTCTTCGACCAGAAGCTGGCTGAAGGCTTGCAGGGTGCGCAGCGGCTCCTTCAAGTCGTGCGACACCACGTGCGTGAACGCCTCCAGCTCGCTATTGATGGTGCGCAGCCGTTCGTTGGTGCGTTCCAACTCATCACCGCGCGAACGCAGCTCGTTGGCCAGGCGGATTTTTTCGGTGAGGTCGAGTGCCGCGCTGCGGTAGCGCACGAAGGCGCCGGCTTCGTCGCAAACGGGAATGGAATGGACCCAGACATCGATGATCGTGCCGTCTTTTTTGCGCCACTTCGTTTCCAGCTCGCCTTCCTCCGACGGCATGGCCTGGGCGATCGTTTGATAACTCCGCAACGTCTCCGGCGCCAACAGGAACGTGTAATCGCGATCCTGCAATTCGCTGCGTTCATAGCCAAGTGTTTGCAGCAACGTGTCATTGAACGTGGCGAGCTTGCCATGCTTGTCCATGCTGAAGTACATGACCGGCGCATGCTGATAAAGCTCACGATAGCTGAGCTTCAGTCGGCCCAGGTCCTCGTTGACTCGCTGCATGTGGCGACGAAGATTCGCCAGTATCTTCTGTTCGCGCCGCAGCCGGCGTTCGATCGGTGCGATGACCGGCGTCAGGTCGATGAATCGGCAGTCGAAATAGCGTGGCTGGCCTGCCTTGTCACGCCGGGCCCAGATGGTCAGACGCACATGAATGACGGTGTCAAGCGACAGCGCCGGCAAAACATCGGTATCGGATCGCATCGGCTTCGCCTTGCCGTTGCCGAGCGGCGCGTTTTCCTCGGTGACGTGAAGCCGGCACACGACCTGTTGGGCCTTACCAGTCGCCTGAGCTTGCCCAAAGGCCCTCTCAACGGCGGGCCAATCGTCTGCTACGACGCGGTCGCGCAATGACTGACCCAATAGCCGAACGTTCTCGCGCTGCAATAGTCGGCAGAGTCGACGCGATAGCGCCTGCCAGATCAACGTCAAATCCACGCGCGCCCACGGGGCTTGGCGATCGAGCGGATGCCGGCGACGCTTGCGCCGTCTCGAAGGCGGTGCTGCCGATGGCGGCTTCGGCGTTGGCGATGGTTCTGCCGGCGGCGCTAAACTCTCTGGATTGTTGAAAAACGCGGAGAGCCCCGCCCCGACGGCCGCCGCGACGAAGCCGAGACCCAGCGCCAGGCCGAGCGTCGGCAACGGTTCGCCCGGCGACCCCCCCAGCGCCAGCGAGCCGAGCCACCACGTCAACCAGGCCACGCCCGCCAGCAATAGGCCGACCGCTCCGCCCAATCCCGCATGTCTGAATACGACGCCCATGATGCCTTCGCCCGCTCGCCGGATGCGCCGGCGACGGTTGATCCGCCAACAAAAAAAGGGAGCGCCCCTTTGCTCCCTCGTTCCTTCAACAAATATACACCATGAAGCACAGAATTGCTATGCACGGGCCGTGATGAACTGGAGTTGCTCAGCCACGAGCGCCGCCTCCGTCCTGCCAAATCTCTCGGCCATCAAAGCGACCACAGTGCCGCGAACTCGTGACCGCAACGTCTTTCCCCAACGCGTTTTTGCCTGCGACAGACTTATTGCACAGGACGACGGCGCACCTCAAAAAAGGCGATATCTTCCAACTTGCCGTTTGAGTCGAACACGAATGAGGTCAATATTGGGTGGTAATCTAGTCGCGTTTTCAAATCACCGGATTCCAAATAACCACCACGGCCAGATGGAGGTCCGAGTACGGTCTGCACCTTGGCTTTGTCTATTCCCAATGGGAATGCAGCAGAGACTAGCGCGCGGAGTGCCGGAGATGGCGCCACGACTATTCCCCCCGAAGGTGACACAACCGACGAAAACAAGACGACCGTGATTGTGGTTAATGGAATCACTCTGTGGTTCCTCCCAGCAACTCAGGAAATACTCAATTAGTTAGAGCTCGGAAAAAGGTGTCAGGACCCGTTTTAAGAAAAATATCGTATACGTATCACTACCTAAAAAGGGTCCTGCCGCCTTTTCCTCCACCGGCAATTGAGAATGTCTCGGCCATCAACGCGACAATAGTGCCGCGAACTCGTTTCCGTAGCATCTTCCCCCAACGCGTTTTTGCCTGCGATAGACTTATTGCACAGGACCGGACGCGTTATCCGCTCCTTTTCGCTCATCGTGGAAGCCTCATGATGTCCGAAATCAACTCCGTGCTACCAAATTGGATTCGGTAATATGAGGCACCTTTAGGAATGGGAGTTCGGATCGCCTGTTTGAATCGGAATCCGTCCTCAAGAAACCATGTCGTTGCTAAAAAAATCT
>VGZI01000199.1 GCA_016872605.1 Planctomycetota bacterium
CCGCATCGCGAACTGCCGGGGCCACAGAACCGCCCGATCCCCCTCGTCGATTTCGGCGTGCAGGCGATACGGGAGTTGTTCTAACTTTTAACCGCTCGCTTTCGGCGAGCATGAAATCGGAGATTGTCATGCAATTTGATCGGATAACTCACAATCCCGCTGTGATGGGCGGCAAACCGTGCATACGGGGTTTGCGCGTAACGGTCGGCACGATCGTGGGGCTGCTGGCGACAGGCGCCACGCGGGAGCGCATCTTGCAGGCCTATCCGTACCTGGAGCCAGAGGACATTGATGCCGCCCTGGCTTACGCGGCCTGGCGCCTGGAGGAACGCGAAGAAGCGTTGGTCACGCCATGAGCCTCAAGGTCGTGCTCGACATGAATCTATCTATGGAGTGGGTGGCGTTTCTCAATGCCAATGGCTGGCAAGCCGTGCATTGGTCCACCATCGGTGACCCGCGTGCCGAAGATGCCGCGATCATGGCCTGGGCGCAGCCCAACGGGCATGTAGTTTTCACGCATGATCTCGATTTCGGCGCCGCGCTGGCACTCACGAGTGCAACGGGGCCGAGCGTGGTGCAACTTCGAGGTCAGCGAATATTGCCGGAGCAGGTGGGTGCTGCGGTCTTGGCCGCATTGCACCAATACGAAGCGGAGTTGGCCAAGGGTGCTCTGGTTGTTGTTGAGGCCAACCGAAGCCGCGTTCGCGTGCTTCCGCTGTGAAGCCTATTCGATTCCGCCGGTCGGTTTCGGCGTGCAGACGATCCGGGAGTTGATTTGATCTTTAATGCCCCATTAGCTGAGGAAACTTGCCATGATCAACATCACCTGTCCGAAATGCGCTACCAGCTACACCGTCAAAGACAAGTACGCGGGTTTGACGATCAAATGCAAAAAGTGTGGTGCTGGCATGAGCGTTCCCGCGTCTGCATCTGCAACGACAGACCAGCAATCAAACAGCCTGGCAGATTCGCCAATTCCATCCCCGGAACCCTCGCCAACAACGAACATCGTCGGTATTCGGCCAGTCGGGCTTTTAGCAGGTGGGCTGGTCGTCAGCGTGATTCTCTTACTTCTTGCGTGGCAAGGCGGTTATCTGGCCGACAGCGGAGAATCGACTGCCGTCAGAACGTTCAGGACTGAAAAAGAGGATGATCCTCCCGACGCGAACGGGATACTCGGTAGTGGCCCACATTGTTTCGCCTCAGTCGAATCTGGAAGTTTGCTCCGTTCAGGTTAGACTAACCCGAACGGAGCAAACTTCCAGATTCGACTGAGGCGAAACAGCCGCAAATGTCTCTCGGCGAAACCTCGAACAAGGCCGAAAGTCTGGTTTGTGATTTGGACAAGGCTGATAACAGGATCTTTGTAAACGGAGAAACCGTAACCCTGCGTGGGTTTGTGAGTAGCTCAGGGCATCTAAGGATGTGCGAAGTCGTGGCAGTGGCTGCCGAAAAACCACTTAATATTACGATCAAGGAACTCTGCAAAGACCCCAGCCGGTACTGCGACGCAACGTTAGTTCAACTGGCGTTCAAGGTCGACTTTGTTCAGCGTAAGGATCTTGGGTTTCGTGTAGATTCTCACAACATTTATGCATATCCGATGGGAGAGGGGGATTGGATGATATCGTGCAGGTTCACGACCAAGACTCCAATGGAGCTTGAGAAAATTGCGCAACAACTCAAAATGGGTGTAGAAGTCCTAATAAAGGGCCGAGTCGTCAGCGCCGAGAAAAACTGGATACATATGGTGAAGTGTGAAATAATCAAATGAGCGGGTTGCTCGATGCTCCGTTGATTTCGCCACAAACGCGGACTAGGGGCTACCTTACCGTAGCCGGGGTTCGTACGCCTCCCCTCTCCCCGCGCCGGTTCGACGTTTAGCTTGCACCGACGTCATCGGCGCGGGGAGAGAGCAAGGGGTGAGGGGGGGCGCGCTTCTGCGGGGCCTCTCCGTCACTTCGTCGGCTTCCGGCGCGGCCGCTTTTTCGCGGCAGGCGACTTGATGATGAGACTGCCCTTTCCCTCGGCGGGAAACGGTATCCGCGCTTGCTCAAGCGTTGCGGCGATCAGCGCTGCCACGTCCGGTTGTGCCAACTCGCCGGCCGCTTCCACCTGGATGAAACGCACCTGCTTTCCCGACCCCCGCAACATCCGCTTCGGGTCGGGCAACTGCGGCCCCTGACTGAAGTACAGAAATACCCCTGTGGCATCTGCTTTGATCGTCACGATGCCATCGATCCCTTTGTCCGTCGGCGAATAGCTAATGACGACGAAGGTTTTGTAGTCGTACACCAACTCATTGGCCGTCGGGAATCGCTTACGTAAAGCGGCCCGCACCGATCGCGTGAGCTTCTGAATCTTCGGTTCAAGCCTGTCGATGTAGGACCGGAGTTGAGCCTCGGGCGTAGGTTCCCGGCTATCGCGTTTCACTGTCATCGCGTCCTCCCGGACAGGCCGCGTTGCCGTGGCCGTGATCTGTAGGCAGGCCGCGACGAACGATTCGCGGCGTGGCGCTCATTCGGTGACTGTATTCGATGGACTGCGCTCAGCGGGAGCAAGTTTTTCTTGCGACGGAACACGGTGCCTGCGCGTTCGCCTGGGTCGGATTACCGACCCAGGCCACGGCAACGTGGCCCGTCAGTATGACCCGACGACGCTCGAAGCACAAAGTCAGTTGTGAAAAAAATTTTGCCGAACTCAGGGGCCGTTCTGCGTGGAACGCCGGTCCCCGCTACCGCCTCGGAGAGCATAGGCAAGAGTGGTCCGCACGCTTTTTTGGCCCTCCGGGCCGCATGAAAACCAAGGTCTGTCCAAAAACCTGGAGGCTCCCCCAGGTGGTACGCCAGGCTCCATGCAGATTGAGCATCAACTCCGAGAACGCGCAGCCTGTGCAGCGTGCAAATGAGTGAGTGGGTGGAAAAAGGCCCAAAAAGACGGGGAATTTCGCGAATTCCACCTCCTCATCTCACCTGAGAACCTGGACGCTGATGACTTCCTGCCCCCCGGCTACTGTCAGCTATCAACCGTCAGCCAGTGAAGGCCATGCTTTGATGGTCTGGCTGAGAGCTGACGGTTGATAACAGACGGCGGCTCATTTGGTCGAGTGCTTCAGAAACCACGAGTACAATTCCGGCGTGACGTAGGCGGGGTCCCAGGAATTGTGGCCTACGTGGGGCAGTTCCGTGTAGCGCGGGTTGCCGCCGGCGGCTTTGAGGGCTTTGAACATCGCTCGATTGGGTTCGATGAACGGCTTGTCTTGATCGCCGCAGAAGGCCCACGTGGGGATGTGTTTGATTTTCTCGGCCGTGCTGAGATCGGCGCTGCCGCAGACCGGCGCGATGGCGGCCCATTTGTCGGGATGGGCGGCGGCCAAGCTCCACGTGCCGATGCCTCCCATCGACAGGCCGGTGAGGTACAGGCGCTTCGAGTCGACCCTGTAGTTCTTCTGCACTTCTTCGAGGATCGCCAAGGCCCGGTTGGCGTCGGCGCCGCCGGCTTTCCAGTGGCCCTTCACCCGGCATTGCGGAAACACGGTGATGAACGGGAACGTCTTCTCGTTGCTCTTGAACTTGATGCCGCCGTTGGCGATGCCTTGCTTGACGGGAAGCTGTCCGTCATCGCCGCGTTCGCCGGCGCCGTGCAAGAAGAGGATGAGCGGCAACTCCTTGTCGCCGTTGTAGCTGTGTGGCACGAAGACGACGTACTTGGAATCGCCGTCCTTGCTCTTGTGGACCTTGTTGATGAAACCGGTCTTCGGCTCGCCGGCGTGGGCACGCGCAAAGTTGCCCGCGAGCAGGGCGAGGCACAGAATCAATGTGATGTAGGTGGTGGTCATGACGTTCTCCGCGTGGCTTCCTGAGGCATTGGATGTAGAATGGTGATAGTTTGCCGGTTTCGCCGCGGATGGCAACATGAAAACGGGACGTAGGTCAGGCTTTCCAGCCTGACGAAGCCGGCGCGAACGTCAGGCTGGAAAGCCTGATCTACACCCAACGGTCAAGAATCACCGCTATGTCTACCGCCAATGAGCCGCCGAAAGAAATTCAGGCCATCAATGCCGAACTTCCCGACGCGGACAAGGGAACGCTGGACGCGCTCGATGCGAAGGGGGGCGAAGGCTTCTCCGAGAAGGTCGTCGACGCCATCGAGATGATCGGCGAGGAGAAAGCGGCCGGTTTCGATTCGGAGCACCATTCCGAGATCACGCCGGGCATGCGCTATCTGCACGTGAGCCGAACGATTCACCAGCTCGTCACCGATCGCAATCGCGCCGTCGGCATTTACCTGGCGGTAGCGTCGCTCTTGTTGACGGCATCGGGGGCGATCTTTCACGCCAGTCCCGCGGGCGACCTGATCATTCCTATCGCCGAGATTCAGCGCTGGTGTTTGCCGATCGCGTTCGGGGCACTGACGGTGCTGGCGTTGTTCGTGGCGTTTCTATTGACGCGAACGCGCGTCGGCCTGATCTACGAAGTCGCCAAGATGAACGCGTTGCTCGGGCTGCCGGTCGGGCGCGTGCAGCGTGTGAGCTTGCTGAGCATCCACTTCATTCTGCAGGCATTGATCAGTTGTGCGGGCGGTGCGTCGTCGGCGATGTTAGCTGCGTTCATGATTCGGCTTGGCAATCCGGATGCCATTGGACTTTCCGTCGGCGTCGGCGTGGTCATCGGCTTCGTCGTCGCAGCGGCGCTCATTGCGGTCGATATCGCCACGATTTCGTACACGACGTCCGATGAGTTGTTGCAGAACCGCGCGGATGGAAAATGACGCCGCTTGCGGCTTCGCGCTCACGGGACGGGGGCGGAATATTCTGGCCGCGTGACGCAAGCGCGAAGCTGCAAGCGGCAAAAGGAAATAGCCTATGCTCGACATCCAATCTCCCGCGGTCTGCGCCGTCATCGGACGCACGCGCCATCGCATGATGCAGGCCGAAATCCAGGAGGCAGCCAAGCAGGGCGCCAAGCTCATCGAACTGCGGCTCGATTTCCTCGCCAAGCAGCCCGATTTTAAGCGGCTCCTGACGAACCGCCCCTGCCCGATGATCGCTACGCTGCGGCGACCCTCAGACGGCGGACGCTTCGCCGGCACGGAAGAGCAGCGTTTCATGCTCGTTCGCCAGGCCGTCGTCGCTGGGTTCGACTTCATCGACCTTGAGCATGACATCATCAAGAAGATTCCACGTTTTGGAAAGGTCCGCCGGATCGTGAGCTACCACAACCTCGAGGGCGTGCCGGAGAACCTCGAAGAGATCCACGCCCAGATGTGTGCCGAGGACGCCGACATCGTCAAGATCGTCGTGACGGCACAGCAGTCGAGCGACAATCTGCGATTGCTTGCTTTATTGAAAAGCCCTGCGAAGCCGACGGTGGCGTTTTGCATGGGTGACCTGGGCACGTGCAGCCGCGTACTCGGGCTGCTGCTCGGAATGCCATACACCTATGCCGCATTCAACAAGGAACGCCAGATCGCGCCTGGGATGTTGTCGTTTCAAGAGCTTCAGAGAATCTACCGCGTCGAGAGCATCAATGCCGAGACGAAGGTATTCGGTGTCATCGGTGATCCGGTAAGCCACAGCCACAGCCCGCTGATCCACAACGCCGCCTTCGCGGAGCGGGGAATCAATGCAGTGTATCTGCCGTTCCGCGTGCCGCGCGGCGAGTTGCAGCAGTTCTTGACGAGCTTGCGCAATATCCCCGTGTCGGGCTACAGCGTGACGCTGCCTCACAAGGAGGCGGCCGCCAAGCTTGCTCAGGACAAGGACGAGTCGGTGACGGCAATGGGTGCGGCCAACACGCTCATCGCGACGGAAACCGACTACCGCGCGGTCAACACGGATGCTCAGGCCGCACTCGATTCGTTGCAAGCGCATCTGCCTGCCGGGCCCGATGGCAAGCCCGTCCCGCTGGCATCACGCAACGTGCTGATCGTCGGCGCCGGCGGCGTCGCGCGGGCGATTGCATTTGCGCTCAAGAAGTTGAATCTCCCGATTACGCTGACGAATCGTACCGCCGAGCGCGGCGAGAAGCTGGCGACGGAGGTCGGCTGCCGGTTCGTCGATTGGACCGCCCGGCACAATGTCGATTGCGACACGGTCATCAACTGCACCTCTGTCGGTATGCATCCCAACATCGACGAATCGCCGATCCACCACAGCTTCCTCAAGGCCGGTCTGTTCGTGTTCGACACGATTTACACGCCGGAGACAACGAAGCTGATTCGCGAAGCGCAAGCGCGAGGCTGCCAGGTCCTCACCGGTGTCGACATGTTCGTGCGGCAAGCGGCGCTGCAGTTCGAGCTGTTCACGGGGCAGCCTGCGCCCCTTGAGTTGATGACGAGCGTCGTTCGGCAAGCGCTCTCGCCGGTCCGCACGGTGCATGAGGAAGCCAAGCCATCGACGTTGCGGCCCGCCACGCTGGAACGGCCAAAGATGCCGACGAACATCGCCGAATCCGCTCCGCCGCCGGTGCCAACCAAGCCCAGCCCGATCATCTACCTGATCGGCTACCGCGGCACGGGCAAGAGCACTGTCGCTCGGATTCTCGCCGATCGCCTCGGCTGGTCGTGGATCGACGCCGACGAGTTCCTGCAAGCGCGGCACGGCAAGACAATTCGCCAAATCTTCGACGAGGAAGTCGAAAAGGGTTTTCGCGACAAGGAATCGAAGCTCTTGCAAGAACTGAGCGACTACGACGAACATGTCATCGCCACAGGCGGCGGCGTCATCCTGCGTGACGAGAACCGCGCACTGCTCAAACGCGGCTTCGTCGTCTGGCTGCAAGCCCCGGCCGACGTGCTCTGGGAACGCGTCCAGAAGGACCTGTCCAGCGCCGAGAAACGTCCGAATCTGGCGCAGGGCGGTCTCGCTGAGATTCAGGAACTATTGGCGTTGCGTGCCCCACTCTACGAAGAATGCGCCGACTTCGCAATTGACACGTCCAGCCAATCGCCGCAGCAGGTCGCGGAGACGATTTTCGCCTGGGTGGAACAAGCCCAGGGGTGAGCCGCGCTCACCCCTGGGCTTCTCCCGCGCTTACTCTTCTTCGTCCTTCGCCAGCGTCGCCTTGCTGACGATTTGCTGTTGGACATTACCAGGCACGATGTCGTAGTGGCTGAACTCCATGGTGTAGCTTCCCTGGCCCTGCGTGATGCTGCCGAGTTGGGCGGCGTAGCGCATCATTTCCGCCAAGGGCGCGATCGCTTTGATGACCGCCAGATCGCCGGGCAGGCTGTCTTGGTCCTCGACCCGTGCTCGTTTTCCGTTGAGGTCCTTCAAGATGTCGCCGGTGTATTTCGACGGTAGCGTCACCTCGACGTGGACGATCGGCTCAAGGAGAACCGGCCGGGCTTCGCGGAACGCCTTCTTGAAGCACATGCGGGCGGCCGTCTTGAATGCGGCTTCCGAACTGTCCACGTCGTGATACTTGCCGAAGTAGAGTTCGACGGCGACATCTTGCATGCGATAGCCGGCCAATGCGCCTTGGTCGAGCACTTCCTTGCAGCCCTTCTCGACGGCCGGGATGAAGTTGTTGGGCACCGAGCCGCCGACGATGTGGTCGATGAAGGCAAAGTTGTACTCAGGATCGTAATGAGCCGAGCGCATTTTCTCAAAGCGAGACTTGTTAGCGAATTTTTCGAGCAAGTCGGCTTCCGTTTTAATGCCAAGGTCCTTGAGCGGGTAGACGCGGAAATGCACCTTGCCGTACTGTCCGCGACCGCCCGATTGCTTTTTGTGCTGATACTCGGAGTCGGCGGTCGAGGTCAAGGTTTCGCGGTAGGCAATCTTCGGCTCATGCGTGATGATCTCCAGGTCGTAGCGCGCCTTGAGACGCTTTTGCACGATGTCGAGGTGAATCTGGCTGGTGCCCGTGATAACGAGTTCTTTCGTCTGCGTGTCGCGCGTCACTTTGAAGGTCGGATCTTCGTCGGCGATCTTGTTCAAGCTGCCGGAGATTTTTTGCTCATCGCCGCGCGCTTTCGGCTCGACGGCGAGACCGTACATCGGCGACGGATAAATGGGGAGCGGAAGCTTCGGAGCGTTTGCATTGAGCGCGACCGTGTCGCCGATATGAAGATCCTCGACTTTGGCAACGGCGATGATGTCGCCAGGAATCGCCTCGGGAATCGGCTTGGTGGTCTTACCCTGCGGCAACAGGAGACCGCTGGACCGCCCGCCTCGGCCTGTGCGCAAACTGATCAACGGCTGTTCCGGCGTGATCTTGCCGGAGAGAACGCGGAAATAACTAAGCGTGCCCACAAACTTGTCGGAGATCGTCTTAAACACGCGGCCGACAAACTCGCCGGTCTCGCTCGGTTCAATCACGACTTCGGCGCCGGCCTTCGTCCCTTTCCGCTTCGCGGCGGTCTTGGGCGACGGTGTGAATTTGACGATCGCGTCGAGCAACTCCTGCAGGCCCAGGTCTTTGTCTTTCTTGGACGCCGTGCAGAGAATAGGGATGACGCTTCCCGCCGCCAGGGCCGCTGGCAGGGCGGCGGCAAGTTCGTCCGCAGAGAGGTCGCCTTGATCGAGGTATTTGCCCATGAGCGCTTCGTCGATCTCGACGATGCTATCGATGAGCTGCGACCGTTGGGCTGCAAGATCAATGGTGCAGCCGGCGGGCGGCGAGGCGGGAGGACTGAGCACGCTGACAACCCCGGAAAATCCCGGGCCGACGTTAAGCGGGGCGTTGAAGAGTACGCAAGCCTTGCCGAACGTCTCGCGAATGTTGCTCAGCAGTTGATCGAAGTGAATGTTCTCGGCGTCGAGCTTGTTGATGACGATCATTCGCGCCAGGCCGCGTTTGCCCGATTCGTTAAACATGCGGCGGGTGTTGACCTGAATGCCGGCGGTCGCGCCGATCACGATGATCGCGGTATCGACTGCGTTGAGTCCGCCCAGCGCCTGGCCGACGAAGTCGGGTTTTCCGGGAGTGTCGATCAGGTAGACGCGCTTGCCTTGATAATCCAGATGCAGCACGGCCGAGTCGATCGAGTATTTGTGTTTCTTTTCCTCCTCGTCGAAATCAGAGATGCTCGATCCGTCATCGGGGCTGCCGCGGCGATCGTTGGCCTTCGCCTTGAAGAGCAGGGCATCGGCCAGCGAGGTCTTTCCCGTGACTTCATGCCCCACGAGTGCCACGGTGCGAATGTCATCCACTTGATGTGCCATAGTTGCTCCGGAGAGTACGACTGAGGGCCAGCCATTGTTCAGCCGCGTATCTCAGACCCGCGCGGTTCTTCGAACCGCGGCTAAACGTGGTATTTTCGAATCATCTTATTTACTCGAAACCGCCGCAACAACTTCGCGCAGATTTAATTGTCCTTCGTACAGAGCGCGACCGATGATGCAGCCCGCAAGCCCGGCCGTCGCCAACGCTTTCACGTCGTCGAGCGTCGTCACACCGCCGGACGCGATCACCGGAATCGGCACCGCCGACGCCATCTCAGCCATGGCGGCGACGTTGGCGCCCTGCATCATGCCGTCGCGGCTGATGTCGGTATAGATGATCGCCGACAGCGGCGGATGGGCGCAGCGGCGAGCCAGGTCCAGCGCACTGATCTCAGAGACATCGAGCCAGCCCTGGGTCGCGACCTTGCCTGCCTTGGCGTCGATGCCGAGAACAATGCGGCCCGGAAAGCGTTCCGCCATTTTGGCGAACCATTCGGGCGACTGAAGCGCCTTGGTGCCGACGATCACGCGAATAACGCCCCACGAGAGTGCTTGCTTGATGTCGTCCTCGGCCCGCAATCCGCCGCCGAGCTGGCAGGGCACGCTCGCGGCTTGCACGATTGCTCGCACACTCTTGCCGTTGACAGGCCGGCCTTCCTTCGCGCCGTCGAGGTCAACGAGGTGTAAATACGTCGCGCCGTCATCGACCCAGCGCTGTGCCATCGCGGCCGGATCGTCGCCGAACACCGTTTCCTGGGCGTAGTCGCCTTGCTTGAGGCGAACGCACTTGCCGTCACGCAGATCGATCGCGGGGTAGATTTGCATGTCATGCCACGAAGCCCTGGGGTGAGCGCAGCGAACCCCGGGGATCATGCCGGCCATCCCCGGGGTTCGCTGCGCTCACCCCGGGGCTTCTCTGCTAATCACATCCATCGCGCGAATTGCCGCAGCATCGACAGGCCGACGCGCTGGCTTTTTTCCGGATGAAACTGCGTGGCCACGACGTTGTCCTTCCAGATCACCGAGGTGAACGGCGTCGGGTAGTCCGTCTCGGCCGCGATAATGCTGGCGTCCTTCGGCTTCACGTAATACGAGTGAACGAAATAAACCGACGGCGAAGGAGGCAATTCGTGAAAAATCGGCGCCGGACGACGGATCATCAATTCGTTCCAGCCCATGTGCGGGACCTTCAATCCAGGCACGTTCTCAAAGCGAACAATCTCCCCGGGAAAAATATCAAGCCCCGTATAGACACCTTCTTCATAGCTCGTCGTAAAGAGCAGTTGCAGGCCGAGGCAGATGCCCAGAAACGGCTTGCCGCGCTGAATATGTTCCTTGATCGGGTCGACGAAGTTAGCCTCGCGCAGCCGGGCGATGGCATCACGAAAGGCGCCGACGCCGGGCAACACGACCTTGTCGGTCTCGAGGATGCGATTCGGATCGGCGCTGATGATCGCTGCGGCGCCGACCTTCTCGAATGCCTTTTGCACGCTGCGCAAATTGGCCATGCCGTAATCAACAATGACTATCGATTTCACGGGAGCGGTTCCTCGGGCTCATCGGATTCGTCGTCTTCGGGCCTTCGCAGGATTCGCATGGCGAAGCTCATGAAAAGCAGCATGAAGGCGCCGACGATCAAGCTGGCGAGAATCAGGGCGGTGCTGAACAATGCTGGCCGCAACGAAGCGCCGAGCGGTGCCCAGGCGAGCAGCGTTGCCATGACGCTGATGGACAGCGACGGTCCATAGGGCAGTGAACCATCATTCTTGGCGACCCATTGAATGATACCAATGAAAAGGCCCGGAATGGTGCTGAGAAAAAAACCGACGACGACGATTTGCCAGCCCACGAAAGCGCCGACCATCATCATCAAATCGGCGTCCCCCATGCCGATGCCTTCCTTGCCTCGGCCCACGTTGAAGACGAAGCCGATCGAACGGACGAGAAACGTGCCGACGAGTGCCCCGATGACTCCGGTCGCGAGGCCGGTTTCCCAGTTGCCGCCGGCGCCGGCCCACGCTGGCAGCGGAAACCAGAACGGCCAGGGATAGATGCCGTCCAGGAGCCGGCCGAACGGTCCGACGCCGTCGTCATGCGGCAACGGCCACGGTATCAATGCAGACCCAGTAAGCCCAACC
>VGZI01000200.1 GCA_016872605.1 Planctomycetota bacterium
TTGGTGGAGGCGAGACACCGGAGGCGGGAAAGGAACCTGGGCCTGGAGCAAGGAACGTTAGCCTTTGAAGTGGGGGAGAAGGTTGCTTCCGATTGAGGCCGTTTTGTGCCAGATCGGGTGAAACAATTCAGCAACGCACCGGTCCGCTCATCGGTGCGTTGCACGCACCCTACGCCTATCCATCAACGGATCGTAGTAACGAAGGGTATCACAGGCCCATCGGGCCATAAAGCACCGATCTCCTTCCTTTCTTCATGTCAAAGCCGAGATCGACCGACCCGCCGGAAAGCAGCCTTCCTGCGGTGGCCTCGCCGATCAAGTGCATCCCGTTACAATGAACCCACACAATCCTTTGACACGCACACAGGAGCAGATGTATGGCAACCGCAACGGCATCGGCCACCAGCAAGAAGATGTACATCGATGGGCAGTGGTGCGCCGCTCAAGATGGACGAACCGTTGGCGTCATCAACCCGGCCACCGAGGAGGTGATCGTCGATATGGCGCTCGGTAGCCGCGCCGATGTCAAACGAGCGATCGAGGCGGCCGGCCGCGCCATGCCGGCGTGGATGAAGCTGACCCCCTACGACCGCGCTAAGGTGCTCAAGAAGACCGCCGAATTGATGCGCGACCGGTCCGACGCCATCGCACGCACCCTGACGATGGAGCAGGGCAAGCCGCTTGCCGAGGCCAAGGCGGAAATTCTTCATTCAGCCGACACGTTCGAGTGGTTTGCTGAAGAAGGCAAACGGGCCTATGGCCAACTGATTCCGAATTCGCAACCGGGCAAGCGCCACGTCACACTGAAGCACCCGGTCGGCGTGGTCGGAGCGATCAGCCCGTGGAACTTCCCGATTACGCTGCAATCGCGCAAGATCGCACCGGCGCTGGCGGCGGGTTGCACTATTGTCTGCAAACCGGCGTCCCAAACGCCGCTTTCCCTGGTGCAAGTATTCGAATGCATGATCGATGCGGGACTGCCTGCCGGCGTGGCCAATCTTGTCATGGGCCCAGCTCAGGATGTCGCCGACGAGTTCCTGGAGAACCCGATCGTCCGCAAGATCAGCTTCACCGGCTCCACTGAAGTCGGCAAGCAACTGATGAAAGGGGCCGCCGACCAGGTCAAGCGCATCAGCCTCGAACTCGGCGGCCATGCGCCGTTCATCGTCTTCCCAGATGCCGATCCGGAAGTCGGCGCCAAGCTGGCCGTCATGGGCAAGTTCCGCAACAATGGCCAGGTCTGCATCGCCCCAAGCCGATTCTACGTGCACAAAGACGTACAGAAAAAGTTCACCGAAGCGACCGTGGAATTCGCCAAACAGCTAAAGCTCGGCAACGGACTCGACGCTGGCGTCGAAATCGGTCCCATGTTCGAAAAGCGTGCCATGGACGGGACCATCAGCCTGATCGAAGACGCCAAGAAGTGCGGCGCCAAGCTGCTCACCGGCGGCAAGCGATCCGACAAGTTCGCCAAGGGCTATTTCTTCGAGCCGACGATTCTCAGCGACATGCCGATGAACGCCCGCATCATGACCGAGGAACCATTCGCCCCAGTTATGCCGCTGCTGGATTTCAAGAACCTCGACGACGTGATCAAGGCCGCCAACAACACGCGCTATGGTCTGGCAGCCTATGTCTTCACGAACGACCTGACGATCGCTTGGAAGATGGCCGAAGGGCTTGAGGCCGGTATCATCGGCATCAACGACCCGGTTCCCGCGACGCCACAGTGCCCGTTCGGCGGCATGAAAGAATCAGGCTACGGTCGCGAGTTATCGCACGAAGGGCTGGAGGCATACTTGGAAACGAAGTATGTGAGCTTCAAGCTGCGAGATTAATCAACGAAGCCCCAGGATGAGCGAAGCGAATTCTGGGGGTTACAGCCCGAGGGCTTCACCATGTCCTTGATCCCGCGCCGAATGGCCATGCTCGTGGCATTTTCGCTGCTGGCCAACGTTGCGTCGGCCCAGGAGGAAAACAACCCTGTCATGGGCGAATTGATGCTGCAAACCATCCCAGCCAAGGGCTACGTTTACGGCTCCTTCGATACCGATTTCAAGAGCATGGGCAAACCGGTCGGCGAAACGCTCGGAACGATCATCAAGGCGGCGGGCGAGAACAAAATTCCGCTCACCGGACCCGTCATGCACTTCTATTACGGGGCGCCGCACCAAGCCCCGGATAAGGGCTTCAAGATGGAGACCGGATTCTTCGTATTTCCCGGCACAAAGTTGTCCGACGAGTTCAAAGTCCGTGAGTTGCCGAAGTATAAGTGTGCGACGATCCTCTACGTCGGGCCCACGGCACGTATCGGCGACGCATGGCAGAAGCTGTACAAGTCGGTCAATGACCGAGGTTTAACGCCGACCGATGAGGAACGCGAGATCTACCTCTACTGGGAAGGCGTCGATTCGCCGAACAACATCGTGCAAGTCATGGTGGGAGTCAAATAGTTCATGAAAGAAATCACTTACGCCGCGCCGACGACCATTGCCGAAGCCACTGCGCTGCTCGAGAAACAAGGGGACCGCGCGCGTGTCCTGGCAGGTGGGACCGACATCATCGTGCAGGTGCGCGAAGGCCGCCGCGACCTTGATGCGATCGTCGATATCAAGCAAATCCCCGAGGTGAACGAGTTAACCTGCGACGGCAAAGGACTTGTCATCGGCTCTGCGGTTGCGTGCTGCCTGATCTACGAAAACGCCGCGGTTGCCAAAGCCTTTCCCGGCATCATCGATGCTGTATCGCTGATAGGCGGCATACAGATTCAAAGCCGGGCCAGTCTCGGCGGCAACCTCTGCAATGCGTCGCCGGCGGCCGACGGCATTCCCGTGCTGATTGCACTCGAAGGCCTCTGCGACATCGCCGGCCCCAAGGGCAACCGCAGCGTCCCAGTCGAGCAATTCTGCACCGCGCCGGGCAAGACAGTGATTCAACGAGGCGAGTTCCTGGTGCGCTTCCGATTTCCACCGCCGAAACCGAACTCCGGAGCGGCCTACCTGCGATTCATTCCGCGCAACGAGATGGACATTGCCGTCGTCGGCGCGGGGGTATCGGTTCAGTTGGACGGATCGAAGTCGAAGTGCATTGCCGCTCGGATTGCTCTGGCTGCGGTGGCTCCGACGCCGCTCTTGGTTCCGGACGCCGGGGCCGCATTGGTCGGCACGACGCTGGATGATGCGGCGATCGCCAGAGCTGCCGAACTCGCGCAGGCCGCCGCCAAGCCGATCACCGACATGCGTGGCGACGCCGATTATCGCCGGCATCTCGTCGGGGTGTTAGTAAAACGGGCCCTAACGGTGGCGATTGATCGGGCCGGAACAAAAAACAAATAACAATCGCCAATTTACAAACAATATCCAATGACCCAAGCATCAAACAACCACACGTTTGACTTGGAGGAACGGGCATTCGAGTTCGCTCAGGACGTTCGGGCATTCTTGAAACGGCTTCCCCGAACGATTGCCAATATCGAAGACGGTCGTCAATTGATCGGTTGTTCGGGTTCGGTCGGGGCATACTACATTGACGCAAACGAGTCGCTCGGCAGGAAGGACTTCCTCACGCGACTTAGAATCTCGCGCAAAGAGGCGAAGGAATCGCGATACTGGCTTCGGTCACTCGATTGTGGTAATGACGTAGACGTTGAAAAAAACGGGCCGCCCTGATTCAGGAAGCCACAGAGTTGCTTCGAATCCTGTCGGCGATCATTAACAAATCGTCCTGACGGCCTGGGATTTTGATTGTTGTTTCAGGGTTGTTGTTTGTACTTTGTGTTTTGGAGCTTCCTGTGATCAAAAAACTCCACATCGCTTGCACCATCAATGGCCAACCGACCGAATTTCTCTGTGAAGCTCGCCAGAGCCTCTTGGAAGTCCTGCGCGACGAGCTTAAGCTCACCGGCGCCAAGGAAGGCTGCAACAACGGCAACTGCGGCGCGTGCAACGTCATTCTCGACGGCCGGCTCGTCAATAGCTGCCTCGTGCTCGCGCCGGAAGTCGAAGGTAAGACAATCACCACCATCGAAGGCATTGCGTCAAAAGAAGGACTACACCCGCTGCAACAGTGTTTCCTCGAAGGCGCGGCACTGCAATGCGGCATCTGCACGCCCGGTTTCATCGTCGCCGCCAAGTGCTTGCTCGAAAAGAATCCGCATCCCACCGAGCAGGACGCGCGACACTTCCTCGCAGGCAACCTGTGCCGCTGCACCGGTTACGACAAGATTATTCGTGCGGTCTTGGAAGCATCCGAGCAATAAGTCTCGAGCCGGATGCGGTCGATTTCACTTCGCCTTCTCTTTGAGCCAGGCTCTTGCCTCGCGTGGCGTTTCGAAGAACTCGCCCGACACCGCCGTCAGATGCCAACGAAGAAACTGAAGGCGATTGTGATCGTTGATGTCCGGGGAATCGTCCAGCAGTTCCATTAAGCTGACAAGGCGCGAAAGCCCTTTCAGACGTTCGGCTTGCCCCAATCCCATATAGGTTCTGCAGGCGAGCGCAACATAATGCGGATCGAGTCCGCGAACGCGGAAGCCGACCGGTGTCGTCTCCGCGATGATCGGCTCCAGAATCGCCTTTGCCCCCTCATGGTCGCCGGCGTGGACCAAGGCGCGGGCGGCGGTGTAGCGGGCGAAGATATTCTGATCCATGCCCAGGCGGCGCAACGCGGGAATTGCGTCCTTGGACGGCACGAGGCACAGCACGTAGGCGGCGTAACCTCCCGCCGGACCGCCGCCTTCGCATTCCTTGATGAGCCTGGGAATGAGATCCTTTTCATCGAGGTCCACGACCTGATCCCGATGATAGCCGCGAAACGTCCGCGGAAGCTCCTTCGGCAGGATCACGATCCACTCGTGGTGCATGGCGTAAATCGCCAGCCCTCGCAATTGAGGATCGGAATCTCTGAGCAACCGCTTGAAGAGCCGAGTCGTCTCGTCGCGTGCATCCGGGCCGACCATCGCATAGCTGATCGACCGGATAGCCTCCTCACGAATGCGGGGATCTTTCGAGTTGAAGCGTTTCTCGAAGAACGGGACCTTTCCCGCGAGCAGAGGGAAGTCCGCCGCGTGAATCGAACCTGGAGTCTTCGCGTCTTGGCTGACAACGAACAGACTAATGGTTAGCACAATATAAATGGTGAGTCTCACTCGGTTGTCGTCCCGCGCGCGATGACTGCTACGGCGCCGTTCTACTCTTACGACGAATCGTGCATACCAAAAGTCGATCGTTCGCGGTGTCGCGTGTTGAATTGAGCTAGTCTTCGGCGTCGTCACTTTCGTCAAGCACGTCATCGATCTCGGATGCCTTAATGATGTCGTGCGTCGAATCGGCTCGGTCCAGCGTCAAGACACCGTTGAGGTGATCGAACTCGTGTTGGACGACGCGAGCTGGGAATCCTTCGAGGTCCAGAGCACGAAGCTGACCCATCGCGTTGAGGTAGGCAACGCGCACGGCCCGAAAGCGAGGCACACGCACCGATAGCTCCGCGAAGCTCAAGCAGCCCTCCCATGCGTAGATCATCTCATCAGTGAGAGGAGCGAGTTTCGGATTGATGAAAACCTCGACGCCCGGCAGAGCGCCTTCGCTCGGCCGGGGCAGGATCGCGGCGAGAAAAACGCGAACACTGGCAAACACCTGCGGCGCCGCCAGGCCGACGCCTTTCTGAGCGGCAAGCGTCTCCTGCATATCGCTCAGTAGATCCTGCATCGGCTGCCAAGCGATTCGCTCCGGCCGCACCTCGGCGGCAACCATGCGCAGCACTGGCTGACCCAGTTGTGCAACCTCTAGTATCATCCCCTGCCCCGTTGATCTTGCGGCGATTGATTGCGGCTATGTCGATTTCCGACGTGTCGATTATCCTATGAAGTGAACCAGCCGAAGCGACCGCCCGGCCTTTACTCGCTATTCCCCTCTCCCTTCGGCATAGGGGTTGGGGGTGAGGGCAGAGCCCGTAAAACGGTTCATAATCCACCCTCACCCCTGCCTCTCTCCCGGAGGGAGAGGGGATTTGAAACGGCTTCTAGACGGACGGATCGCAATTCTCCTCGTAGGAACCCGACGCGATGAACTGCTCTTCCAGCACCGGGCCGCGATACCAATACACCCAAACAATCAAGTCGCTCCCGTCATTGAATCGCACCGTCGCCAGCGCGCGTTCATACGGTGTTGGCGGCGGAGACTCGGCGTTTTCGTAGGCGTCCATTTCACGTAGCGTTTGTTCGGACGACGCACCGAGATCGTACACGTCGCCCTCTGCCCAATCGTCAGGAGTTCTCGGCTCTTTCAACCCAGGAAATCGGCCGAGATCGTACAAACGCCCGGCAAGCTTGCCGGACCCGACGTAGCGCGCGGCCTGCGCCAAACGACGCGCCATCGGATGCCGGCTGCGGCGTTTGAGCGTGCCATAAACAAAAAGGAAGTTGGTCATCGTCCCGAAGCCCAGGGGTGAGGTACTCCGAACCCCTGGAATCATGCTATTTCCGCACCCACTGAAAAAGTTCCGACCGCATCTTCATGATGTAGAGTGTGTCGTGAAGCGGATCGTATTCCATCCAGGAAAGCCCGTCGAGTCCCTTCATGTCCTTGGGCGGTGGAATGACCTTGCTCCACGACTTGCCGCCGTCGCTGCTTTCGATGATTCCTGCCTGCGTGAGCACGAAAAGATGGGCGGCGTTCTTGCCGAAGACGGGGCCGAAGCGTCCGTTTTTGATGCCGGCGATGGTGTGCCACGACTTGCCCTGATCGCGCGTTGAGATGAGGGCGCTGTCGGTGAGCCAATAGAGCGTATCCTTCTGCCAGCGCGGCAGCGCCTTGGCGTAGTGATCGCCGCACGGCTCGAAGGTCTTGCCGCCGTCGGTCGTGCGCAACAGCTTCGGCTTCGGATTGCCTTTCGATTTGGCTTGCGCGACGACGGCGGTCTGGTTGTCGAAGATCCACGCCGGTCCGTAACCCTTGCCGATTTCCGCAAACGATTTGCCGCCGTCACGCGACATCAGGAGCAAATCGGCGGCTTCATGTTTGAGTGTCAGGATAAAGCGCATGTCGGGATCGGGCCAATCGACGGCGCACCAATCGACGTGGTTCGACTTCTTGTCGAGCACGTGAATCGTCTCGCCGCGATCGGAGCTGACGACAGTGGGAGAGCCGTAGACCAGCGTGGTCACCAGCCGTCTGCCGCCGGTCGGATCGAGCATGAGACAGCCTGGGGTTTCGGTTCGGCCCTTGAACGGCGTGCCGATCTTGTGCCACGACTTGCCCTGATCGGTGGAGCGATACAGCCCCTTGTCGCTGAGGTTGATGGTGACATGCCCCGTCGCATGATCGACGACAATGCCGCACAGCCCGCCATACCCCGGCTTCTCGGCTGCGATGAGCTTTTCAGTGATGGGCCGCCACTCCTGCGCGGCTGCTGGCGCAGCGATGACGAGAGACGGCACGAGCAACACAGCCAGTCTCATGACGATCTCCAGGTTGCCGTAGCGGCTTAGCGTTCACGTTGCAGCGTCAGACGGTCCGATACACGGTTAGGGATGGCCTGGAGGCAGCATGCCCGGCGGCATCATGCCTGACCCGCGCTCCGGGAATAGATCGATGCGCCAGCCTTCGCCTTGCTTGCGGAATTCGATCGCGTCCTTCCCGTCCATGGCGCCGCCTCGCGTCTCGACAATCCCAGACGCGGCTTTGCCCTGCACGATCACATTGGTGAGTTTGTCGTCTTTCTTGTCGAGAAACGGATGGTCGATGCCGGTCGCCTTCATGCTCGCCTCGAACACCTCGGCGATGAAGCCATTGCGATCGCTGATCGGCTCCAACAGTTCCCTCGCCACCGCCAGCTTCTGCTTCATCGGCGCGAACTGATCCGTCAGCTGGAGCATGTCCTTCTGGTGCTTCGCCATGTGCGCTTCCGTCAGGCCATGCTTTTTGAAGATGTCGTCCACGGCACGTACTTCGGCTTTCTTCTTTTCGGTGCCCGCTTTCTCCATCAGCTCGCGATTGACGTACTTGTCGACCGCCATCGTTGCGGCCATAAAGTCGCGTGAATCGTCCGTGATGCACTGGCAGAACGCGCGCAGGTCGTTGCGCCGCAGCGCCATGCGCGACGCTTCGAAAACGTCCTGCGGCGTCGCATACGTCTTCTCGCTGCCGTAATCGATCACGAAAAACAGCACCGCGGCGAACACGGCGGCGCCGAGAATCGACAAGATGATGCCCTGCATGCGGTCCATATGGACCTCCGAGAGAACGTGATTGGCACAACGATCATGATACGACTGGCCCGTCAATTTTCGCGGCGAAACACCCAGCATGCGCCGATTGCCTCGTTTGCCAGGCTTCATTCGGCATGTCTGAACGGACTTGATTAACGAAGGGACTCCAGACTATACCGGTGTCGACAATCCCCGTTTTGCGTTCACCTGGCGCCATGCGGGCGCTGAACGACGATGGAAAAATCCATGCGCATCTGCCTTTACACCGATACCGCTCTGCCCAAACTTGGCGGCCAGGAAATGGTCGTCGACGCGTTGGCCCGGCAATTCCTCTCGCTGGGACACGAGCCCGTCGTATTCGCGCCGTATCCACGCAAGCTGACGGCCCAGGACGACGCCCTCCCCTACCCCGTCGTTCGGCACATGCGCTTCTATTCGACGCAGTACTTCGTCTCGTGGTATCGCTGGTTTCTCTACCGGCATTACCGCAGTTCGCCGTTCGATGTGCTTCATTGCCACGGCATCTATCCGCCGTCGTACCTGGCCGCGCTCTTGGGCGATTGGCTCCCCGTGCCGACGATCGTGACCAGCCACGGCGGCGATGTCTACGAGCAGAATGTGCGCTTGCAGAACCCGACCATCGTGGAACGCTGCATCGAAGGCCTTCGCGGTGCGAGCGCCCTCGTCGCCATCAGCCGATTCACGCGTGAGGGCTTTGCACGTCTGTGCCCCGAAGCAACGCCGCGCATCGTCGATATCCCGAACGGCGTGCACCTGTCCGCGTTCAAGGAGCGCGTTGCCAAGCCGGCCAGTTTCGATTTCGACGTTGAACCCAAAAGCTACGCCATCTTTGTCGGTCGGCTCAAGCAGCGCAAAGGCGTCGATGTGTTGCTGTACGCATTAGCGCAGATTCCCGCGACGGGCAAGGTGCAACTCGTCATCGTCGGCGACGGCGAGGAACGGGCTGCCTGGGAGTCGCTCAGCAGCCAGCTCGGCTTGACCGACCGTGTTCGCTTCCTCGGCGCCGTCACGGGGCCCGCCAAGACGTATCTCGTGCAAAACGCCCGCTTCGGCGTCGTCCCGTCGCGCCAATGGGAGTCGTTCGGCCTGGTCGTGCTCGAAGGCTACGCGTCCGGCCTACCCATGATCGCCACCGACATGCCGGGTCTGGCCGACCTCATTCAGCCGGAAACGACGGGGCTGGTGATCCCGCCCGAGTCCCCGGTTCAGCTCGCGAGCGCGCTCCAGCGATTGTTCGCCGACGATGCGTTGGTGGAACGTATGAGCGAAGCGGCTACGAGAGCGGTCCAGCCCTACGATTGGTCGAACGTGGCACGGCGGCATATCGAATTGTATCAGCGCTTGATCGGGCGAAAGCTCGCGGCGGCGTGATCGTCAGAGCCGCGAGCGTAAGCGACTGGTCGCTAACGCCCGCGGCGCTGATTGGCTCGCCGTTCGTACAATGTCCCCACTATGAACGATCAACTCTTTTCCGTCAAGGATCAGGTCGTCCTCGTGTCGGGCGGCAGCCGCGGCATCGGCAAAGCCATTGCGAAGGGGTTCGCCGATCGGGACTCGAAGGTCATCGTCACCGGGCGCGAGTCGGCGACCCTGGAGAAAACCGCCAGTGAAATCGGGGCGACGCCGATCGTCTGCGATGTCGCCAAGTCGTCGGCCATCGATCGGCTCGTCGCGGCGGCGCTGGAGCGGTTCGGGCATATCGACACGCTCATCAACGTCGCCGGCGTCAATCGCCGTATGCTCGCCGAAAAGCTGAGCGAGGACGATTACGACTTTATTCTGAACATCAACCTCAAGGGGCCATTCCTGCTCTCGGTCGCGGTCGGCAAGGCGATGCTGGCGCGCGGCAAGGGGAATCAGATCAACATCGTCTCGCTCAACAACGATCGGCCACTCAAAGGGGTCATGCCCTACGCGATGAGCAAGTCGGCGCTGAGCCAAATGACGCGCAGCCTGGCGATGGAATGGGGCCCGCGCGGCATTCGCGTCAACGCCATCGCGCCGGGCTTCGTGCTGACCGATCTAACCAAAAAGCTCTGGTCGCAGCCGCAAATGCAGGAGTGGGGCAAGACGAACACGCCGCTCGTCCGTTTAGGCCAACCGGAGGACATGATCGGAGCCGCGGTGTTCCTGGCATCCGACGCGTCGGCATGGATGACCGGGCAAACGCTCTTCGTCGACGGCGGCTTCTCCGCGGGACTGGTTTGGCCGATCGATTTCGAAAAGCAATGAGGATTTTTCACCACGAAACACACGAAATACACGAACGAGGAACAAGTCGATCTAGATTTCCTTTCGTGTAATTCGTGTGTTTCGTGGTTTCACTCTTCCTTCTGCATGTACTCGTTGTGCCGCTCCCCTTCGGAGAGCTTTTGATAGGCGGCAAGACACTGGAATGCCGGTAAACCGAATATGATCAAGCTGAACTCCGGCAACGCGAACGGATACCACAACTCGGGTTTTGAAAGCACGCGGTACTTCACGAGCACGTACAGCAACATGTAAATCGTGCAGCCCGCAGCTAACAGGAACGAGAAGCCGAACGCGATCTTCAAGCCGGCTGTCGGCCAGATCATCACGCACACTTCCTTGAACAGCATGCCGCCGTCCATCGGAATGATCGGCAAGAGATTCATGATGTTATTGATGAGGTTGATGGTGAAGAGCAGCATCATACCAATCGTGTAGATGTGGAACTCGTTGATCCGGTCCTCGATGTGCCCCTTGTGCAGATCGGGATTGATGAAGTCGATGAGATACCAGTTGCACTTCAGACTCATCCAGAACGGAGTGCCAAACCAATTCATGCACCAGTTCCACACGCTGCCATCGACCGCGACGAGGAAAAAAGCGAAGAGGAAGCCGGCGCCGGGGCCCATAAAGGTGACGAGGAGACGCTGCTTGGGCGACAACTCCAGGTAGGCGCCAACCGCCTGGCCGCCCAGCCCCGAAAGAGTCACCTCGCCCGGCTGGCCCATCACGCGTCCCGTGAACGCATGGCCCATTTCGTGAACAATCACCGTCAGGAAGTTGCATCCGACCCAGATCGCGATCAGGATGAGCAGTTCCTTC
>VGZI01000201.1 GCA_016872605.1 Planctomycetota bacterium
AGACGATCCTCGCAAATATCTCGACCCGCGCACTCTCGCGAAGGTGCGGTCGCTCGAACTCAAGGCTCGGCTCATCGTCGAGGGCTATCTCTCCGGGCAGCACAAGAGCCCGTACCACGGCTTCTCTGTCGAGTTCGCTCAGCACCGCGAGTATGTGCCCGGCGATGACATCAAGCACATCGACTGGAAGGTCTGGGGCCGCACGGGGCGGTTTTATCTCAAGCAGTATGAGGAAGAGACCAACCTCGTTTGCTGGATTCTGCTCGATATTAGCGAGTCGATGCGCTACGGCTCCATCGAAGGGATGAGCAAGTTCGATTACGCCTGCATGTCGGCGGCGGCGCTGGCTTACCTGGTGCTCACGCAGTCGGATGCCGTTGGGTTCGTCACCTTCGATTCGGAGGTTCGCCACTACCTTCGCCCATCGAGCCAAATGTCGCAGCTCAAGGAGATGGTCCACTTCATGAATCAGGGGGTCGGCGGCGAGAAGTCGAACATGGCCCCGCTTTTTCACGACTTGGCCGAGCGCATCAAGCGTCGCTCTATCGTCTTTCTTATTAGCGACATGTTCGAGGACCTGGAACCGATCTTGTCGGGCCTCAAGCATCTGCGTCATCGCCGACACGAAGTGATCCTCTGGAACATTCTTGATGAATACGAGTTGACGTTTCCGTTCGATGAATCGACGCTGTTTCGCGGCATGGAGATGTTCCCGGACCTGCTGACGGATCCGCGAGCACTTCGCGAAGCCTACATCGAGCAAATTGAAGGATTCTTGCACGAATTGCAACGCGGCTGCCGGGACCAAAATATCGATTACGTGCGTATGCGCACCGACACGCCGCTCAACGTGGCGATGTCGAGTTATCTAGCCCATCGGCAGAAGCGATCAAGATAGCCTTTACGGCTAGCGCTCGGGTGGCGCCTGGTGAACGCTAAGCGTAAACCGGGAAGGCCTTTCGCCGGTATAATAGACGGGATTCACGACCGAAGGAACCAGCCATGATGCTCTTTGCATTCTTCGGACTATGGCAAACCGCGCTGGGAATCGGGGCGGCGGCCATTTCGATCCCGATCATCATCCATCTCATCAATCAGAAGCGCTATAAGATCGTCGAATGGGCGGCGATGAAATTCCTCATCAACGCCCAGAAGCAGACGCGCCAGCGCATGCGCATCGAGCAGATTCTGCTCCTCCTTTGCCGCATGGCCATCCTGGCGTTGATTTGCTTCGCCATGTCGGCGGTTTCGCCGTGGGCAGAGGAGATTTGGCAAGGCCTCGGCCTGGCCGAGTGGGGGCCGGCGCCGATAGCTCGGCAACATCGCATCCACCATGTCATCGTGCTCGATGCTTCGCTCAGCATGAATCAGAAAATCGATGGCGGGCAAACGGCGTTTGAAAAGGCAAAACAGCTAGCGCTTCGAAAAATCGCCGACTGCCCGTCCAGCGACGGTTACAGCGTGCTGGTGCTCAAAGACGCGCCGTTCTGGCTCGTGGGGGACGCATCGTACAATGCGCGCAAGGTGAGCGAAGCGATCCGCGAGCTTCGCGCCGGCCATGGGACGGCGTCCGTTCCGACGGCCTTGACGCTGGTGTCCAACAAGCTGAAGGAAGCCAGTGGCCGGTTCCCTGTGCAAGCGGTTTACTTCTTTACCGACATGCAACATTCAACCTGGCAAGGGCACGCCGGCGAGGACACGGCCAAGGCTGCCCCCCCGGCCGGCGAAGGGCCCGACAAGAGCGATGCCAAAAAGAAGTCGGACTTCTTGGAGATCTCCGAACGCGCTAGCACGGTCTTCGTCGATTGCGGCCCGATCGAGGCGCCGAACAATCTCGCCGTCACAAGGGTCGAATTCGCCTATGACAATACCGCCTATCTCGTCACCGGCTCCGATCCCGATGAACCGGATGAAAGGGCCAAGGGCTTGACCATCCTGGCGACGGTCAAGAACTTCGGCAAAAAAGTCGCATCCGGCGTCAGGCCCGAGCTTTTGATCGGCAAGGCCAAGACCGTTCCCGGCGACAACGCCCTGCATTTTCGACCCGACGACAAATCGGATAAGTCCGAGAGCATCGAGCCGAACGGGCAACATACCTTCAAGTTCAAGCACGTGTTCAAGGAGCCGGGAACCTATGCCGTCCAAGTTCGCATCCCCGATGACGCGCTCGATCCGGACAACAGCAGAACCATCATCGTCACGGTCCGCAGGGATTTCCCGGTGCTCCTGGTCAACGGCAAGACGTCGGCCGATCGCCTCAAGGGGGCGAGCGACTATCTGCGCCTGGCGCTCAACCCGTATCCGCGCGGGGAGACCGCTTGGTGGGCGCCGGTGAAACCGACCGTCAAAACGCCCGAACAATTCAGCGACCTGACCGACTCCGAACTTTCTGGATACGACTGCATCTTCTGGTGCGATGTTCCGAAGTTCGGTCCGAACGACGCACACAAGCTCGATCTCTTCGTGCGCCGGGGCGGCGGGCTGGTCGTGACCATGGGCGACGAATCGGCAAAGTCGGCGGCGCTTTACAACAAGCATTTCCACACCGGCGATCACATGCTTCTGCCCGCGCGCTTTCAGACGCGCAAGGACAACGTCATCGATGTGCCCCCGGGCCACCGCTTCTTCATGCAAACGTCGGCTCCGAACGCGTTCAAGGATCCGCCGCTCGCCGCATTCGTCGATCAAGGCGATCAGCTGGTATTGCGCTCGGCGAATTTTCGAAAGTTCGTCCATGCAATACCGGATCATCGAGCGAATGTCGTGTTGACGTTCATGGAAGAGACGACGCGTCAGGACGCTCCGAAAGTGGAATCGAACACGCCGCGCAACGCTCCGGCGATTCTGGAATGGAACCCGCCCTGGGCGCGCGCGCAAGCTTTGGCGCCGCCGACGTTGCGGCCTGGGCAGCATGTGGCCGTCCCTCCCGCACGCTATCGCGGCAAAGTCATCCTCTTCACGTCAACGGTGAACACCGACTGGACGAGCTGGCCCAGCAACCCCAGCTTCGGCGCCATGGTCCAAGAATGGACCCGTCTGGCGATCAGTGGGCGGCTCCGCGAGCAAGGCCAGACCGTCGGCGGGTTGCTCGAGGGGCAGATACCCGGCGCCACCGAAACCGAGATCACCATTCATTTCCCGACGGAGTTAAAGCTCGAGCCGGGAAAAACGCGCACCCAGGTCGTCGACGAGGTCAACAGCTTCCGCTGGGCTGAGTCGGATTTCGCCGGCGTGTATCGCGCCGAGTTCGGGCCGGACCCGAAACACGAGATTCCCTTCGCCGTCAACGTTCCGTTCCAATCGCCTTCGGAGAGCGACTTGAGTCGCACCGACAAGAGCGAGCTCGAGGGGGGCTATATCGGCTGGAAACTTCAAGTCGTTCGCGATCCGCTCGAGGCGTCCGTGGCGGGAGGGCCCGTCAACGAGGCGGCCGTCGAGTCGTTTCAGCTGGTCGGTCCAACGGTGGCGAACATCGCTCTGCTCATCGTGCTCGGCCTGATGTTCGTTGAGATCGTCATGGCCTGGCACTTTGGACATTACACCGTCAGCGAAGGGCAGCTCTCCGATTCACCCGGCGGGTCAACAGGCACCGCCTTCGCCGGAGTCATGGCGGCGCTCGCGGCGATTCTGTGCGGCATCGGCGCTTTGATTGTCATCCATGAGAAATGGACCGGCGACTTCCTCGGCTTCCTGCCCGACATCCTTCGCACTTGGTTCGAATACCAGATGGACATTCCGCCGCCTCCCGCCGGCGAAGGCCGTTTCTGGAGCCTCGAGCCACGGCCGTTCCTCTTCGGCTTGCCCGGCCCGGAAAACTGGTATGCGGCCCTGATCTTTCTCACGGCCGTGGCGGTTGTTTTCTTCATCTACAAGGCGGAAGGCCCGAAAGTCTCGCTGACTTTCAAGTTGCTCTTGGGCGTATTGCGCATCTGCTTGATCCTGGCGACGGTCTATTGGCTTTTGCCTCAGTATCAGCAGCCGTTCAAGCGCAAGAGTTGGCCCGATCTGGTAATCCTTATCGACGACTCGCAGAGCATGGGCGAACCGGACTCGTATTCCGATGGCCTCGTGCTGGAACGCGTCAACAAGCTGCGCCTTGAGATTCAAAAGCGCATGGAAAAGGAACTGCCGGACCGAAAGCGAACGCTGAATGCGGCCATCGCCAAAATGGAAGCAAACGCGAACCGGTCACCGGACGACAACCTACAGCTCGACAGCCTTCGCAATCGGCTCACATACTGGAAGAAGCAGGAAGTGCTTCTGGGCAAGGATCAATGGCGGCCGAGCCGATTGCAGCTAGCGCAAGCGATCTTGGCACAGCCGGAACCGCATTGGCTCAAGACGATCCTGAAGAAAGAGCAGAAGATTCATATCTTCCATCTCGACATTCATGGCCGGGCGACGAAGCTGCGCGATTTGAACGGAGACGCGGGCGATATCATAGAGAGAGCGCACATCGAGCGCGCCGAGAAAGCGCTTGCCGCCTTGGAGCCGGTCGGCAATCAAAGCCGCCTCGGCACGGCCGTGCGCCAGGTCATCGAGCAGTACGCCGGGTCGTCGCTCTCCAGCGTCATCATGTTCACCGACGGCGTCACGACGCGCGACGAACGCCTCTCCGAAGTCGCCAAGTACGCCAAGCAGAAAAACGTCGCGCTTTTCTTCATCGGCGTCGGCGATGAATCGAAAGCGCGTGAGCTCAAGTTGCAAGATCTCGAGGTCGAGGATCCGATCTATTTGGGCGACACCGCCGTCTTTAGAGTGGGCGTGGTCGCCAACGGGTTCAAGGGCGCGACCGTTCCCGTCATCCTCAAGAGGATCGACAAGAAAACAGGCAAACCCGAAGAGATCATGCGCGAGGAACTACGCACTGAGGATGGCAAGAAAACTCCAACGACGAAGCTTCGGCACACGCCGACCGAAAAAGGACCGCACAAATACATCATCGAAATCGAGCCCCCCAAGCTGCTGGACGGCGAGCGCCCCCTGCCCCAAGCCGACTTGCGCATCGAGCGCATCATCGAGGTCATCGATATCGAGGAGATTCGCGTTCTTTATGTCGAGCAGCAACCGCGTTACGAGTACCGCTATCTCAAGTTTTTGATGGAACGCGAAATGCCCGATGACAAGAAGCAAAAAAAGAAGTCGATCGACCTGAAAGTGCTCTTGCTGGAGGCCGACGCTGAGTTCCATCTGCAAGATCGGCATGCCATCGAGCATTTCCCGCCGCCGCTGGAGGAGTTGAACAAGTATCAAGTGCTGATCATCGGCGATTGCGATCCGACGCACAAGAAATTCGCCGGCGCCATGAAGAACATCGTGGCGTTCGCCAGCGGCCTGGATGACAAGGGCAAGCCGCGCGGGAAGCCGGGCGGCGGTGTGTTGTTCCTGGCCGGGCCGCTCAACAATCCGCATCGGTATCGCGGAACGGAGCTTGAGAAGATCATGCCGATCGAGCCGACGCAGGGCGTTCCGCCGGGCGAGACGCCGCACGAAAAGCCGTATCGACCGAAGTTGACCGATGCCGGGAGCGCTCACCCGATCTTTCGATCGTTCGGGGCGGGAAACACGCATGACAAAGTCTTCAATAGCCTGGCGCCGATTTTCTGGTATCCGGTCAAGTATAAACCAGCGCCGGGCGCAACGACACTTGCTATCAAGGAAGGCTTGAAGGGAGAAGGGGAAGATGTCGAGAAGGTCAGCGACCACGCGCTGGTCGTGCAAAAGTTCACGGGCGGCGCCGGGCGAAGCATGTTCTTCGGCTTCGACGAGACGTGGCGCTGGCGGAATGCGTCCGCCCCGGGTAAGTCCGATCACGAAGCCAAGTACAACGCATTCTGGATTCAGACCATGCGCTACCTGGCGCGGGGCGGTTCGACGCGAACGGAGTTGAAGCTGGAGAAACAGGTGTACCAGGTCGGCGAGACAATCAAGGTCACCGTGCGCTTCCCGGATCGGACGCCGGGCGGCAAGGGAGCCCCGAAACTCGATGCCGACACCAAGGTCAAAGTCAGCGTCACCCATCGACCGCCGAACGCCAAGGACAACGCCCTGGAGCGCGACGACAAGGAGATGGTGCTGGCGAAGAAAACCGAGTCGGGAGTCTACGAAGGGACTTGGCCCGACACGTCGCGTGAGGGGACGTATCGGTTCCGCTTGACGAATCCGGACGTCAGCGACACGCAGCCGGACAAACAAAAGCCAAGCGCCGAATGCGAGGTTGTCCTGCCGCCGGGCGAGTTGGAGAACCTCCGGCTCGATGTGGCGGATTTGAGGGCGGCGGCGGGCGCGACGACCAACGGCGGCTACTTCCCGTTGGACAAAGCGGAAGACGTGCTGCGCGTCCTGCCACCGGGCGAGAGCGTCGCCATCACGCTGCCGGTGCCGCCGCTCGTGTGGTGGAATCAGTGGTGGGTGTTTATCCTGATCGTCTTCTTGATAACGTCCGAGTGGATTTTGCGCAAGGTGAAGCATCTGTTATAGTGAGGAGTAACCGCCTGCGGCTTTGCGTTCGCGCGGCGCCATGCGAACGCGAAGCCGCAAGCGATGCGGGGAGTTCGTCATGAATCCGCTATTGCAACGTCTTGCATCGCTGCGACGCCAGGTGCGCTTTCTCGACGGCTGGATCGGCACGACGGCGCTGGTCGCGCTTGTCTTGGGCGTCGGCGTGGCCGTCGGAGTCGCCGACTTTTACCTGCACATTCCGAGCTTGGTGCGCGGCGGCCTGCTGATCGGCCTCTTGGTGAGCAGCGCTTGCCTGGTGTACAGCTTGCTCGTTCAGCCGTTCGCCAATCCGTACGACGACCTGAGCCTGGCGCTCATGGTTGAGGAAAAGTACCCGGAGCTCAACGATGCGTTGGCCAGCACGGTGCAGTTTCTGCAACAGACGCCGGAGGAGAGCGCCAAGTTGGGCGGATCCGAAGCGATGCGCGAGCACACCGAGCAGGATGCACTGACGAAGGTCGACGCCTGCGACTTCGGCAAAGTGCTCGAAGAGAAAAACCAGGTAGCGTTGCCCTGGATTATCGCGCCTCTCTACCAGATGATCGCAGCCCTTTTCACGCCGCGTCAGGCAATCGGACTCATCTCCGATGTATGGCAGAATTCGAAGGCCACGTTTGCCGGCGCGCTGATTTACGCTTCCATTCTGATCGGCGGAAGCGTCATTGGGTTCAATGTCTACCACAACGACTACGTCGGCATCGGTTTTTGGCGTTTCATCGAGCCGTTCGGCCAGCATACCTGGACGACGATTACGGTAGCGAAAATTCGCCCCGCCGGGTTGCTCGATCAAGAGGGGGACCTCAAGCAACCGATCGATCCGAAAGCGTCCGATAAGGTCGCAGTGAACCGGCCGTACATCATTCAAGTCAGCCTCACGGGTCAAATGCCGAAGTCGGGCAAAGCCAAAGTCGAGGTCGTCGGCAAGACGAAAACGGACAAGGAGATCAGCCTCGATATCGCCCAGGACAAGAGGTCGGCCAGCTTCAAGACGGCGATCGACATGACGTCGGTTCCACAAAAGTTCAAGTTCCGAATCCTGGCCAATGACGGAACGTTTCCGCCGCGCTCGGGGACCTGGCACGAAGTCAACGTGTTGCCGCCGCCTACGCTTGTGAAGATGGCAAACGGGAAGGACTCGCCACAGATCACGGTGATCCCGCCGAAATACACTGACCAGCCGACGCGCACTTTAGAGCCAGGCGACTGGAACGTAAAACTGTACGCTGGTTCGACGGTGATCTTGCGAGCCAAGGCGGATCGCAAACTGGAACAGGCGTGGATTGAATATCGGCCCGAGGATGCCACGCTGATGCCGGCCGCCGCGCTGGCAATCATGGGGCAAACGACGCCGCTGTCGGCCTTGACGTCGGCGGCAGGCGGCAGCGCCTTGTGGGGCCGCATCCCCGCTCATTTCGAAGCCGACGGTGAGACCTTCAGCGTCACCTTCATGCCGATCGTCAGCGCCGGCTATGTGCTCAATATTCGCGATTTCGACCAGCTCGACTTTCGCGCCGACGGCAAGCTGAACGTCCAGATCGATCCGGAGCCGAAGGTGATGTTGGTGACTCCCGCCAAGCCGTTGAACGCGGAAGTTGCGGTGCTCAAGGTGCTGCCGACCGAGGCGATCAAGTTCAAGTTCCAGGTGACCGATCCGGAGTTTGCCATCAAGTCGGTGTACGCGGAGTATCGCCGCAAAGCGCCGGACGGGCAGTGGATCGAAGAGCCGACGCGAAACGTCATCTATGACGCCGGCGCGTTCGGAAAGCTGGTGCCGCGTTTGTCCGCGCGGCTCGCTCAAAAGCCGGTCGCAGGCGCCCATCCCCTCATGGGCACGTTCGGGCTGAAAGTGCCCGAATTCCGGCTGCGTCACCAGAAGCTCGACATTGAAATGGTGTGGGCGCTCGATAACCAGTTTCGCCCCGGCGATCTCGTCGTCATCGAAATATGCGCCGAGGACTTCTGCGATATCTATCCATCGCGCTTGGCCGGCAGAAGTTATCCAGTTGAACTGCATGTGATCAGCGATCAGGACCTGAAGCGCACGACGAACGAGGGCATCGCCAGCATTATTCAGAAGCTCAAGAAGATCATCGAGGTCCAGGAGGACGCCCAGGGCAAGACCAAGGCGACGCGCGCGCTCGACAAACTCAAGCCGAGCGATATCGACCGCTTCAGCGACGACGCCGTCGACAAGCAACGCGATGTGAAGGATCGTATCGGCGACTCGAACGACAGCGGAGTTCGCCGCGACGTGCGCGAGCTCATGGAGGTGTTGGAGCGCAATCGGCTCACGTCCATCGGCGCCTACCGCCAACTCAAGAAGATCGGCGGCACGCTCAAGAGCCTCTCGCTGGAAGAACTGCCGAAAATCGGCACGAACCTCAAGGACGCCCGCGAGCAGATGCGCAACCTCGTCGGCGACGCCAAGCGCGAGGAAGGCGGGAAAGAGGAATCCAAGAAGAGCGAGCCGAAGACTCAGAAGAAGCTCGATGAAACCGTGCGCCTGCAGGAGAGCGTCCTCAAGTCGCTCAAGGAGCTTCTCGATGACATCGATCCGCAAGCGAAAATGCAGGAGTTGACCAACAAGCACCGCCAAATCGTCCAGAAGCAACGTGCGCTTGCCGATCACCTCGAAGAGCAAAAGGCGATCAAGGAAGCGCTCGAAATGAACAAGGACTTGTCGCCTGAGCAGCGGGCACAAAACGAGAAAGACCTGAAAGCCCAGATCGACAAAAACGTCAACGAGCAAAAGGACCTCGCGAACCAGATGCAGAAGCTCGTCGACGAAATGAGGACGGCCAAGGAGCAATACGAAAAGCTCGGCGATCAACGCAACGCCAAACGTCTCGATGACGCCATCAAGAACGCCGAGAATCCCGATCTGAAGAAAACGCCGCCCAAGAAGGAAGAAAAGACGCCGCCGATCAGTGCGCAAATGCGCAACGCGGCCGATAATCAAGCGAAAATGCCCAAGGACATCTCCAACGAAGCGATCCAGCGGCAGAAGGACATCGTCAAGCAACTCGAAAAAGGCCTCGAATCGCTCGAAGGAAACACCTTCGACGCCACCAAAGACGAGATCCAGAATCGCAAGGACATCGAGAATAAGCTCAACAATCTTGCCAAGGACATGAAGAACCTGCGCGACAAGACCAAGGAAGTCCAGAAGGAAATGGACGAGATGCTCAAGAAGAAGATGGAGCAGGAGCTTGCCGCGCAGCACGAGAAGCTCCAGCAGCAGATCGAAAAAACCCGCCGCGAGCTGGCCCGGCTCAATGAGCAACAGGCGGCGGAGAAACTCAAGGCGGCGGCAGACAAACTCAATGACGCCAAGGCCGAGATTGAACAGGGAGGCGATCCGGGCCAAAAGCAACGCGAGGCGGCACAGGAGTTGAACAAGGCCAAGGCCGATGTCAAACAGGCCCAGGAGGAGCTGGCTCGCGAGTTGTTAGTCAAAATGGCCGATCAGCTCGAAGGCATCAAGATGCGCCAGGTCGCGTCGGTAGAACGCTCCGAGAAACTTCACGCCAAGATCATGGAGAAGAAATCGTGGATGAACGAATACCTTGACACCATGGACGGCAACATCGACGCGCAAAAGAACATCGCCGAGGAAACCGACAATCTGAAGGAAAAGGTCAAGGAGGCCATCGTGTTCAAGGCCGCCCTGGAAAAAGCCAAGGAATCGATGGACAAGGCCGTCGAAACGATGACGATCCGCCGAGAGGAAGGCAAAGAGCGTCGCTATTTTGAAATCGGCGAGAAAATGAATGCCAAGGAACTCAAGGATGAAGTCGACTGGCACGACACGACGATTGCCCATCAGAAGCGCGCCGTCAATCGGCTCGACAACTTGCTCGATTCGATCAAGGAGGAAATCGATCGGATGGATCGAAGGAAAAAGACCAAGAAGCCGGAGGAGCCGATCGACCCCGACAAGCCGCCGCCGGAGCCGAAGGAACAAAAGGGCGGCCTGAAGAACCAGGACGGCATCCCGCCGATGGCTCAGCTCAAAGCCCTGCGTGCCTGGCAGCTGGACGTCAATAACCGCACGGAGGATTTTGACAAACGCTATCCGAATCGCGATAACTTGACGGATGAGCAAAAGGCGGAACTCGCGGATATCTCACGCGAACAGACATTGCTGCATGAATTGTTCCAGCAGGTTCTGCCTCGCCCCGCGGTCGATGGCAATCCGCCCAATGAAGAGAAAAAAGGAGACGCCAAATGATGCGGAACTTCACCATATTGATCGGGGTCTTCGGCTTGCTCGTGACGGTCGCCGTCGCACGTGACAGCAAACCGCAGCGGCGTGGAAAATCCGCTTCGCTTCCCGTGATCTTCCTCGATGCGCCCAAGGACAAGGACGCCAAGAAGGTCGACGCCAACGACGCCAAGAAGGAAGACGCCAAGAAAGAGGACGAAAAAGGCGAGCCGGCGGAGGATCCGATGAAGATCATTGAGCGTCTCAAGGAGAATTTCGGCAAGGTCGACGAGAATCTGCAAAAGAGCGACCCCGGAGAGGATACGCGCAAAAAGCAGAAGCAGATCATCGACGACATCGACAAACTGCTCAACCAACAAAACGACGACAAGGGTGGTGGAGGAGGAGGAGGAGGCGGTGGTGGCGGTGGTGGCGGTGGAGCCGACAACAAAGGCGGTGGTGATGGTGGCGGTGGAGCTGACAACAAGGGCGGTGGTGGTGGCGGGGGCGACAACAAAGGTGGTGGC
>VGZI01000202.1 GCA_016872605.1 Planctomycetota bacterium
CAAATTCTGTTGCCGAAGTATTGAACCTTGCTGGGAACCGACCAATGGCCTTCGATGAGAACCTCGCCGCACGCATCCGCAAGACCCTTGCTCGCAGGAAGGGCGTCGAGGAAAAGAAGATGTTCGGCGGGGTCGGCTTTTTGCTCAACGGCAACATGCTGGTGGGCGTGTGGAAGGATTCACTGATTGTCCGTCTCGGCGACGAACAAGGCGAGGAGGCACTGCTGGAGCCGCACGTCAAGCCGTTCGATATTACCGGCAAGGCCATGAAGGGCTGGGCGATGGTCACGCCGGAAGGGATTAACGATGACGGTCAGTTGAAGGCATGGATTCAGCGTGCGGTGAAGTTTGTCGGGAATCTGCCAGGGAAGTAGCCACAAACCTCACCAGTTCATCCAGGTGATCGACAACTGAAGCACGGTCGCAATCGACACCCAGGCGAAGTACGGCACCTGAGCGGCGGCAACCCAACGGTAGTGCGGCCAGACGGCAAACATGCTCCAGAGAATCGTCACCCACACGATCAGTATGTCCGCTGCTGCCAGCGGCACATTTCGCAATCCAGCGAAGATCGGCATGAAAAGCAGATTGGCGGCGAGGTTGATGGCAAACGGCAAACCAACCAGCCGAGGGATTCGGCCCCGCATCGCTTGAACGAACACGAATCCAAAGCTGATGAGGATGATCGGGTAGAGGATCTGCCAGATTAGCCCGATGGTCGCCGGGGCGGGCGTCCAGCTTGGCTTCGAGAGCGAGTTGTACCAGTCGAGCCAAGTCATTGGCGTTCCTCGTTTCCGCAGTTGATCTGACGGTCGGCGGCGAAGGCTTCACGAGATAGAATAACGGCTTCGTCACCGGCTTGATGGCATGGCCTCGGCGGTGTGCCGTTGGAATCCATCTGGCTGATCGCAGCCGGGAAACTCACGCTGGGCAGTCCAAAGGAGTACATGGAAATGAAGGCCGTAAGTCGTTGCCTCGAAGCCAGAAAGCGAGCCGTTTGATGCCGTTGCTTGGCGCTCACATGTCCATTGCGGGAGGGCTTCACAAGGCGGTCGAAGCGGCGGCGGCGCTTGGGATGGAGACGGTCCAGATTTTCACGCACAGTCCGTCGCAGTGGGCAGTTAAGCCCGTAACCCCAGCAGCCAAAGAACTGCACCGAGATGGAAAGTCCTTGACCAAGAACAACAACCAGTGGAATGCCAAGGATCTGACCAACGATGAACTGAGGGCTTTTCACGACACGCTCAAAGCATCCAACTTACAGTTTCCGACAGCGCACGATTCGTACCTGATCAACCTGGCCTCGCCTGATCCGGTGCTCTATCGAAAGTCTCTCGAAGCGTTCGTCATCGAAGTGCAGCGAGCAGACGCGCTGGGACTTTCGTATCTCGTCATGCATCCCGGCACGCCGACCGATGGAGACGATGCCGCCGGGCTGAAGAGGATTATTTCGGCGTTCGACGAAGTGCACCAACGATGCCATGACTGCCGCGTCATGATCCTGTTGGAGGCTACTGCCGGCCAGGGCAAGAGCCTGGGCTGGCGCTTCGAGCATCTAGCGACGATTCTAGATGGCGTCCAAGAAAGCAAGCGGCTCGGCGTCTGTGTCGATACGTGCCACGTCTTTGCTGCCGGCTATCCGCTCGCGCCCGTTGACGAATACGAGAGGACCCTGCACGAATTCGACTCGCTGATCGGACTAAAACGGATCAAGGTCTTTCACATGAACGACAGTAAAAAGCCGCTCGGAAGCCGGGTCGATCGGCACGAGCACATCGGCCAGGGACATCTCGGGCTTGAACCATTTCGGCTGCTTGTGAACGACCCGCGATTCGAAAAGGTTCCGATGATCATGGAGACGCCGAAAGAGGGACCGAACGACGAAGACATGGACGTGATAAATCTTCACACGTTGCGCGGCCTGGTGGGCAAAAAGCGGGCTGGGCGCTCAAGAGTTTTGCGAGGCACGTCGATAAGTTAGGCAGAAAGAAGCCGTCGGCCAAGGACAGGGCCGGCGGGCCGTCGAGAGGATGCGCCGCGTGCGTTCAAGGAGGGGAACGGCGTGGCGAACCCCGCCTCTCGAAGGTGTGGCCGACGCCCCCGGTTGGCTCCATCGTTTGGCATCCGGTTGCCATGATCGTGCCATGCTGCCCCGAGCCGCTGGACAACCCTCTACGAGATCCTCCCCGAAGTCCACCCCCAACGCGGTCCACTGAGTTCCCCAGGATCGACGCAACCGACTTTCAACCGCCGAGCGCCTCAAGCGTCTCGGCGGTTTTTTTCTTTGTTGATTTCGTTGGGTGCCCAGTCGGTGCACTATCTGCCGCTCGCCTCGCAATGGCGCCGGCCGAAAATTTCTGGCATTCGCGGCGGGAGGACGGGCCGCGATTGCAAAGGCCAGCGCCTTCCTGATAACGGGTAAACGAACCAAGGGCTTGGGAGAACCATCATGACCACACACGTCCGGTGGCTCGGACACGCCGCGATGGCGATCGAAACGGCAGGGGTTCACGTCCTGGTCGATCCCTTTCTGACGGGCAACCCCAAAGCAGCGATCACGGCCGACAAGGTCCATGCCGACTTTATCTTGATCTCGCATGGACACGGCGATCACGTCGGCGACAGCATCGCCATCGCTCAACGCACCGGCGCGACCATCATCAGCAATTACGAGATCAGCGTTTGGCTCGAAAACCAGGGGATCAAGAAAACGCACGGCCAGCAGCACGGCGGCGGGTTCAATCATCCTTTTGGCCGGGTCAAGCTCACGCTGGCGTTTCACGGCTCCGCACTGCCCGATGGATCGAACGGCGGCAACCCATGCGGGTTCCTCATCTACCTGAAGGACGGCAAGAAAATCTATCACGCTGCCGACACCGGTCTTTTTGGCGACATGCGACTCATCGGCGAAGAGGGGATCGACCTGGCCGTCCTGCCCATCGGCGACAACTACACGATGGGGCCTGACGACGCCGTGCGAGCTGTCAAGTTCATCCAGCCGAAGAAAGTGATCCCGATCCATTACGACACGTTCCCGATCATTGCCCAGGACGCGAATGCGTGGGCGGCCAAGGTAAGAGCGGAGACGAGCGCGACGCCGGTCGTTTTGCAGCCGGGACAGGGAATTGATGTATAGGCAGTTCGTTTAGAAACGTTTGGACCAATGACTTCCCGAATCGTCGATTGGAGCCGTGGCCGGGGTCACGGTACTCCGGACCCCGGATGGACAGTCCGAATCCTGGCTCGCCGGGGTCACGGAGTACCGTGACCCCGGCCACGGTTCTCTCATCGGGAAGGGCTTCTTCACAAGGAGCCTTAGCGTTCCCGTAGCGTCGGGCGAACGGTAAACGGGAATGGCGGACTACTCCAGTTTCCGTCGTTCCTCCGGCGGGTAACTGACGAACGTCTTCGACAAATCGTTGGCAATCGCCATGAGAAACAAGTTGCGGTACATGGTGACGCTCATGCTGCTGGCGTCGAGCGGGCTGGTGTCGCGCGGATGGACGCGGGCGTATTCCTTGTCGAAGACCTTGTGCAAGCCGTCCTTGCTTTCCGTCTTGTACAGCCCGATCATGAGGTTGGCTCGCCCACGGTACATCGGCGGGAACGTGCTCTTCTCGTAAAGGCCGAACGATTCGATCGTCACGTCGAGAACGTAGTCGGCTTTGAGGCTCTTGCCGAGCTCGACGGCGGCAGGTTCGCCGCCGGTTTGCTGACGCAACTTGGCGATCTGGCTGCGCACCTGGGCGTCGGGAACGAACTTGATCCGGTGCTTGTTTTCTTCGCAGCGTTTTTTGATGGCTTTCATCGTCAAGTCGGCCAACTCAACTTCGGAACCGTGCGCGTCGGTCCGCGCTTCCAGCTTGCCAAAGTTGCATAGGACGGCCAGCGTGATTTCTTTGCTGTCGGCGAACAGCTTGTATTCGGGAGGAATGTTGTTGTCGGTGAACGGCATCAAAAACATGGAGAGCGTTTGCGGGCTGCAGCCGATGGACAGCCACGCCGCGCCGAACACGAGGACGACGATCCAGCGCCAGCCAACGCGCGACCCGGCCGAGGTGGTTTGCTTTTCCATCGCTTCTCCTCCGTGAGACCGTAGCACGGGTTCTATACCCGTCCTGCGAATGCGTCGGCTACTTGAAGAACAGCTCCCAAATCAGCACCAGCGCCCAGCGTCCAAATAGCAGAAACAGGAACACCACGGCGAGCCGGAAAATCAGTAGTTCCATCGAGCGCACAAGCACAAAGCGTCCGAAGAAGGCGCTGGCGAACGCCCAGGGGACGAACAAGAGCCCGAAGGTCGCCAAGGCCGTCCCCGCAAAGTTCGCTTGCACCGAGTTCCACACGTCCGCGTGAATCAGGAGCGCGAAGCTCGTCGTCATCCCGCACGACGGGCAAGGCACACCGGTGAGCACCTTGAAATTGCAGTCAGGCAATCCCTCGTCCATCCCCGGCACGCGGATTTGGCGATGCGTCCCCAATCGCCTGGCTTCACCATTTTCATAAGGATCCAGCGTGCACGCCACAGCGAACACCGCGATCCATGGAACTGTCAAAACCATCAAAAAGATGCGAATCCACCGGTGCAACGGCGTTGCCTCGTCTACCGAATCCTCCTCGACAGCATCCGGAGTCAGATCGACAGCTTTTTCTTCAGTGGCCATAGCGTTTTGGACGGGGAGTGAATAGCGTGAGGACATCTTTTTTGCAAGGGCAATCGCTCCCCACGCTTACGCGGGAGGCTCGCTAGCGCGGGAGGCTCGCTTACGCGCGAGGCGCGCACTGCCGATCATCATGGATATTGTACATGAGATGAGGTTCAGCGCGAGGCTAAATGTTCAGCAAGGTCGCTGGCGTCATTCAATGCCTTTTCAACCTGTTGCCGGTATAGCTCGAGTTCCGCTTTCGTCGCGTTCTCCGGAATGTAGATTGGCTCCAACGAGACCATGACGGCCTTGCTGAATGGACGCGGCAGCACGAACTGATCCCAGGTGTCAAGGCGCCAAGGGCGATCATGGCCGAATCCCATCACGACGATCGGCAATCCAGTCTTGGCAGCCAAAAAAATTACGCCGGGCTCGACATGGCGGCGCGGTCCGCGCGGACCATCGGGCATGACGGCGATATGGCACGTTTCGGCGGCGCGCATCATCTCGCGCAGCGCCTTCATGCCGCCGCGCGTCGAGGAGCCGCGTACCGTGCCGAAGCCTATGTGCTTGCACACCTGCGCGATCAGTTCGCCGTCGGCGTGTTGGCTGATCAAGACAAGGATATTTCGTTGAGCGTGCTGATAGCACGGAACCAGGATGTTCTCGTGCCAGAAAAGGTAGAGATAATGTCCTTCGAAGCCTTCCGCCGTTGGATCGAGGCGCGGGCCGAAGGTGTAGTAGCGATAAGAAAGAGTGCCGATCCAGACACGAATGAGGATCGCGACAAAAAAGGCGACCCATTTGATGAGCGTGGGATTGCGCAGCTTCATGGCGAAAACGTCCTTGTTTGATCTCGTTCAGCGCCCGCCGGGCGCCGCGCGAACGCTAAACAAATCAATCTCCAATCCACTCGCCGCTGAAGACTTCGACGGCCGGACCGGTCATGTAGACATGATTGCCGGCCTCAGCCCAGTGCAACTGAAGATCGCCGCCGCGCAGGTGGATCGTTACCTTGCGTGCCGATCTTCCCGTAAGAACGCCGGCAACGCAGACCGCCGAGGCGCCGGTGCCGCAGGCCAATGTTTCGCCGGAGCCACGTTCCCAGACACGCATCGTGAGATCGTCGTTGCGATTGACCATGACGAACTCGACATTCGTTTTTCGCGGAAAGATCTCTGCCGTCTCGAGTTTCGGGCCAACGCGATGTACGAGGTCATCGGTGATCGCATCGACGAAGACAACGCAATGCGGATTGCCCATCGACACACACGTTCCCTTCAGAGCCTGAAGCGTAAGCGAAGAGGGGAGTGCCACTTCGATCGGCGGATCGCCAGGGAGCGTCGTCGGAATCTTGGCGGCTTCCAGGATCGGCTCACCCATGTCAACGCGGACTTGCTGTACTTTGTCGCCGCGAATTTCGAGGTCCAGTGTGAGGATACCGCGGCCTGTCTCGATCTTGAGGGTCGGTTTCCTGGCGATGCCGTGGTCGTAGACGTACTTGGCGACGCAGCGGATGCCGTTGCCGCACATCTCCGATTCGCTGCCGTCGGCGTTAAACATGCGCATGCGCGCGTCGGCTCGCTCGGAGGGGCAGATGAGGATCAGTCCGTCGCCGCCGACGCCGAAATGCCGATCGGCGATTTTGATGCTTAAGGCGGCTGGATTGGTCGGCGGCTTCTGGGCAAAGCAATCGACGTAGACATAATCGTTGCCACAGCCTTGCATCTTGGTGAAACGCATGAGTTCAAATCCTGCGATCCAGGTTCTGCCTGGGAGCGAGATAATTGCATTGTATCAATGCACCTCGCCAAACACATAGTACACGAGGCATAGTCCGCCGAGCAAGGCGGCGCCGGGGTGAATCTCGCGCCAGCGCCACGATACGAGCTTCAGTGCCGGGTGCAGCACGAGCCCCGCGGTCAAGCCGTTCGCGATGTTGTAGGAGAACACCATCATCACTATGGTCACCAGCGCGGGCAGAAACTCGGTCAGGTCCTCGGTGTCGAGGCGCCGCACCGCCATGAACATCATGGCGCCGACGATCATCAGAGCCGGGTAGTACGCGAACTTCAACGATTGCAATGGCTGCACGAGCGGAACGAAAAACAGAGCGGCCGCGAACAGAAGCCCGGTGACGACCGCGGCGAGTCCGGTGCGGGCGCCTTCGCGGATGCCGGTCGCCGATTCGATGTAGGCGCCGCTCGTGGACGTGCCGACAAGGGCGCTGAACATGCACGAAATCGAATCGACGATCATTGGCTTCTCAACGTCCTGCAGATAGCCTTTTTCATCGACCATGCCGACCGCCGAGCCGAGTGCGTAGATGGTGCCGATGGTGTCGAGAAAGCTGATAAGAAAGAGCGTGAGCAAGATGCCGGCGAAGTCGAAACGCAGGCAGCCCAGGATGTCGAGCTGCCCGGCGACGTGCTCGGCATGGTAATCGCCCGGCCAGGCGAGTACGGCATCGGGCGCTTCGCCAAGGCCAAGGATGCATCCAATTGCGGCGATGACAGCAATGCCGATGAGGATCGCGCCGCGCACATTCCAGTAGGTCAGGACAGCCATCAGGAAAAAACCGGCGATCGCAAGCATGACTTTCATGTCGCGGATTTCGCCGATCTTGAGCGGGGTGGCCGGTGATGGCGCCCGAACGACGATGCCGGTCTCGTACATGCCGATGAGCAGCATGAACAAGCCGATGCCGATGGCGAAGCTGTGCTTGAGATTGGGCGCGATGGCTTCGGCCAGCCACGACCGCGCACGCAGCAGCGTGAGAGCAAGGAAGATCGCGCCGGCGATAAAGACGGAACCCAGGCGCTGTTGCCACGTGATGACAGCTGCCATGCTGAAGGCAATGAACGCGTTTTCGCCCATGTACGGCGCGACGGCAATCGGCCGATTCGCGTACAGCCCCATGAGCAGACAGCCGAATGCGGACGCCAGTATCGTGGCGATCGTGCTGGGACCGATCGGGATGTTCGCGTTGGCGAGAATGGCCGGATTGACCACGATGATGTACGCCATGGTGGCAAACGTGGTGGCGCCGCCGAGAATCTCCAGGCGCAGCGAACTTCCACGTTCGGAAAAAGCGAACCAACGATCGAGGTATTCAGTCACTTCTTGGCCCGTGACGATCGGTCCGCTTCTGAGCCGCGACCGCGAGGGAGTGCCCCGGATGTCAATCGCTCCCGGACGGTCGCGGCTTGGAGGGCAGCCCAAATATTTTGCCCTGGCCCTGGCTAATCGCGACCCCTGAAGGATAACATGAAAGGGGTCGGCAAGGAAACGGCAAGGCGAGCAAACACCTCCCGAGGCCGCGGCATGGACACCAACGATAAGCCCGCCGAGACTATCGAACCCAAGCTCGAGCTGTGGGACGCCGTCAGCATAGTCGTTGGGATCATCATCGGCGTCGGCATCTTCTGGACGCCGCCGCGAATTTTTGCGTCGGCGCCGAGCGCGTCCATCGCGATAGGTCTGTGGATTCTCGGCGGATTGTTCGCGCTCATCGGCGCGCTCTGCTTTGCCGAGCTGGCCGCCGCCTACCCGCGTTCGGGCGGCGAATACGTCTATATCACGCGAGCGTTCGGTCCATTTGCCGGCTTCTTGTTTGCCTGGTCGCAACTCACGGTCACTCGCTCGGGCAACATTGCGGGCATGGCCTATATCTTCGGCGAAACCGCATCCTCGCTCTTCGGCATGACCGATGGCGCCAGCTTTGCCCTTGCCGGTGGCGCCGTGGCCGGTCTCACGATCGTCAACATTCTCGGCGTGCGCATGGGGACGGCGACGCAGAACATTCTAACGGTCGCCAAGGTGCTCGGCCTGACGCTGTTGATCGTCGCGGGCTTCGTCTGGGGAAAAGGCGAGCCGCCGGCTGGCGGGCAAATTGCGCAGCGAGAGGACATGTGGGTGCTCTACGGCATGATCTTCGTTCTTTGGACCTACTCCGGCTGGCATGAAGCCGCTTACATCGTTGCCGAAGCAAAGAACCACACGCGCAACATCCCTCTCGCCCTCATGCTCGGCACCACCATCGTCACGGTGATCTATGTGCTGATCAACTTTGCCTTCTTGCATGCGTTCGGTTTCGAGGGAGCGAGCCGGGAAAACATCGCCGAGCAGCTGTTGGACTTGGTCTGGCCCGGCTACGGCGCTCGATTCATGGAAGTGCTTATCATGGTCTCCTCACTCGGCGCCATCAACGGCATGATCTTCACCACCGGGCGCATCTATTCGGAGTTCGGCAAGGACCATCGCATCTTCAAGCTTCTGAGCCATTGGAGCACGCGCATGCAAACGCCAGTGCGCGCGCTGGCGATCCAGTGCCTCTTTACGGTCGCGATCATCCTTGGAGTCTGGTGGATCGGCAAAGGCGATCCCGATTACACGAACTTCGATCGCACCGTGCAGGTCACCGTGGTCGTGTTCTGGACCTTCTTTTGCTTTACCGGCGTCGCGCTGGTCCTGTTGCGCGAGCGTGATCCCGACACGCCGAGGCCTTTTCGCGTACCCTTCTATCCCCTCTTGCCAATTATCTTCTGCGCGACGTGCGCCTACATCGTGATCGGCACCGTGTTGAGGGATTTTCAGAAGGAGCGGATCGAGACACTGTTTGGCGTGGGGATTCTCCTGATCGGACTGCCGTTCTACTTCCTGCCGCTGAAGGCCAAGCACGAGCCTGCCGAGCCTGAACCGGTGGAAACGGCCGACTCGTCCGCGGCAACGTGAGGCAAGCAACCGCACATCGCGAATAGGCTGCGTCTGCCCGGTCTGCATTTCTGGATCGCGCCTGGCCGACACATGGGCGCGGGCATAGCCTTATGAAATAATGAGTTAATCCTCAGAATCTGCTTGCATTGCGCTGGCATTGGATGGCATAATTGCCGTTCATCCCAGCGAAATCAACGGGGCCCTTCGTCCGCCGCGGAGCCGGCACATGGTTCGAAAAAGTTGCACCTGTTTGTTTTTCAGCGTGCTATTGGCTGCTCTGCACGGCTGTGACCGCGGACCGGAGCGATACGCCGTTTCGGGCCATATCACGTTTCAGAAACAGGCGCTCAAGAACGGCATCATCACCTTCTATCCCATTGACACCGGAACCCAGGGCGGCGCGACAATCACCGACGGCAAATATCAGATTCCCCAGGAGCAAGGCCTGAGTCCAGGCAAGTACCGCGTCTCGATAAGCAGCCCTGACGGCGCGACACCGGTTGATCCCAACGCAGCGCCCGGCCCGAGCGGAAACTTTGCCTCGAAGGAACGCATTCCGCCTGAGTTCGAACGGGATAGCAAGATCACGATCGAAGTAACCGCATCCGGGCCTAATACCTTTGATTTCACAATCCCCTAGCGTTCGACTCCCGGCGCAGGGGTTTTATTTTCCTTCATTCTGAGGAGGGGTGCCATGCGATCGAAACGTCGAGGGTTCACGCTCATTGAACTGTTGGTCGTGATTGCCATCATCGCGATCTTGATTGGGCTGCTATTGCCGGCAGTGCAAAAAGTGCGTGACGCCGCCGCCCGGTCTCAGTGTCAAAACAATCTGAAGCAACTGGGGCTGGGCATCCACAACTACGAAAACACACGAAAAACGCTCATCCCCGGCGTGGGGAAGTACGGGTGCTGTTGGGGAACCTGGGTGATGGCGATCCTTCCGTTCATCGAACAAGAACCGATGTGGAAGCAATACTCGAATTTCGGAGGCAACGACGCCACCGGCATTCGCTACGCCGCCGGCACGAATTTGACCAATGTGACAACCAAGCGCCTCCCCGTGTTTACTTGCCCCGCCGATATCGAGACGTCGCCGACATCAGGCATTCCCAACCTCAACTACGTGGTGAACTTCGGTAACACCAATTTCTTCCAGGCCAATGTGAATGTGGCCGGCGTGTTTGTTCCATTCGGCGGCGCTCCGTTCCGTTGCTATCCAGGCTCGACATCAGACGACGGGCCCCCTTCTGCCGCTGCCGCGCTCACCTGGCCCCGCGAGTACGGAATACCGGTGCGCATGGAAGAAATCAAGGACGGCCTCAGCAACACACTCATGCTTTCCGAAGTCAACCAGGGCCGTGGCCTGGACGCGCGGGGATTCGCCTGGTGGGGAGGCGCGACCGGATTCGTCACGTTTATAGGCCCGAACGCTCCCGACCCGGACATCATGACGGGCGCCTGGTGCAACGCCCGCGACCCGATGAACGCACCTTGCACAACGGCGTCGGCAGCCCCGCCGAGCCCCCTGGGCCGTCGCCAGGGCGCCCGCAGCCGCCATGCCGGAGGCGGCGTCAATGTCGCCTTCTGTGATGGATCCGTTCGCTTCATCAGCAACGGCATCGATATTAACACCTGGCGCGCCCTCGGCACGTCGAATGGGTCCGACCCGTTAGGAATTATTCCCTAACCGGGAATATTAACCACGAAATGTTCTTTGCGCTCCGCATCCGTTAACTGGCCTTTGCGAGCTTCGAGATCCTTAAAGCGCTGTTGCTTTTCGTCTTCCCACATCACGCTGGCTCCTGTCGGACCTACCCCGCAGGTTCGCTGCGCTCACCTGCG
>VGZI01000203.1 GCA_016872605.1 Planctomycetota bacterium
TGGCGCCCCGTGGTGGTCGTCGGCGCTCACCCCATACAAGGGGAGCAACACGCAGTCCTGCTTCGTCGCCTTGGCGACGCGAGCGTAACCATTCCCCCCTCTCCCTCCGGGAGAGGGGCAGGGGGTGAGGGTCGCGCCATCCACGACTCCGCCCCCTCACCCCCGACCCCTCTCCCGGACGGAGAGGGGAGAAGTTCATGATCCTTTCAACCATCGAGGTTTTCCATGCTTGATCTCATGCAATGCGCGATGGGCTTTGCGCCCGTCAATCTGGCTGCCGGCGCCAACAATTCCGACTGGGTCCTTCTTAGGAAGTATCGCCGGCTTGTGATCCTGTTCTTCAAGTCTGCCGCGGGGGCAGGTACGGAGGACCCGACCATCACTGTCTTGCAGGCGCAGGACAACGCCGGAACGGGGAGCAAGGCGCTCACGATCCCATCCGGCCGATCCTGGACGAAAACCGACGCCGATCTGACGACCATCGGCACATTCACCGCGGGGTCGCCTTCGACCAACACGTTGACCGTGGCGTCGAGCGCTCAGAAACAAGCGATCTGGATGATCGAGATCGACGCCGCGGAGCTGGACGTCAACAACGGCTTCTGTGCCGTCCAGGCCAACGTCGCCGACGTCGGCACGGAGTCGCAACTCGGGTCGCTCGTGTACCTTCTGGGCGAGCCGCGTTCCGCCAAGAACCTGGGCGAAAACCCGTCGGCGATCGCGTAACCACCCCTGCCGCTTGCGGCTTCGCGCTCGCACGACGCCGCGCGGTCGCATCGTCGCAAGCGGCGACCTTGGATTCCTGGAGCCACACCCATGTCCAACCTCATCACCCGCGGTCGCGCTATTCAGAACCTCAACGATCGCGCTACCACGAGCAACGAAAACGCCACGCTCGATGTGCTGATTCCGGCCGTCAGCCGGGCCATCGAAAACTACTGTTGGCGGACCTTCGCCATTACCAGTTACGACGAGCTTTATCCGGGGCACAATCGCCTGGAACTCGTGCTGCGCCACTACCCGATCGCCAGCGTCGAGCGCCTTGCGTACGCACCGTCGCCGGTCATGCGCGTCACGAACAATTCCGCGAGCAATCAGCGAGCGACGGTCAAGGTGACCTCGACCGGGCTGGAACTCATCCGCGTCGCGTCCGGGACTTCGACGACCAACACCATCAACTTCAGCGATCAGGCGACGCTGTCAGCCCTCGCGACAGCCGTCACTGCGCTGGGCAACGGCTGGTCGGCGAGCGTCATCGACTCAGTGCACAATCTCCGCGCCTCGGCCGATTTGCGCGGCCTCCAAGGCGCGTTTCATGCCAAGGATGTCGACGCCGAACTGAAGTTGCACACGCAGGAGCTATCGAGCTTCCACGTCGACGCGGACCGCGGGCTGCTGACGCGCGGCGATGGCGCCGGCTTCGACGGAGGCTTGCATTCATGGCGCATCGTCTATCGAGCCGGGTACAGCAGCGTTCCCGACGAAATTCAAGAAGCATGTGCCCAGTGGGTCGCCCAACTCTTCTGGCTCACGAAACGCGATCCCGGCCTGGCATCCGAGGCAATCCCAGGCTCCGTGTCGCGTACGCCGACGCGCGACATGCCGACCACCGTCAAAATCCTCTTGGGCCCCTACCGCAACTGGCGCGTATGATCTCTGACTTCTGACTTCTGACCCCTGACTCCTGGTGCTCTATGGCCATTCCCGTTGCTCCCAACACCACGTGCGATATTTACCGTTCCGGCAATGCGCCGCCAGCCGCCCCGGACGTCGCCGGCGTAGCGTGCTTTCTGAAAAGCGAATGGCTCGGCTCCAACCAGGCGGGGGATCGCGGCGTTCCCTTGTATACCTGGACCCACATCATGCTCATCGACGTGTCCGTGGACATCCGCGACGGATACCTCGGCGCCAACGCCTTCGCGGCCCAGGACAACGTCTACATTCCCGACAAGAACGGCACGCGCTTCGTCGTCACCTTTATCGAACGCGTCCAGCGCGGCACGCTCCAGGAACACAAACGCGTCTTCCTCGATCGGCAAACGCCGAATTGGCCGAGCAATGATCTTTAGCCGCTTGCAGCTTCGTGCTCACCATGCGCTCTGCGAGCGCGAAGCCGCAAGCGGCGAACATTGGAGAACCTCAATGCCCGCCGTCCGTAACCGCATCGTACGCCATGTTCGCGTTCGCGCCGGCGACTTGGTGCCGCACGAGCTGAACCCGCGCGTTCACTCCGAAGCACAACGGCGCGCACTCGAAGCCATCTACGAGGAGATCGGCTTCGCCCGCAGCTTGCTCGCCTATCCGCTCGCCGACGGTCGGCTCAAGCTGATCGACGGCCACTTGCGCGCGTCGATGAATCCGGATCAGCAGGTCGATGTCGAAGTGCTCGATGTCTCCGACGCCGAGGCCCGCGCCCTGTTGCTCGCCATCGATCCGCTCGCTCAGCTCGCCGGTTACGATTCCGACACCCTCGACCGCCTGCGCCAATCGGTCGAGAACGACTCGGCTGCGATCAAGTCGCTCTGGGACGTGCTGCAAGCAGCCAGTGAGCGCACAAGAACCGCGGTCAGGCGCAAGGACGCAGACACATTGCCGGAACAGTACTTCGTTCTGATCGAATGCGAGGACGACGTGCACCAGCGCGAGTTGTTGGCTCGTTTTCACGCGGAAGGATTGAAGTGCCAAGCGAAGATGTCGTGATCCGATGCACTTTCTCCCTCTCCCTCCGGGAGAGGGTTGGGTGAGGGCGGCCAGACGTTTGCAAACCTCAACGTGAGTTCGCCGACACAGAGCGGCCCTCACCCCCGGCCCCTCACCCGGAGGGAGAGGGGAGAAAAGGAGAACACACCATGCACATAACCGTGGAAACGCCGATCATTGATTCGCCGCGTGTCCAGCAGATTCGCGGCATGTTCGACCTGCCGGCCGAGACGACCAGCCGAATCGATTGGGACGTGCATTTGCCGATCACCGACCTTCCGTGGCACATCGGCCTGATCGTCGGTCCATCGGGCTGCGGCAAGACGACGATCGCGCGTCGCCTTTTTCGCGACTGCTTCTCGCCCGCGCATCGGCTTCCGGCGCCGGACAATGACGTGACCGTCCTGGATCTTTTCCCGGCTGAGCTGCCGACGCGCGAGGTTGTCGAATTCTTGAGCGCCGTCGGGTTCGCGTCGCCGCCGGCCTGGCTTCGGCCCTTTCACGTGCTGTCGACCGGCCAGCAGTTTCGCGTCTCGTTGGCATTGCTCCTGGCGAGCGAACTGCCGCGAATCGTCTGCGATGAGTATACAAGCGTAGTCGATCGCACGGTGGCGCAGATCGGCAGCGCGGCCATGGCGAAAATCGTCAGGCAGCGCGGCCGGCAGTTTGTCGCGGTGACGTGTCACGAGGATGTCGAAACCTGGCTGCAACCGGACTGGGTTTATCGCCCGGCCGAGAACCTGTTTGCCTGGAGGCGGCTTCGGCGACGCCCTGCGCTTGTACTCGACATCGTTCGCTGCCAGGCATCGGCGTGGCCGCTCTTCGCACCGCATCACTATCTGAATCACGCGCTGGCCCGCAGCGCCACCTGCTTTTTGGCGTCGTGGCACGATCGCCCCGTCGCGTTCTCCGCCTGGCTCCCGTTTGTGGGCCAAGGTCCGAAATCGCGCCGTGAACATCGCACCGTGACGCTGCCCGATTATCAGGGAGTCGGCATCGGCAACGCGCTCAGCGATTTCGTTGCCTCGCTTTGGGTCGGCCTCGGCTATCGCGCCATCTCGACGACGACCCACCCTGCAATGATCCGCGCCCGCTTGCGTTCGCCGAATTGGCACATGCACCGGGCGCCGAGTTTCGCCGCCGGTCACGAAGGTCGAATGCGTCACGCGACGACTCGGCTCACGGCTGGTTTTCGCTACATCGGCCCCGCTTTACCGCCCGCCGCCGCCCGAGCGATGTTGGAGACGTGACCACGCCTCTTCGTTGAGCGCTCGCGTCGCGCCGCGCAAAACCGAAACGAGATGGGAGATTCAAAATGTCGAAGCGATTTCGCATGACGCCGGCGCTGCGAAGCCAAATCGTCGCCAGCATTCGCGCCGGCGGCTATCCCCACGTCGCCGCCGAAGCCTGGGGCGTGTCGAAAGATGTCTTCGACGACTGGATGAAGCGCGGTTTGGCGGCCGACAGTCGGGAGCCGTACAAGTCGTTCGCGATCGAAGTGCGCGAAGCACGCGCCCAGGCGCGGTTGCGTGCCGAGATGGCTGTGTTCGAAAAGGACGCGAAGACCTGGCTCACGCAAGGTCCTGGCCGCGAAGCCGACGACAATCCAGGCTGGAGCGTATCGGTCAAGCCCGCCGAGGGAATCGGCAAGCCGCGTAATCCCCTGCTCGATCCGGAGTTGCTGGCATTGTTCCGCAGCGTGCTGGATGCGCTCGCGCCTTACCCCGAAGCCCTCGATCGCGTCACCCAGGTCTTGTTAACCACGCAAGCCCAGGGGTGAGGTACTCCGAACCCCTGGGATTCATAATCATCATCGGGAGTAATCTAATGTATCGTCGCGTTTCATCGTCACTACGTGATGTTCACCTACCGCACCGGTCGCCCGTGACGCGGCGCGAAACCACATCCATTCGCATGGCCCAGGATGAACTCGGCACACCACGCTGTCCGTTGTGTCGATCGGTTCTCGTGGCGCGGCAAGGGCGTTGCGGGCCGTATTTTTTTTGCCAGTGTCGGCCACGGTCAAACGCTGGATGAACAAAACGCTATCGGATCATCTCGCGAAAAGTGGGATCCTCACGCAACTGCCGAGCGAGCATCTCATAACCGGCGGCGAACGGATGGCTGGCGTCGCCGTAGACCTCGCTTGGCAAGACGGTCGCCACGATATGTGGAACCTGCTTTTCCGCAAGCCAGGCCGAGATGGTTGCCTTGACTTTCTGGTACCGGCCAAGGCTCGCGGGGGTCATCATGTGCTCATTGAGCGGACCGACAATCACGAACACTCGATTGCCGCGCCCTTTCAGAATCTCGACGGCACGCTGAAACGCCGGCCATTGCAGCGAAGTGCCCATGTCCACCCAAGGATAATCCTCACGTTTGCGGTCCTTGTACCAGGGCCGAACTTCGTAGCGGCGTTTTTCGTTCTCCACGGGCAAGCCGCGGGTCATTGGCTCAAGCGGATTATCGTACGGGTGCTGCAGCGTCCATGAGGGAATCGATTCGCCTCCGTAGTAGGCGTGCTGCAGATGCCGCGTCCATTTATTGAACGGCACGCGCTGTTCGACAACGATGCCGAGCCGCTGCGATATCTTCTGCTTGTCATCGGGATTATCCGGGAACCAGGGAACGGGATAGGGCGGCAGGTGAGGCCAAAACTGCGGCACCAAGTCCGGGTGGGCGAACTCTTTGAATTCGGGATCCTGCAAATCCGCTTTCGGATTGCTCAACCACAACGGGTTGCAATGCAAGATGACCGTCGCATTGCGAACGCCGCTTGAATAATGCTCGATTAATCCCGCCAACGCGAGTGGATGTGCCGCCCCGAGTCCGAGATTCGCGAACTGCGGCTTGCCGGCTTGCTGATTGAGATAATGCGACAGCGTTTCGCCGCGCAGCACATATTCGCCCCACATTACCGAGTCGCCAAGGATCACCGCTTCGTATTCACGCGCCGCCAGGCCGGCGTAGCGCTCGAACAGCCAATAATCTTGCCGAAGCTTGAGCGGGATGCGGTAGTCGGCATCGGGCGTGAACTCCTCGTATCGGTTCCACAACGACGGCGCGGCAACGACGAACGCGATGGCAAAGATCGCGATGCCAAGCCACTGCCCGGCACTCAGCCGCACCGCATTGGAAAACGCAAGCGGTTCGTTCGAGTTGTTCATTTTGTCATCCCTTCGGAGCCGGGCACTGAGAGTGGGCTGTGCCAAGGACCCGAATGATCGGAAAGTCCATCGGTCTTCCTCCCCCAGGGACGGCTGAGAATAGCCCACCACTTTAGTGCTGGGGCCGGCGGCAGCAAAATCCACTCAGTCCCGTAGGGACGACTGATTCAGTCGTCCCTACGGGACTCTAATATTCCTGGAACCAAATCCACCCAGCACAAATGTGCTGGGCTATTCTCAGCCGTCCCTACGAGACGAAGAAAAGTTTCCGCATCTTGCGAGGATTTTGAGCGAATATCAACGAAGTAAGCAGCGCCGTCGAGCGTCCTGGCCGCTTACTTCGTGCGCGGCTCCTTGAGCGCCGCTTGCAACTCGCGGGCGGCGAGACGCGGCGATTCCTCATCGACATCGACTCGCAGGTTGGCTCGCTCCATCCGCTCTTGCGTAACGCGTTCGATCAAGGGCAACAACGCCTCGCGCAACTTCGCGTTCTGCGAGCCCTTGCGGGACAACAGCAAGACGGCATCGTAGCTCGGCAACACTTTGCGAGGGTCCTTCAGTAGCCGCAACTTGTTCGCCTCGATTCGGCCATCGCTCGAATACGCGCAGATGACCTGCACCTGATCGTCCTGAATGGCGCCGTAAATCAGCCCGGGGTCCATTTGCTTGATCTCGCGAAAATGGAGCCCGTACTGGTCGCGCACCCAGCGCCATTCGGGGCGATCGAAGAACTGCTCGTCGCCGGCAATAATGAGCTTGCGACTGTGCCGTTTCAAGTCGTCGATCGATTCGATGCCGAGCTTGCGAGCGTGATCGTCGCGCATGGCCAGGACGTACGCGTTCTCGAAACCGAGCTTGCCCAAACACTCGACGTCGTACTTTTCCTTCATGAAACGAACCGTTTCGTTGTAGGTCGTCTTGGGATCGGCGACATGCTTCTTGTGCATGAGCGTCACCCAGATATTGCCGGTGTAATTGATGCAGCAATCGATTTGGTTGTGCATCAGCGCGTAGAACTGAATCGTCTCGCCCATGCCCTGGCGTTGATCGACGGTGAGTCCGACGGCTTCGAGATTGCCTTTCATCACGTCGGAGAGGATGTATTGTTCCGTGAATGGAGCGCTGGCGACGACGGTCGGCGGCGCGGAGAAGACGCGTGCCACCGGCGGGTACAAGCCGACAACGAGCACCACGCCGAAGCCAACAATCGCGCACCACGCCAGCTCCCGGCTGTGACGCTCGACCGCCAGCTCAACGAGGTGAACGAGTTGATCCATGGCGATAGCCAAGAGCGCCGTGAAGATGCAGCCAAAGACGGTGGCGGTGATGTTGTTCATCGACAGCCCGGAGAAGATGTAGTTGCCGAGGCTCAGGCCGCCGACAGGCAGCGCCAGCGTCGCCGTGCCGACGACGAGCACGGTGGCGGTGCGAACGCCGGATAGAATGACGGGAGCGGCGAGGGGAAGCTGCACGCGGTAGAGCATCTGCCAATCGTCCATGCCGAGGCCGCGTGCCGCTTCGGTGAGCGTTGGATCGACGGCGCGAATGCCGGTGATGGTGTTGGCGAGAATGGGCAGGATGCTGTAGAGCGTCAGGGCGATGAAGGCGGGCACGAAGCCGATCATGCCGCCCAGGAGTGGGACCATCAGCGCAAGAAGCGCCAGGGTCGGCACGGTTTGCAAGATTCCCGCAATGCCGAGCAGGTACTCGGCGAGGGTCGGCCGGCTGCTCGCGATGACGCCAAGCGGAATGCCGATGACGAGCCCGACGACCAAGGCGGCGATCGACAAGAGGATGTGCCCGCCGAGGTAGTCGGGGAGCTTGAGGAGCAGATAGTAGATTTCCTCGTTCATTGCCAGGCTCCGGTTCGCGCTCGCCAAAGGCGAGCGGCTATTGAAAATCAGAATGCGAATGGCATTTCTGCTCCCTCCCGCCTTGTGGGGGAGGGGGCGGCAATTGCCAAAGCCAATTTCTGTCTGACTGCCAATACACATCACGCATGCGCGGTCAGCGCCTGCAGCTTCTCCGTTTGGTGTTTCGGGCTCGCCATCAGCGCCGCAACGAAATCATCCGCAGGATTGGCAAGTAGTTCGTGCGGGGTGCCGAGTTGCAGCAGCTTGCCGGCGTTCATCACGGCTATCAGGTCGGCCGACAGGAGCGCCTCGATCATGTCGTGCGTGACCATGACTGCCGTCAGTCCGAGCCGATGGCGCAGATCGAGAAATTCGGCTCGCAACTCATCGCGCGTGACCGGGTCGAGGGCGCCGAACGGCTCGTCCAGGAGCATCACCTCCGGCCCGGCCGCCAACGCTCGCGCGAAACCGACACGTTGTTGCTGTCCGCCGGAGAGTTGGCGCGGATAGCGCTCGCGATATTCACCCGCCGGGAGATTGACCATGGCCAAAAGCTCGTCAACGCGCGCCACGATGCGATCCGTCGGCCAACTCAAAAGATTGGGTACGACCGCAATGTTCTCGGCCACGGTCAAGTGAGGAAACAGGCCGCTCCCTTGAAAGACATAGCCGATGCCTCGGCGCAGCTGCACCGGATCGGCCTGGCGGACATCTTGACCGTTGACGACAATGCGTCCGGAGGAGGGGTCGATGAGGCGGTTGATCATTTTGAGCGTGGTAGTTTTGCCGCAACCGGAGCCGCCTAAAAGCGCGAGCAGCTTGCCGCGCGGAACGTGCAGGCTGATATTCTGCACGGAATAGGTTGTGCCGCCGTCGAAGGATTTGCTGACGTTTTCCAAAACGATCATGCGGGCTTCCTCTCCTCAATCACCGTGCCCGATTTTGCAGCGGAAGCCCTGGGTTGACCGAACCCTGGGGTTCGGAGTTCATCACCCAAGGGCTTCTCGGAAGACTGCGATCACTCCACCGTGATCCCCGTGAGCCAGGCGGTTTCCTTGGCGAGATCGTCGTCGCTCAAACCGCTGGAACGATGGATTTGAGTTTGCGCCGACTTGCCGCTCGTTTGATCGATCGCGGTCACGTCGATCAGCCCGTTGGCGCCGACGACGCAACGCACCTGGATCGGCGAGTTTTTCGGCAAGTTCGGCGGCAAGCCCTCGACCCAGCATTCGCCGATGCTGATGCAGGCGTCGGCTTGCGGCGCATCGCCTTGCAAAACCTTCACACGCACGCGCGGCTGATTGTCGACGATCGTGCGGTAGACACGCGTCGCCTCGGTCGGCAGTTGGGTGTTCTTCGGGATCAGGATGTCGTTGAGGCGCTCCTTGTCCTTGCGAATCTCGATGCCGAGGCTGTGCGAGTTGACGTTGATCTCGACGACATCGCCCAGCAGGTCGAGGACATCTTCGCCCAGGTCTTCGGCGGAGGATTCGCCGAGGCGGGAAGCAACGATGCCGGCGTGCAGCGCGGCGCCGCGGGCGACGACCTCGCTGACGGCAAGCGATTTGTCCGGCGTCTTGCCGCTGAGTTCTGCGATCATGCGACCCGTCATCGGCATGTGCGTGGAGCCGCCGACGAGCAGGATGCGATCGATCTGATCCCACGTTCGCTTCGCTTGTTTTAGCACTTGCTGCGTCGTGAGACGTGTTCGTGTCAGCAGGTCCTTCGTGATGTTCTCGAATTCCGCGCGCGTTAACGTCACGGTGATGACCTTGCCGCCATGCGAGCAAGTGATGTTGGTCGTTTGCAGCTTGCTCAGCGTGCGCTTGGCGCGCTCGGCGGCGGCATTGAGGCCGGCCAGCGTGATTGGGTCGACGCGCGGGTCCTCGCCGAATCGGCTCTTGAACTGCTGGGCGACATGCTCGACGATGCGATCATCCCAGTCCTTGCCTCCCAAGCGCACGTCTCCTTCGATCGCCAGTGTCTCGAAGCGGTGCTTTCCCAGGCGGACCATCGAAACGTCAAACGTGCCGCCGCCCAGGTCGTACACGAGCACCGTTTGTTCCTCGATCGGCAACGGATCGGCTGGCTTCATCGCCCCAGCACTTTGCGTTTGTTGAAAGGCATAAGCGAGTGCCGCGGCGGTCGGTTCATCGAGGATATCCAGTACTTCCAGGCCGGCGATTCGGCCCGCATCCTTGGTGGCCTTGCGGCGCGTGTCGTCGAAGTACGCCGGCACCGTGATCACCGCCTTGCTCACCTTGCCGATGCGCCGCTCCGCGTCCGCCACCAGCTTTCTCAGAATAATAGCCGACAGCGTCTCAGGCCGAAAGTCGCGGCCGGCTACGGCATGTTCGTATTTGGCATGGCCCATCGACCGCTTGATGATCATGGCGACGTGCTCGGGCCGTTCCAGGGCGACATCGCGCGCCGCCTGGCCGACGACGGCGCTGCCTTCTTCGATCAGCACCGCGCTGGGCGTGAGCATCTCGCCGTCGAGGTTCGGCAACGTGATTGCTTGCCCGCGTTCGTCGAGCGTGGCGATGGCCGAGAATGTCGTGCCCAGATCGATGCCGACCAGCTTGCCTGCCGTTGACATGGATTTCATCTCCGATGGGTCTATTGTATCTAAGGTTCATCCGGCAATCCGCGCGTTGTCGTGTTTACGTTTAACGCTCGCACGGCGCGCTGCGAGCGCTCAACGTAAACACCCGGAACATCACGATGGTCGAGCTGGGCCTCTATCGTACGATGCTGGTGATTCGCCGCACCGAGGCGCAACTCGTCAAGTCGCATGCGCGCGGTCTGATCCACGGCGCTTGTCATACGCACGTCGGTCAGGAAGCGATCGCGGCGGGCGTGTGCGCGCATTTGAGCAAGGACGACGTCGTCTTCAGCACGCATCGCGGACATGGCCACGCGCTTGCCAACGGAGTCACGCCTGAACAACTGATGGCCGAGCTTTATGGGTGAAAGACCGGCGTGTCGCACGGCCGAGGCGGTAGCTTCATGCTGCTCAAAGGCCAGCGCGTCGCTGTCGCATTCTTCGACGACGGCGCAGCCAACAACGGCGCCTTCCACGAGGGCCTGAACCTGGCCAGCATCCAGAAGCTGCCGGTGCTCTTCATGTGCGAGAACAATCAGTTCGCCACCGAAGGTTCCTTCGAGTCGGTCGCCGGAAATCCGAGCGTGGCGGCGCCTACGGCATGGCGAGTATCGAAGTCGATGGCAACGACGCCCGCGCGATCCACGAAGTCGCCGGCGCCGCCATTGCCCGAGCGCGCGCCGGCGGCGGACCAACGCTGCTCGAATGCAAAACCTATCGCACGCGCCCGCATGCCGAGGGGATGGGGAACTTTACCTACCGGACGAAGGATGACGTCGAAGCGTGGAAGACGCGCTGTCCGATTCAGCTGTTGCGAAAAACGCTGGTCGAGCGCC
>VGZI01000204.1 GCA_016872605.1 Planctomycetota bacterium
AATCCACCCGCATGCCTCGCGGCGACCAGTCCTACTGGTTTTGCCTTACAACAAGAATCGCCTTTTGGTGGTCCAGTTTTAGGGGCGCATTACACTTGCTTGCTGATGGCATTTGCCAGAGACGCTTGCACGCGCGCCAGCTCGCTCCGGCGCCCGGGGGTTGGGAAACGAACATACAGTTTCGTTCGAATCTCGGATGCTCGCTCGAAGTTCTTACCAGCGTCAATGGGCCTGCCGAGTTCATTCTCGATCAAGCCCAGGCTCACCAAGCAATCACATAGCTTTGCTTGCAGAGCATCGTCCGCAGCATTGTGCTTTTGGAGGTCGTCAAAAATGTCGCGAGCGCGTGCATAGCTGCGTAGCGCGTCCGCGAGATTCCCGGACGAAAGCTGCCGTGTGCCGATCTGGAACAAAGCACGCCCAAAACCGGACTGAAAAACGGCGTTCTGAGGGTACATCTCCGCCAACCGCTGATGAATATCGAAGGCACGCCGATCCGCGTCGGTTGCAACTGATACTCGGCCGCGCGCGTACTCCAGGTCACCGATAGCGTCGAGAATATTTGCCCGCCGGTGTTCATACATTCCCTCACCAGGGTGGGCCGAGTTTAGCTTTTGAAGCAGATCGGCGGCGTTCTGATACTCAGCAAGCGCACGTACGGAGTCACCGCGTTCGTTGAAAATATGTGCGACACGTTCATGCGCGTCCGCGAGGTCGTCGCGTAGTTCCGGATCGTCTCTGCGTTGGTTCGTGAATTGCTGAAAGTAGATCAGGGCCTTGTCCAGCAAGAGCCCCCGCGCCTGCTGCATGCCGTCCCTCTGAAATTCGGGATTCTCCGTGGCGAGGATGAAGTTCTCGCGAATGGCGCGGCGCGCTTGCCGCGACGTTTCGTTGGCGATATCGCGTTCGCTTTCGAGTTTCCTTTCGGCCCCCTCGGCTCGAATGCGACGGCTGTCCGCTAGAATCCACAGACCGGTCAACGTCGGCAGGCCTGTGACCAAGAGGAGAATCACGAAGCCAGCTAGAAACGCCACACGGGGATTTCGGCGCGACCAGCGCCAAAGGCGCTCCGGCAAACTGACGGGGCGAGCAACGATCGGCTCATCCCGCAGAAATCTCGCCAGATCGTCCGCCATTTCCTCGGCGCTCGCGTACCGTTTCGCCGGGTCTTTCTCCAGACACTTCAGGCAGATCGTTTCCAGGTCCCGCGGCAAATTGGGCTGCAGCGTAGATGGCGTCACGGGATCGGAATGCAGCACTTGATTGATCGTCTCGAAGGCACTGGCGCCGCGAAAGGGAGGTCGACCCGTGAGCATTTCATACAAGAATAGCGCCGAGGGCGTAGATGTCGACCGGAGCGCCGACGCCTTTTTGCCCTGCCGCTTGCTCTGGAGCCATGTAGCTGGGAGTGCCGAGGATGGCGCCGGTTTGCGTTTGGCCGGAATCGGCCTGCAGCCGCTTGGCCAATCCGAAGTCAGCGATTTTTGGCGTGGCTGTGGCCAAGGCGCAAGTGTCGAAGGCATCGGTCGTGGTGGTTTCGCTCGCGCTCGGGATTTCGCTGCTCAGCAACACGTTAGCGGGCTTGAGGTCACGATGAATGATGCCGTGTTGATGGGCATAGTGAATCGCTCGCGCCAGCTTCTCGACCAGCGTTGCCGCGACGCGCGGTTCCTGCGGCGTTCCGCCAAGCAAACGATCGAGGCTGCCCCCTTCGACGAATTCGAGCGAGAAGTAGGGTTGCCCATCCTTTTGGCCGACCTCGTAGACCCGGACGATGTTCGGATGCTGCAACTGCGCGGACGCCTCGGCCTCAATGCGAAAGCGGGCGAGATCCTCGTCGTCGGCCTCGGAACCGACGCGAAGCATCTTGAGCGCCACGAGCCGATTGAATCCCATCTGCCGTGCTTTGTAAACCACGCCCATGCCGCCGCGCCCGAGCACTTCAAGAATCTCATACCCGTCAATCGTCGGCAGCTCGCCGGTCGCTGGCCGGAGCCTCCCCGCCTGCACCTCCGTGCCGCTGACGACGAGATCGGGAAATCGATGGCAATATTCAATCGTGCTAGGCTGATCGCCATAGCGCTGGCGAACGCGATATTCCTGCTTCAACAAGCGAAGGATGATTCTAGGATCCTTCAGCCGGGGAAAGCGAGCAAGATACTCCTCGACCTGGCAGCCATGGGATTGCACATTGGTTGCGTCGGCATCTGCTTGGCGGGCCTTCCACTTCATCTCGATGTCGATGTGCACCAGTTCTTCCAAAGTCGCGAGGTAATGCGAATCGTCCTCGGGGGGCAGGTGCGCTTCGATCGGCACAGGCGTGCCGCTACGCCAAGCCGCCTCGAATCGTTGGCGCATCGTTTCGTTCAAGGATCGGTAAGTTGAATCGTCAGGCACGCAAGGACACCTTTCACGTGAGCCGACAGTGTGGGTGGCACTGAACGCCATTTTGGACGCTCTTCATGACATTGTACACGCACGCAAGCGTGGACGATTCAATTGTCGAGCGTGAAATGCGACAACAGGTCGTATTGCGGGCGCCACACGCAGAGGAGCGTCAGCGCAGCTTGGCGGTCTTCTTGCCGTCGCGGACCATGCGAATGAATGGGGGAACAAGGTGTGGATCGAATTGGGTCGACATCCCATCATGCATGATTTGCAGGGCATCTTCCCGGGACATGGCGGCACGATAGGCACGCGAGCTGGTGAGAGCGTCGTAGCAGTCAGCCACTGTGATCATGCGGGCCAAGAACGGAATCTCTTCGCCTTGCAGGTTGTCGGGATATCCACCTCCGCCGAACCGCTCATGATGGCTGCGGATCGCCGAGAGCACGGCGCGGTTGTGAATGATGGGGCGCAGAATGCGCTCGCCGATGACCGGATGCTCCTTGATGAGATCGAACTCGTCGTTGGAGAGCTTCGCCGGCTTGTTGAGAATGCCTTCGGCGAGGCCGACCTTGCCGATGTCGTGTAGCTTGGCCGCCAATCGCAGACGCTTTTTGCTGTTTTCATCGAGCCCGATGTAGTCGGCGAGCAGCATGGCGTATTTGCAAACGCGCAAAGAGTGACCGGACGTGTAGGGATCGCGAGCTTCGAGGGTTCGAACGAGGCTGGTAATCGCGGAAAAGAAAGTCGTGCGCAGCTTGTGCGTTTGTTTATGAACGATCCATTCGAGGTGCTGCTTCTGCCTCTGATTTTCGCGGCGCATGAGGTGGGCGTACCAGGTCGCCTGCAGTGCGTGATGGAACTCGTCGATGTGGACGGGCTTGAGGAAATAGTGTTGCACGCCGGCCGTCATGCATTGCAGCAGGGCGTCCTCCTCGGCGCCGACAGTGACGACGATGATGGCGGTGTTGGGCCAGCGTTTCTTGATCTCTTGAACGAGCCAGACTCCGCCCAGGCCCGGCATGCGCAAGTCGGTGACCACAAGAGGCGTCGGCTGACGCTCGAAGAGTTCCAACGCCGATTCCGCCGACGTCGCGGTTTGGCAGTCAAAGTGAAACGACTGAGCTGCTCGCGTCAAGATGTCCAGCGCCGACGGTTCATCATCCACCACGGTGATGCAACGGCGCAACGCAGCGTTATCGCGCACGGCCACTCCCGGAAAAAAAATGCCGATACCCCATGCCCTTCCAGCGGAAAAAGGCTTGGGACGTCGAAAGCGAATGAAGAACCGCGAAGGCGTTCCCGGGATCGCCCATTAATCCGACGAACCTGGTAGAGCAATCGTTACCTGGAACCGCGATGTGATGTTAAAATAATCCCCCCCCTCTCCGCAAGAAGCTGGGGGATGTTTTCCGAAAATGCCGCCGGAAAATGGTCAGGATTTGCCGATTGTGCCGACATTGTGGTTTGAGGTGATTCCAACCACGGATGAACCAGATAAGCCCGGAAAGAGGTGAATGAGGATCGGCGAAAAGCGAACGCAGCCGCCCATGACGGAATTCTGCCCGGTTTGCCTATCTGTGCTCATCCGTGTTCATCTGTGGTTCACTCATCGCATCGGCGGACTCGCGAAGTTCGAGATCCGCATATGGTTTATTGTAGAGCCACCAGACGAGGGTCCCGGCTGCGAGACTGGAAACGCCGATCAGCCAGGGCCAGGCGTCATAGACCAGACGCGGCAATGCGCCTTCAGAGTAGCGCGTCAACGGAATCAACGCGATCAACACGGCGTTGTAGAGCAAGTGGAACAAGATCGCCGGCAGCAAACTTCGGCTGCGCACGGTCAGCAGGCCAAGCACCACGCCGAGCAAGAACGTCGGCACGAACAAGAACACGTTCATGTGAAACAGAGCGAAAAAGAAGCTCGACAAGAGCACGGCATTGCGAGGACGAAAGCCGTGATGTAGTCCCTGTAAGATGAAGCCTCGAAAGGCGATCTCCTCGCAGAGTGCCGGCACGAGCGCGAAGGCCAGGAGGTGAAGAACGATACGCGAGTCCGTAAATTCATGCCCGGGCAATGGCGCCTCGTGAATCGCTCGCAGAATCTCGATGAGCGGATGCTTGCCTTCGAGCAGATGCGGAAACCACAGTGCCACGCCTTGTGCCAAGCCCGTCATGGGCGGCAGCAGCAGCATGGCCAGGACTGCCGCCAACCCGGTCTCGCGCCAGTGAGGCCAACGCAAATACAATGCTTCGTTCGGCTCGGTGTTGAGCACCATGACCATGAAGATCGCCGGCATGGCCACAAACGCCAACTCGCTGATAGCCGTGTGGATCTCCAAAAGCCAGCGATCGCCCATGCCCAGCGTCAGCCAGCGAAGGCCGATCAACAGGCCAAGACAAAAAAACGCCTGCCCGGTCGTGGGCGTTGGCTCTTTGTCACGGCACAGGCTCTGGAACCACAGGCCGATGTCGAAATGTTCCGCTTCGCGAAAAAGCACATCCTCGCGATTGAACTGCTCAATGGCCCAGCGCAGCGCCAGCCAACTATACAGCGCGATCGGCGCTAGTACCGGGATGAAGTACGCCCACGGGATGTCGCCCGTCATGAGTCGCTGCATCAGCAATGCCACGCCTGTCACAGGAACCAATGCGTAGAGCGGATTGAGGTCAACGCCCGGCACCAGCGTCAAACAGATCAAGGGCATCGTGACCACAAACAGCGGCATCAAGTAGTACTGACCCTCCTTCGAACTGCGGGCGTACGCGCCGATCGCCAAACTCAACGCGCTGAAAAACGCGGCTTGCGGCAACGACAACACGACGCACCACAGCAACGCCTGAATCGACACACCGAGTTGCGGCATGACGCTGCCGAAAAGGGAAGTCGTGATTCCCATGCTGAGCAGGTTGGTCAGGGCGGTGCCGGCGCTGAAGATCCATATGGTAAGGAACTTGCCCATCACGATCTCCTCGCGCAGTGCCGGCGTGATAAGCAGCGTCTCCATCGTGCCGCGCTCTTTTTCGCCGGCGCATAGATCGATCGCCGGATAGAGCGCGCCGGACAACGACCACACGACAAGCAACAGCGGAAAGAGACGCATGATGAGGTTGGCAACGCTGGCCCGCGTCGCGCTGGACGTGGATTCCTCGGGTTGGCGCATGTCGATCGGGTCGAGGTACTGCTCGGTCAGGCCTTTGCGGGCCAGGCGAACGTGTTTCAGATCCTGGTTCCAGACATCCAGGAGCGGCGTAAGCCGGCGCATGGCCAGCCGAGAGCGCTCGTTGCCGGGCCGAGTCCGCACATGAAGCGACGGCCGCGCTTCGCCGAGCGTTTCACTTTGTTCCAAACGGGTGAAGAAATCGTCGGGCGCCTCCAGAATGAGATCGAGTTTGCCGTCGTCCTGCCAGGCGGGATCGAGCTTGTCGAGATAGACAAGTTGAATGAGCGCATCGGCGGCCGAGTCTCTGGATTCCTTGGGAGGAAACTTGGAATCGAAGGTCGTGAAATAGCCGCCGGCGATCAATCCCGGATAATCAAATTGTTGCTGACTTGCCTGGGCGAAAGCGGCAGCGCCCGCCCATTGCGCCATGTCGGACCCGATGAGCGGCGTCGCGGCGAGCCAGGTCAAACGCGGAATCGGACTTCGCCCCGCATTGTCTGGTTGACGCGCCGGAAAGTCCTTGAACGCCGGCGATCCCGTGACCACGCCGATTACGCTCGGCGTTTGCGTAAATTCGGCCGCCACCTTGACCACCGCGAACCCCAGCAGCGGATACAGAATCAGCGGCAGACCGAGGATGACAATCAGCGTGCGGCGGTCCCGCAACTGATCGCGCATCTCGCGAAACCAAATCGTACTGATGATGGACCAACGCATACGGCCCAGTGGTGAGTGGTGAGTGGTGAGTGGTCTGTGTACCGGTCGTCACTTCAATCCCTTGCCGCCCCACATTTCTTCTTCGGCAAAAGGATGAGCGGGTCCGCTTGGCTTTGGCTTGGGAAGACTCTTGAGAATCGCGTCGGCCAGGAAAAGATCCTGCCGCGTTGTGATCTTGATATTCGTGCTCGCCCCTTCGACGATGTGGACGGTCCTGCCCGCGGCTTCCAGAAGCTGAGCGTCGTCGGTGATGCTCGAACCGAGCTTGGCCCGGTCTGCGTAGGCCGCCTCCAGCCAGTCGCGGCGGAACACCTGAGGTGTCTGGGCCAGCCATAATCCTTGTCGCGGCGTCGTCCCCTTAACCTCCTTGTTGGCGTCGACTTGCTTGATCGTGTCGCTGATCGGCACGCCGAGCATTGCCGCCCCGGTCTTCTCCGCTTTTGCAAACACATCGCTGACGAGCGCTTCCGTCAGGCACGGACGAACCGCGTCGTGCACCGCGACGAAATCGATCTCCGGCTTCAACATCGCCAGCGCATTGGCGACCGACTCGAAGCGTTCGGCGCCGCCATTGGCAATCTGCACGTTCATGAACATGAGATTAGCGCCGAAGCGACGGCGGAACATCTCCTGATCGTCCAGCGACACGACGACGATACACTGTTTGACTTCGGACCGATTGATGAACAACTCAACGGAGCGCAGCCAGACGGCCCGGCCGTCGAGATTCGCGAACGGTTTTTTTTCCTTGTCGCGAAAGCGCGACGACTTGCCGGCGGCAGGAAAGATCACAGCGAAGGCGGACATGACAGGACTCCCAGGACGCGAGCGCCGCTTACAGCGTGCGCGGCTCTTGGCATTATCCTATCGCGCCGCCCGTAGCGTTCGCCAGTCTTTGCTTGAGGGCGTGCGTGCCGGCCAGGTGATTTCGAAGCATCGCCTCCTCGTGGCCCAGCAGCTCGTCGACGCTCTGTACCACCTGCTCGGCCGACTCCAGATAGGTGTTCAATCGGTCAAGGCGATCCGTCCACTTGGCTACCTCATCGAGATGCCCCGTGACGAGTGACTCCTCCGACACCGTCTGTATCTGAGCGATTCGCTCATCGGCCATGGCGATGGCATGATCCAGCCGCATGTGAACCTCATCGAGAATAGACGACCAATCCGCAGGCAGCGTCGCAGGCGCTGGGGACATTCAGGGACTCCGTGAAAAAGGCAATTTGTCAGGGCCAGGCCCATACCCGAATTCCGACAGGCGTGCAAGGTAAATTGCGCACCGTCACGTAGCCCCTGAGGCTCGGGCAAGACTCAGGCCGCATCCATTTTACCCATCGTGCATCGTCTTTGTGGCCGCGGTGTTTCTGTGGTGAAAAACTCACGCAAAATTGGAAACTCCTCTTGCTGGATTTTCAGATCGAGTTATATCTCTTTCGCGAACAGAATGCCATTACTACGAACATCGGTTCAGCAAGCCTTCGACGAAGGTCCGCGGGGGCTTTGTTCGAGGAGATGAAAATGTTTGTCGCATGCTCCACGCAGTGTTTTGCTCGCTTGCCGCTCGATCGCGCGTTGCGTCTGATTGCGGAACTGGAGTTCAGCAAGGTGGACGTGGCGATTCATGAGCATGGATCGCACTTGAAGCCGTCGGAGGTGGCTCATGACGTTACCGAGGCCGCCTTGCGCATTCGCATTGGTCCGAGCTTGACGCCGTCGGCATTCAGCGTTGAATTCGATGCGCCAACGAGCGATGAGTACATGAGGCAGCTCAAAGCGATCTGCAAGTTGGCCCGGACGACCGCAGTGACGCTGCTTTGTATTCCCGCTGGGTCCAACGGCGCCGGGCTCGATGCCGAGGCGGAGCGATTGAAACACGTTGTTCAGATGGTCGAAGCGGAAGGGCTCGTGCTCACTGTGCCCACGCGCATCGGCACGCTGACCGAAACGCCGGCCGGCGCGCTCGAATTGTGCAATCGCGTTCCCGGTCTCGGACTCACCCTCGATCCGAGCCATTACATCAACGGCCCGCATCAGGGCGGCTCGTACGACGAGCTTTTCCCGTTCGTCCGCCACGTCCACTTGCGCGACACCGGCAAAGGGCCGGGCAAGCTACAAGTTCGCGTCGGTCAGGGCGAAGTCGAATATGGTCGAATCATTTCGCAACTTGCCCGTTTCCGCTACGACCGTCTTCTAAGCGTCGCGTTGCATGACGTTGCCGAGGCGCCGTTCGCCATGGAAACGGAAGTTCGCAAGCTGAAGTACCTGTTGGAAAGCCTAGTGTGAGCTACCAGGCTTCCGGGACAGCCTCTACCAACGTGCTCATTTTGTTTGAAGGCGTGTTCGCAGGAAGTCGTACCACGCGTCCAAGCCTTGGCCCGATCGCGCCGATAGCTCCGCGATCGTTGCCGACGGCGCCGTGCGGCGAATGTTCTCGCGCAAGGCCGCTAGATCGGCGCCGACGGCTTCTGCCAGATCGATCTTCGTCAGCAGTACCACGTCAGCTTTCCGGAAAATCACCGGATACTTCAGCGGCTTGTCCTCACCTTCGGTCACGGAAACCAACACGACGCGCAGGTCTTCGCCCAAGTCATACGATGCCGTACACACCAGGTTACCGACGTTCTCGATGATGAGCAGATCGAGCTGATCGAAATCGAATTTCTCGTTGGCCTGGGCGATCATGCTTGCGTCGAGATGGCAGCAGCCGCCCGTAACGATCTGAACGACCGGGGCGCCACGATCGCTTAGCCGCCGAGCGTCGTTGTCGGTCTGCAAATCGCCGACCTGCACGCCGATGCGCATCTCGTCGCGCAGGTCGCTCAGGGTGCGTTCCAGGAGCGCGGTCTTCCCCGAACCGGGCACCGATAGGATGTTGGCGACGAGCAGTCCGTGTTGGTGGAATCGTTCGCGGTTCCTCATCGCCAACTCGGCGTTCTTGCCGAGCAGCGCCTGATTGACTTCAACGATCCAGCGACGCGGTTCCATCTGCGGGGCCTCGCTCAGTTCGTTTTTAGCGAATGGAACACCAGTCCGCTCAGAAGTTTTGGATAGAAGTACGTGGATTTTGGGGGCATCTTTTCGAGGTTCCCCGCGATGGATTCGACGTGGCTCATGGTCGCCGGTGGAACAAGGACAGCGAGATCACACTGCCGGGCCGCGACCACACCGTCCACTTCGCTAAGTAGATGCACGTACTGGCATTTCGGCGCGGCGAATCCCGCCGAAGGCAGTAGTTTTTCGAGAACGACGCGCTGGAGCACGGCTACGGCCAGGCCGCGCCAGGCGTCGCTATGTTCGCCGGCCAATTCCGCCATCCAGTGCGGCGTCTTGAATCGCCCCGTCATCCACGCGCCATCCAAGACCGTGCCGAAGCCGAGCAACTCTTGTCCGCCGTCCGCCTCGATCAGTTCCCATGCCTCGCGCGCCGACTTGACGGACTCCAGGTCGAAGTGATTGCCGAGAATCGCACGCAGTTGTGCTGCCGTCATCGCGCCAAGGCCTGAGACAAGGCGATGCGTCGGCAGAATCACCAGGCCCGGATCATGCATGCTGACCAGCATCATCAGCACGAAGTTCGCCGGCGCCTCTGCATTGGACACCTCGCCCGCTTGCTGCTTTTCGTCCAGATAACGCAGGGCCGTCTCGTAGCGATGATGCCCGTCGGCAATGAACACCGGCTTCGGACTCAATTGCCGCGTCACTTCGCCAATCACACGCGTATCGGTGATGGGCCACATGCGGCTAACAACGCCGAGGTGGTCGGTCGCCTGGATCGGCAGCGCACGTCCCACGGCTGCGTCGAGGTTCTCCTGCACCTCGCCCTCGGCATCCGGGAATAGGCCGAAGATTTGGCTCAGGTTCATGTTGGTCGCATGAAACAGCTTGAGCCGATCGGCTTTCGGCCCCGACATCGTTTCCTCATGCGGATAGATGCGACCGTGGCCGAATTTCTCCAGACGAACCCGGGCCATGAAGCCCTTGCGGGTGTAGCGGTGGCCTTCGACCTCAAATTCTTGCTGATAGACGTAGAGCGACCGAGCCGAGTCCTGAGCAAGGATGCCGTCGCGCAGCCAATCGCGCAAAGTCTGGGCAGCCCGTATGTAGCGGTTGTCGTTGGCGGTGTCGCCGGCGGATTCCTTGTTGAGAATCAATCGTACGACGTTGTGCGGACTGCGATTGTAAAGTGCTTGTTGCAAGGCCGGATCGATAACATCGTAAGGCGGCGCGATGACATCGCTCAAATTGCCGACACGCGCCAAATCGTATCGAAAGCCACGAAAGGCCTGGATCTCTGCCATGACATTTCCTCGGTACGCCGCTGGCGGCGTAGCGCCAGAGGGCTACGCATCCGGCAGTGGCGAGTGCGAGTGGAGAGTGGAGAGAATAAGATTGGACTTCTTCTCTCGCCACTCTCCACTCGTCACTCGCCACTACTTCAGGCGGCGGGGTCGATGTTGCTGTTGTAGCGGCACGGCGGTAATTTGAAAGCATGGCCATCGACATCGGAAGGTTGCGCGCGAACGTCGCCGCCGTGGAAATGCGCATTGCTGCGGCGTGCACTCGGGCCGGTCGCAATCGCGCCGAGGTGACGCTGGTAGCCGTCACGAAGTCCGTGTCGATCGAGGTGGCTGCTGTCTTGCCGGACCTTGGCATTATTGACCTCGGCGAGAATCGACCCCAGGAGTTGTGGCGCAAGGCTGAGGCGATGCCAAAGTCGATTCGCTGGCATCTGATCGGGCACCTGCAACGCAATAAAGTAGAGCGGACGTTGCCGATGGTTCATCGCATCCACGCGGTCGATAGCGTTCGCCTCCTCGAGGCGATCGAGAAGGAAGCTGGCAGACACGGACTCGCCGCTGTCGCGCTCCTCGAAGTGAATGCCAGC
>VGZI01000205.1 GCA_016872605.1 Planctomycetota bacterium
CTCACCGACATGGCGACTTTGTTGATTTACCTGAATCTCGCGCGCTGGCTTCTCCCACTCGGGTAGACGGATGCGCCAGCCATGGTCCAGTGCGAACGATGCGTCCAGGCTGCGCTTGACGCGCCTGACCACTGCCCGACTTGCGCTCCTGGCGCGGGCTCAGGGAATCCTGTCTTTTTTTCGATTCATGCTTGACCGTGGCCGGGGCGCTCCATTAGAATCGAGGAGCATTTTCTTGGATGGCGGACATGGGTCCAATTCGCGTTCCGTTTTGTCAAGGAGGCAGTCCACCATGTCGGGCCATATTGTCCGCTTGTAGTTTCGGTGCGGCGAGGTTCAGCACGGAGACGATTGGGCCGGTGATTGAGTGGGGAATTTGGTCGGTCGTTGCGGCCATCACCTTATTCTCATTATTCCATCTCGCTCGATTGCTTTCCATCATTCAAATCTGGGACCATGATGAACTTCTAGCACATTGTCGAACCCAAGGTTTCGGCCGGGCAATCACATTTGTCGCAACCTATGCCGTCGTGCTTGCGGCGGCACTGGCGCTTACGGCATTCGACTATTTTTCAAAATACCACCTGTTGTGGATTGTAGTCGCTCCGCTTATCGTTGCCGGCGGAGCACTTGAATTGGCCGAGCGATCCAACCGGTTATCCCGCGAGGAGCGAGACGCTGCATACGCCGTCGGCGGCGTGTTCGTGCTCGTGGGTGTCGTCTCGGCGGTCGCAACCGTGCATCGGTTCATGACTGGTGAGCTGGACTGGTGGGGGAGCATCCTCTTTGCACTGGAGTGGTTGGTTTTTGTCGGCTGTGGCCTTCTCTTGTTGCTGGGCGCGCAACACGCGACTTCGGAGTTCCAAAAAACGGCGATCGTGGAGCCCTGGCGGGACGCTTGATCTTCATGCTGGGCTTGGTTGTTGGGCTGACAGTCCCGTTTCTGTTCGAAGTGTCAATGCTGCACCTCGTTTGGGGTGTTCCTGCTTGGCTCGCAGTCTGCGCTGGCCTATCGTCGGCGGCGCGCGTCAGGTTGGTGTTCCCGCCGGACTGGAGCGCTGTCTTTTTTGGCGTGCTGGTCATCGCGGTTTGCGCCGCACTGACGTGGTATCAGTTTGAGTGGATCGCCACCAAGATCTATTGGATTTCGTTCCGGCTAGTATTCATCCCGATCTCGGCAATCGGCCTCACCGGCTTCGGCGTGCTTGTTGGAGGCGTGATTCTGGTCTCGGGATTCGTGGACCAAGGTGAATTTAGCCAGAACGGACCGACGTACTGAGTGAGACGGTGGTAGCAGGGATCGCTACATGTAACGTTGATGAACGCACAGGACGAATTGTGGATGCGGCGGGCCTTGCAGTTGGCGGAGCAAGGGCGAGGCTATGTCGAACCGAACCCGCTCGTCGGCGCCGTGGTGGTGCGCGACGGCAAGGTCGTCGGCGAAGGCTGGCATCAAGCGTTCGGCGGGCCGCATGCCGAGGTCCGTGCATTCGCTCAAGCCGGCGCGGCGGCGACAGGTGCAACGCTCTACGTCACTCTGGAGCCATGCTGTCATCACGGCAAGACGCCGCCTTGCACCGACGCCGTAATCAAGGCAGGCATCACACGCGTCGTGGCGGCGCTGGAAGATCCCTTTCCGCACGTCGCAGGCCGGGGCGCGGTTCTCCTTCGCGCCGCAGGCATCGGCGTCGAGTTCGGCCTCTGCGAACCTGAAGCGCGCAGGCAGAACGCCCCCTATCTGAAGCTGCTTGGCGCCGGCCGGCCCTATGTTCACGCCAAGTGGGCCATGTCGCTCGATGGCAAAATCGCCACGCGCACCGGTGAATCCAAATGGATCAGTAACGATACCTCGCGCCGCCGCGTGCACGAGCTGCGCGGGCGAATGGACGGCATCCTCGTTGGGATCGGCACGGCGCTGGCCGACGACCCGCTGCTCACGGCCAGGCCGCTGGGACCGCGCGTCGCCACACGCGTGGTGCTGGATTCTCACGCTCGATTGCCGGCGACAGCGCAACTGGCCTGCACGGCTCGTGACGTGCCAACACTCGTAGTCGTTAGCGCGTGCGCTGAAGAATCCGTGCTGGCCCAGGTTGGCTGTGAAGTGATCGCTCTTGCCGCGGATGCGGACGGTCGGCCTGATATCATGAAGTTGCTGGACGAACTCGGTCGCCGGCGCTGGACGAACCTGCTCGTCGAAGGGGGCGCCGGCGTGCTCGGCCGGTTCTTCGATCTTGGCTTGGTGGACGAGATCCACGCGTTCATCGCACCGAAAGTCATCGGCGGCTCCGCCAAAACGGCTGTCGTAGGCTTGGGCATCCAACGATTGGTGGATGGCGATCGATGGCGGATCGAGGCGATTGAGAATCTCGACGGCGACGCCTATGTTCTTTGTGTGCGAAAAGGCAATTGAAACGCAGAGAACGCAGAGGCCGCTGAGGAATGGGGATGGCGCCTTGTCCTAACCTCTCCTCCGCGTTCTCTGCGCCCTCTGCGTTTCGAATCGGCCTTCTTTTTCTCAAGGGCATACCACGCTAGAAGGCCCATGCGGAACTTCAAAATCGTCCTGAGTTACGACGGCAGCGACTTCCAGGGCTGGCAGACCCAGCCCGGCTATCGCACCGTCCAGGAAACGCTCGAAACGGCCCTGCAAACGCTGACCGGCGAGGCACGCGTGCGCGTCAACGCCAGCGGGCGCACCGATGCCGGAGTACATGCACTCGGACAAGTCGCCAACTTCTTCAGTGGACTGCACATTCCCCAGCATAAACTCCTCGGAGCGATCAACGCCCATTTGCCCGCCGATATCGTTGTGCATTCGATCGATGAGGCCGCACAATCGTTTGACGCCAACCACGACGCGATTCGCAAGCTGTACCGTTATGTAATCCACGACGGCCCAACGCCGAGCCCGTTTTTGCGGAAGTATTGCTGCCCGAGCAAACGCCGACTCGATGCCGCGGCGATGGCGCGAGCGGCCATTGTGCTCGAAGGCCGACACGACTTTCACAGTTTCGAGACCGAATGGCCCAACCGCATGTCGAGCGTGCGGACCATCACGCACCTGGCCGTCAACCGCGCCGGCGACACCATCTGGATCGACGTGGAGGCGGATGGTTTCCTGTACAATATGGTGCGGACCATTGCTGGCACGCTGATCCACGTCGGCCGAGGCTATTGGCCTGAATCGAAGGTCGCGGAGATACTCAAGGTCGAGGATCGCGCCGAAGCCGGTCCGACGGCGCCGGCGCAAGGTCTGTTCCTCATGCGCGTGACGTACTGACCACGCTTCGTTTAGCGTTCGCGCGGAAGCGCCAAATGCAATATCCCCATCAAATCGCGATCGCACCGCTGACGAAGCCGCCACACGCCACCGTGCGTGTGCCAGGATCGAAGAGCATCACGAACCGGGCGCTCGTGTTGGCGGCCTTGACAGCCCATGAAACGGTGATCGATGGCGCCTTGCAGAGCGAAGACACCGAGGTCATGGTCGATTGCCTTCGCCGCCTTGGCTTCACAATTCTCCCAGATTGGGAAGCCGAGTCGATTCGAGTGCTGCATGATTCGGCTCAGCCCAGGATACCGGCGAGCAGCGCCGATCTTTATGTCGCAAACTCCGGCACGACAATGCGTTTTCTTGCGGCCATGGTCGCATTAGGCAACGGCCGATATCGTCTCGACGGCGTGCCGCGCATGCGCGAGCGCCCGATCGCCGATTTGCTGAACGCGCTCGATCAGTTGGGGGTAAAGGCCGTTTGCGAATTCAACAACGGCTGTCCGCCCGTTGTCATCGAAGCGAATGGGTTGCCGGGCGGTACTGTACATATTCGAGGCGACACGAGTAGTCAGTTCCTGAGCGGGTTGCTCATGGCCGGTTCAATGGCTCGGGGCGACGTCATAATCATCGTTGATGGTCCCCTCGTCTCGGTTCCCTACGTGAGCATGACCGTAGCCATGATGCGCCAGTTTGGGTTAAGCGTTTTCACGGGACGCGCCGGGCAGTTCGCGGTCCACGCCCCGCAGACTCCGAAAGTTCGATGGCATTACCTCGTCGAGCCCGATGCGTCTGCCGCCAGTTACTTTTTTGGCGCCGCCGCGATTACCGGCGGGCGCGTTACGATTCCGCGCTTGACCAAGCATTGCTTGCAAGGAGACGTTCGATTCCTGGACGTATTGAATCGCATGGGCTGTGAGGAGATCGCATCGACTTGTCGCCCAGACTTCACAAGTCGACGTGAGGAGTCAATCACCGTCCACGGCGGCCCGCTCCGAGGCATCGATGTTGACCTGAACGATATCAGCGACACGGTCATGACACTCGCTGCCGTCGCCTGTTTTGCCGAGGGGCCGACGACGATCCGCAACGTCGCCCACATTCGCCACAAGGAGACGGATCGCCTGGCTGCATTGGCGACCGAACTTCGCCGCATCGGCGCGAAAGTTGACGAGTTCGCCGACGGCCTGACGATAACGCCTGCCCCGCTGCACGGCGCGGTCATTCAGACGTACAACGATCACCGCATGGCCATGAGCCTGGCGCTCGTCGGCCTGAAGGTCCCCGGCATCGTGATCGACAACCCGGCCTGCGTCGCCAAGACCTATCCACGATTTTTTGACGATTTGGAGCGCTTGCGATGACGCGTGTAAATCTCACTAGCCCGCAGCGCAAGCAAGGGGGGCCCTTGCTTGCGCTGCGGGCCAGTATCGCCGTCGCAATGCTTTCATTTGTGACCGCGAATGCTCGGGCCGAGCTCGATGCGGAGGCCGACAAGCCGTACAAGCTCGATGTCGTGCTGCACATCGGCGCCAATCGCGTCTTCACGCCGCTGTTCGAAAAACAGCTTCGCCGCGATATCGAAAGTCAGCTCAAGCTCTCGTTCGGTCGATTGGCGCAGATCAACGTCACACGCGACCATCCGATCCTGTCTGACGTTGACGCGAAGGGACTCAGTCCCGCTCTCGAAGCGTGGGATGCAATATCGGATCGCGCGACGCATGTTGTCCTGCTCGAATACACGGCTGGCATGTATCGCGTGCGCAGCCGATTTCATGACGGCATGACGAATCTGGCCAGGCCGATGTCGGTGACCGCGCAGACCGCCGATCGGCAAGCGGTCGCGCCGCTCATCGCTCGCATGATTGAAGAATCATTTCATCCGGTCGGCACGATCGTCGGCATTGGCAAAGACGTGACGCTCAGGTTCAAGGGCGGGAGCCTCGGGGTGGCGATGGATCGTTGGGTGAAAACGGGGCACGTGTTCGCCGTGAGCCGAGTCAGCGAGGAGGCGGGACGGCGCCGAGCCATGCGTGTTGATTGGGCGCTGCTGGAAGTGATCGATGCGCCGGCGTCGGGGGCGTGCCGGTGTCGCTATTGGCATCGCTACAAGGAAGACGCCTTGATCGAGGAGGCCGGGACGCTTGGCTACCGCGCAGTGCACCTGCCGACGGCGAGACGTCCCGTGAAGGTGCAACTGTTGGATGAAGCTACGTCCAAGCCGGCGGTCGGCGTCACGGTCAAGGCGGGTGCTCCCGGCGCAGAGGGCAAGAAGCTCGATCTCATGCGCGACGGCCTGTGGATTTCCTCCGACGCGCACGCCCACTGGGCCTGGGTGCAGATCGTCGCGGGCAAAAACGTGCGCGCCCAGTTCCCGATTGCGCTCGTCGACGATCGCGCCACGATTGTGCGCGTCAAGGACGACACGGCTTTCGATGCGTCGGCGTCGCTCTTGGTACGGCGCGACGCCTGGCTGCGGCGGGCCTATGAAAACGCTGCACTCACCAAGGATCGCAACCGCGAGTTGGCCGGCCTGCTCAATCAATCCCTGCAGTCGGCCTTTGAAGTCGGCAAAAAGAGCCTGCCGACGCTGCAAGCTGAGATCAAGTATCTTGATCGCGAACGCGGCGACCTCGATCGGCTCGCCAAGGATAAGAAGCTGTCCTTCGACTTTCGCGAAGGCCAACGCCAGATCGACGAACTGCGCCGGCATGAAGCCGACGTGGCGGCCTTCGTCGACCGCGTCGAACGCGTCCTCAAAGAGGCGGACGGCAGCGAAAAGGAACTGGGACTGCACAAGCGCATCGAGCGAGCTCGTCTCTATGCAGCGGAAGCCGATTTCGATTCCGCCATTCGCCTGTACGATCAAGTCGTCCAGGCCAGCCCCGTTCAATCCAAAGTCAAGGCCCATGTCGAGCAGCTCAAGATCGACTGGGCCACGAAAGGTCCCAGGCACGTGGAGGCCCGCCGCTTCATCTACGAAACCTGGCCGACGCTGACGCCTTCCAGTCTCGGCAAACACCTCAAAGATGCCGACCAAGCGCTGGCCGTTTGCCGTGAGCGTGACGTCGGCGACAAGTTGACGGTGCGCAAGCTGTTGCGCGTCAACCTGGCGCACACAGCCAAGCTCAAGGCGGAACTGGAGAGCTTGAAGAAGAGCGACCGCGAAGACAACCGCAACAAGGCCAAGGCGCTGGCCGAAGTCATCGCGCCGTTGTTGCGATTGCACGATTCGGCGACGGAGTTCGTTTCTGGCAAGACGCCGTAGGTGCTTGCGGTCTAGGCGAGCAGCAGGTCTTTTCCTCCCCTCTCCCTCCGGAAGAGGGGCAGGGGTGAGGGTATCATCCTGGGTTCTGCTAACTCTACCCTCACCCCTAACCCCTGTCCCGGAGGGAGGGGGGAGTATTGATTTCCGCTCTGCCGCTTCGAGGCGGGGCTTCACCACCGCACGTTGTACATCATGTAGAACAGTTCGGGCGATCGGCCGTTGCCGGTGTTGCTGATAAAATCACCCGTTTGAAGCTTGGAGTAGCCGATCATGAGATCGGTCCGCCGCGACAGGTGAAAATTCGCGATGAGATCGAGTTCCTGCCCGACGCGTCCGCCGGCGCTGCCGGCGAGGCTGACTCGCGTCGGTGTGCCGGCGATGCCATAGAGCGCATCGCGGGCGCTGTCGAGGCTGAACACGTGATACTGTAGGTTGAAGGTAATCCACTTTGCCGGATACAGGTACAAGTGCGCATTCCAATCGCGAATATTCTGCCGACCGATCAGGTCAAGCCAGCCCATGTAGTAATGGCCGAACGAAAAAAATTGATTGAACGTGTTGTAATTCCCTAAGTTCGGGCTGTGATCGCCGGAAGCCCAGTCATAGTACGCCCAGACCGTCGGGTTCATCGGCAACTTCTTGGCGTTGTAGCCGACGCCGACGGTGGCGGCGCCGGCGAGGATCGACTGCCCGCCGCGATCGCCCAGTTGCAGCATCGCCTCGACGTCCCAGAGGAAGCCGTCTTTGTCGCCCGCGTAGCGCGTGCCAAGCGTGTGCACACTGGTCGGCGCGGTCACAAGCCCCAAGGGCGTCGTCGAGTTCGTGTTATCCAGAAAGAGATAGTACAGGTCGACGGCCTGTTTTTTCTGGGGCCGATAGGTCAGCCAGGCGCCGTAGAAGTTCTGGCGATGATCGATCGATGACCATCCCGAGTTGTTGGGGATCACGGGCTGGACCCAGAAGAGGTCCAGGTCGAACTTGTCGTTGGACCAGAAGCCGCGCACACCCTGAAACGTACGGCGCGTGTTTGCCCAATCGGACGGCGAGATCAATTGCTGCGAGCCGAAAAGGAGTTCCTGTCGACCGGCGCGAACGTAGACCGGTCGCCCGTCGACTTCGCCGATCTTGATGTCGATGAACAGGTTCTGCATATCGGCCCGATTCTCGTCAATGCGCAACGGCGTGAGGTTTTGATTGGCTGTGTGCGCGGAGATTAACTCGGCGTAGATGCGGAAGCGATCATGATACCAGAGGTCGCCGTAGACCCGGGCGCGGAACAGGTCGTAGTCGTTCGTCTTGCCGGTGAATCGGCTTGAGAATTCGTGCATATGCCGCCACCAGGCCTGTCCACCGGTGCCGAACAGCCAGTTGTCGCCCAAGTGAATGCGGTGGAGGCGTTCGAGCGGGTCCGGTGCGTAGCTTGGATTCTCGACGTAGCGAAAGTCGGCGTCGAAGAGCGACGGAGGCATCAATGCATTCGGCGGATAGGCGAACTTCGGCGCTGCTTCGCGCGCTTGGCCGGTCAGAGCGTCGTGGAGCGAATAGAAGCCGCAACCCGTCGGCGGAATCGGGAAATTGCCCGGCCGTGGCGCGGGACGATAATGTGGCAACGTGGACCAATCGAGCGGTGGGCATCCATCGGCCGTCGTGGGCTTGGCACTTTCTTGCGGCGGCATCAAGGCTGCACGTGCGGGCTCCTGGGCAGCACCTTTCGACATGCAAGATAACGTTATGCTGAAAATCGATCCGAAGCAGATAGCGCGCAGCCAGGATCGCGAGATAAACATGACGTGTGCCTCGATGCAATTTGCGTGTGCCGGGTGAAGTCAAACCGGCGACGCGCTTTGTGCGTAGAGAGATGAGAGGAAAGTGTCGCCGTCATCGGTGTCGAGCTTCAGCCGGTACAGTGTCCATTCAGGAGATCGGCATTTCCGAGCCGTCGTTGTGGCCTGGTCATGATCCGATTCGCTTCGCCGGTAACCCGATCGCCACGTGCGCGGAACAATCGGAAAGGTCCGCGATCGCGAGAAAAGAGCCCGAGCACGCCGCGCCAGCGAGTGCTTCCGGGTGGGCGCGTGCCGGCGCGGCGTGCTCGTGGCAACAACGCTACTTCTTGTCTTTGTCCGACGTCGCAATCGGGACTTTGCGGTACACCTTCACGGGCAACCGCTCGACGATCGTCTCCGTGACGCATTTCATTGTGGGGCATGGCTCATCGATCTGCTTTTTGACGAGCAGTTTTCGACAATACGGGCCGCTGCACTGGGGACATTGGCCATGCTTGGAGTTCTGCACGCAGAACGGATCATCGATAACGGAGTAGACCCATTTCTTCTTCGTCTCCGGCACCATCTTGCAGATCGTGCGGGTGACGTCTTGCATGACGATTTCTTCCACAATTTGAAATCCCGGCTCGCACTGAGGCTTGCCGAGGTGGAGCTTTTTGAGAATCCCATCGGCATGGGCCGAGGGCATGATCATGCCGAACCCAACGAGGAGCGGGGCGAGCGCGAAATGCCAACGATTCATGGGGTGTTCCTTTCCGGAGTAGTGGGAAAGCACTTCGAAAAAAGTCGCCTGCCTCGGCGACCGAGGCAGGCAGCGTCAAGGGTAGGTTAGAAATCGAAAGCCATACGCATGCCGAAGCCGTAGTAGCGGCCATCGCTGGTGCCGCCGGCGAGGTAACGCTGGCCGATGTCATAGTTCCACTGGATCTTCATGTTGGGATTGAGGAACCAGTTAAGTCCGAGAGTGACTTCGTGAGAGATACCGCCGATGATGGGGCCATCGTTGAGGTCGTTGAAGGAATAGCGTGCGCCGACCTGCCAGGCGCCGGCGCTGAACGGATTGCCGTTGCCGCCTTGTCCTGGGACCCAGAAATAGTTGCGGAACGGAACGACGCGTGTGGGAGCGGCGCCGGAGCTATGCACGGTGCTTTTGTTGTAGGGGCGCGATTCACCGGTGAGGAAGTACATGAGCTGGACATAGGCAGCGTGGCTATAAAAGCTACGAGCCGGAATCTTGGCGGCGGTTGGTCCAGTGAGCTGCGTGATGAAGCTGGTCACGCCGTTGACCTGGCTTCCGACGTATTCGCTCTGAATGCTCCAGGGGCCGAGGTTGATAAAGAGTTCGGGGTTGATGATGGACTGGGAATCGCCGAAGACGCGGGCGAGGCCGACGACGTTCTGCAGGGCGTTGCCGCCGTTGCGCAGAAGCCAGCGGCCGACGAGGTTGGCGTTGCCTTGATCGAGGCTATCGATGAAGCAACCGCCGACACCGACGTGCATCATGCGTCGGCCGTTGTCCTCGTACCATGGCAGAGCGGTGATGCGGCCGGTGTAGCGCCACTCGCCGCCGCCGATGGTGTAGCCGAACAGCCCGTTCATATGACGCGTGGCTGCGACTTGCCAGGTCATACGCTGGTTCTCCGTTTCGTTGTGGATCATGAAGCCCGGTTCCCAGCCGTTGGCCCGGTTGTAATAGGTGTCGAAGCCGGCGGACCGTTCCAGGAAGTCGAGGTAGCGGCTGCTGGTGAGATGATCCAGGCCGAGGGGAAACTTGAGGCTGCCGATGCGAAGGCCGCCAATGTACGGAATGTGATTGATTCCAGCCCAAACGTCCGTCGGGAGCGCTGGATTGATGGTGTTCGCCTCGGTTGCGCCGCTGGCAGTCGCGGGAACGCCGAACGCCGTGGGCGTAAACGGCGCACCGGTCGAAAACTGTTGAACGAACTCGAACTCAACAAAGAAGTCGATGACCTCACCGATCCAGCCGTCGGCCTGAAGTCGGGCGCGGCGCCAGTTGAACGACTCTTGGAAGGCGCCAGTGCCCCCCTTGCCGGAGATGACGGCATCCGCCGCACCGGCGCCGAACACCCAGTCGCCGTGGAAGCGACCGCCCACATGGAAGCGAAACGCCTTGTCCTGCGTTTCGAACCAGGGTTGGTGGTTGAGCCACATGCCGGTCAAGCCAAGATTCTTGCCGACGACGAAGCCTTTGTCAGCCGCGGCCTTCTCTTTCGCCTGGGTCACGGCCTCACGTTCGGTGAGGTACTCGGCGATCATCTTCTGCACGTCGTTCTTGTCGAGCAGAGCGCCCGGTGGCGGTGTGCTGGTCACGGGCGCCGATTGTGGCTTGGCCTGGCCGTTTTTGAGAAGATCGATGAGTTCTTGGTTCTGTCTCTCAAGCCGTTCGACGCGGGCACGCAACTCGTCGGCCGATGCATCGGTTTTCGTGCCGGTGGGCGCCACCGGCTGACTGCGTGGAGCCTCCAGACTGCTCGGTCGCGGAATGTCGAGCCCGCTCTGGCCGTGAGCCAGCGCGGTTGCCGAGAAAAGCGCTGCACCGCACAGCACCTGCCGACTGAGTGTCTTCCATAGTCCTGGCAACATGTCAAGCATCCTTTCTTCGACGGGTGGCCACAGCACTTTTCTTGAGCGAGAACCCCAGCGGAAGTCGACGCAGCGGCACGGAGCGCATCCTGCGCATTTCGCTCATCGCCGTGTCTGCTGGTAGATTCGACGTATTGGGTAAGTTGCTATCATGAGAATAGATCGTTGAAT
>VGZI01000206.1 GCA_016872605.1 Planctomycetota bacterium
TCGGGGACTTCGCCGCCGCTCGTGCCGCCTACCAGGAAGCCATCGTTCGCTGGGAAAAGCTCGCCGACGATGGCAAGGACCGCCCCGAATCGTCCCGCCTCTTGCGCGACGCCCGGGATCGTGTCAAAACTCTCGCAGCCAAGTGACCGCCTCAAGGCTCAAGCGGCCGGGCCGCACTGCTTTGCACGCTTGACATCGATCCGCACTTCGCCGATGTTATCTTGGTTCCAATCACTTCCACATCCTGGGAGACACAATCATGCTGCGCATTCTCGTGGCCGGGCTCGTCGGCGGCGTCCTCGTATTTTGTGCGTGCGCCTTCAATCACAAATATCTCAATCTGGAAGGCCGAGCGTTTGACAAAATGCCCAAGGATGCGGAGACTCGGGCGTTTCTGGCCAAGCAAAACCTCAAGCCAGGGCTGTATCGATTTCCCGCTCTCGCCGAAGGCCACGAGAAGATGTCCGGAGACGATCTGAAAAAAGAGCAGGAGCGCTTTGCGAAGGCGTACAAAGAAGGCCCCTCCGGCATCGTCGTCATCGAACCGACGGGCGAGGAGCCGATGGGGCCGCAACAGCTCATTGCCGAGTTCGTGACGAACTTGCTGGCGGCCCTGATCGCGGCATGGATCGTGGCGAACGCCTCGGTCGGCGCCACCTATTTCATCCGCTGGGTCGTTGTCTTGAATCTCGGCCTGTTCACCTGGCTGTGCACCAGCGCGTCGTTCGGCATCTGGTATCGCTTCCCGGTGGAGTTCATTCGGGTTGGCCTGTACGGATCCTTGATTGAGTGGGGCATCGCGGGGCTGGCCATCGCCGCCATCGCCACGCAACCGGACGAAGCTCCCGCCGAGGGGCCCGCCGCTGCGTCACCGCCGGCGACAACATGACCGCATGGTGATCGTTAGTAGCACCGAAAACACGGAAGATCTCAAGAACGCAGGAAACAGGGTGCGCGATGGACGAGCCTCATTTTTCATGAAAAGGGAGTCCTGTGCCCCTTTCCGCGTCTTCCGTGGTGAATAATCCGGGCTAGTGCGTTGTCCAGACTGAATTTTCGGGTAGGAGAGTATTGGAGCGTGGACTGCAGTCCACGCGGCGTAGCTCCGGGCGCCGCCTGATCGTGTGGACAGAAGTCCACACTCCAATCGACCAACTCGAAAATCTAGTCTGGACAGGGCATTAGAAAGTTCGGCGAGAAGTGTCAGAAAACGTTGGCAATCGTCCGCCGACTACATTACAATTCGCCTCTACGCGGGTCTCGTTCGGCAACAGACGATCCGCGACATCTCTGAACTCAGGTGACACCATGAATCGATTCCCGAAGGTACGACTCTTCGTTTGGCTGGTCCTCGGCTTGGCAACCTGGCCGACGATCGCGCTCGCTCAGTCCGACGCCAAAGCCGGCGCGCTGCCGAGCGAATGGACCAAGGCGCTCGCGTGGCGCAACATCGGCCCGGCCAACATGGCAGGCCGCATCACCGCACTCTCTGTGTTCGAAGCCGACCCGTCGAGCTACTGGGTCGCCACGGCGTCGGGCGGACTGGTCAGGACGATCAACAACGGCGTCACCTTCGAGCATCAATTCGACAAGGAAGCCACCGTCTCCATCGGCGATGTCTGCGTCGCGCCATCGAATCGCAACATCGTGTGGGTCGGCACCGGCGAGGGCAATCCGCGCAACTCCGTTTCCTACGGCGACGGCGTCTACAAATCGGTCGACGGCGGCAAATCGTGGAAAAACATGGGCCTCAGCAAAACATTCCAGATCGGCCGCATCGCCATCCATCCGAAAAACCCCGACGTCGTCTACGTCGGCGCCCTGGGCCGACTCTATGGCAACAACCCCGAACGCGGGCTCTTCAAGACGAGCGACGGCGGCAAATCGTGGGAGAAAGTGCTCTTTCTCAACGATCGCACCGGCGTCATCGATCTGGCGATGAATCCCAACGACCCCGACACGCTGCTTGTCGCCATGTGGGAACGCCGACGCGATGGCTTCGACTCCTATCACGGCCCCGGTATTCAAGAAGGCTACGACGGCTACGATCCCATCATGAAATGGGGCGAAGCCGCCGGCATCTACAAAACCACCGACGGCGGCAAGAGCTTCAAGAAGCTCACCACCGGACTGCCGAGTTGCAAGCTCGGCCGCATCGGGCTCGACTACTTCCGCAAAGATCCGAACATCGTCTACGCCATCGTCGACAGCGAAAAGATCGGCATGGGCCCGGAGCCGAAGAAGGTCGCACAAGGCACTGGCTACCTGGGCTTCCTCGGTGAAGACGCCAATCCCGGCGCTCGCCTGACGATGCTTGTCGATGGCGGGCCCGCCGCCAAAGCCGGCTTGCAGATCGGCGACATTGTGCGAGCCGCCGGCAAGAACGATATCAAAACGTATGACGACCTCTTGGCTGTCGTCCGCGTCGGCAACGCCGGCGACAAACTGAAACTCAGAGTCAAACGCGACGATCAAACCAAGGAAATCGAAGTCCTCCTCGGCGAGCGACCGAAGTTCGGCGGCGGGGGCGGCGGATTCGGCCCCGGCGGCGCCAAGCCAGGACGCCCCTTCCACGCCTACTATGGCGGCCAAAAAGAAAATGTCCAGAACCAGCAAGGCCCCGACGGCTTCCAGTACGGCGGCGTTTACAAATCAACCGATGGCGGTGAATCGTGGACCCGCGTCAACAGCATCAATCCACGCCCCATGTACTTCTCCGTCGTCCGTGTCGATCCCAACGACGCCAAGTACGTCTACGTCCTCGGCGTGGCTCAGTATCGCTCCTCCGACGGCGGCAAGACCTTCAAAGGCGATGCCGGCAAGTTCGTCCACGCGGACGGCCACGCCATGTGGATCAATCCCAAGGACGGCCGCCACATGCTCATCGGCACGGACGGCGGCTTCTACGCCAGCTACGATCGCGCCGACAACTGGGACCATCTCAATCATCTCTCGTTGGGTCAGTTCTATCACGTCGCCGTCAACAACAAACGGCCCTACTGGGTCTTCGGCGGCTTACAGGACAACGGCACCTGGGGCGGACCGAGCATGGGACTCAGGTCGGCCGGGCAGTTCGGCGCTCTCGGCCCGGTCAACGAAGACTGGGTCTCCATCTTCGGCGGCGACGGCTATGTCTGCCGTTGCGATCCGAGCGATCCCGATCTGGTGTACTTCGAGATGCAGGACGGCGGCATGGGACGACGCCACCTCAAGACCGGCGAAGTAACACGTATCGGCCCGTCCTTTGGACAGCCCAAGGGCAAGGGCAAAGGCAAGGCCGCACCGACCCACCCATTCAACTGGAACACGCCCTACATCCTGTCGAGCCATAACCCGAAGATCTTTTATTGCGGCGGCGACGTCGTCTTCAAGTCGCTTGACCGCGGTGACAATCTCAAGGTGATCTCGCCCCCCCTGTCAACGAGCAAGCGCGCGACGGCCACAGCGATCGCCGAATCGCCGAAGAACCCCGATGTGCTCTGGGCCGGCACCGACGATGGCGCCCTGTGGGTGACGCGCGACGGCGGTCAGAAATGGACGCAAATCCTCCAGCCCGCCTCCGAAAAGGCAAAAACGGAGATGCCTGGCATGAGCGGCGCGCGCTGGGTCTCGACCATCGAGGCTTCGCGATTCAAGGAAGGCCGAGCATACGTTTGCTTCGATGCGCATCGCTCGGATGACGACAGGCCGTACCTGTTCGTCACCGAGGATTTCGGCGCCAGTTGGAAGAACATCACGAACAACCTCCCCGCCGTCGGCTCGTCGCGCGTGGTGCGCGAGGATGTCGAAAACGAGAGCCTGCTCTACTGCGGCACCGAGTTCAGCGTGTTTGCATCGATCGATCGCGGCCAATCGTGGACGCGGATCAACAATAACCTGCCGACCGTGGCCGTCCATGAAATTGCCGTGCACCCGACGGCCGGCGAGATCGTCGCGGCCACGCATGGGAGAAGCCTGTGGATTCTCGACGTATCGGCTCTGCGTCAGATAAAGCCCGAAACCGTCCAAGCGAAGGCGCATCTGTACAAGCCGCAGCCGACGGTGCGATGGATTCTTGAACCGGCGCACGGCAAGACGAATCGGCGCTTCGTCGGTCAGAATCCGCCGTTGACGCCGCAGATTTTCTACTCGCTCGCCGAGGGGTCGCAGAAACTGGCGTTCAAGGTGCTCGACATCGAGGGCAAGACGTTGAGCCTATGGACGCCGAACGCGAAGGCCGGGCTGAACAAGACAACGTGGGACATGACGCGCCCCGCCGACGACTCGGGCAAGGAGCCGATGAAGAAATTCGGCGGAGGTGGCGGCAAGAAAGGCGGCTTCGGGCAAGGCCGACGCATGGTTGCGCCGGGCGATTATCGCGTCGTAATGAGCGTCGACGGCGTCGATTACACGACGACATTGCGCATCGAAGGCGACCCGAACGCTCCGCCGGGCCGTCGCCAGGGCGATGAGGAAGTCCCGTTGCCGAGGGAAATTGAGTAGATGGTGTAACCAGCCCGGAGCGCAAGGGACGGCCCCGTCGCGTGCGCTCCGGGCTGGTATGCGAGTCGTCCATCACGGCAGCGCGTCGATATTGATCTGCATCTCGATCCGCAAGTTCGTCCCCATGACGCGCCGCACGTAGCGCCGAAGTGCACCCGAATGGGGGTCGAAGATTGCCGTGACGTAAACGCGCGGCGCGCCGGGCTTGGCGTCCATCTCGGAGAACTTCTCGATGTCGCGGAGCAGCCGATCCATGCTGTGGAACGGGCGCAGTTCCTTGTCGAGCGAGTTGCCGTTCATGAGGACTTTGGTCACAACGCCCTCGCTCACTTCGACCTCGAACTTGTCCGTATGAGAATCGTCATTCAGGCGTTTCGTATAGACGAGGTTATAGTTCTTGGGCCGATTGGCGTTCCACAGGCGAATCGCATTTTCAAGTTGCTCCGGATTGAGCTGGATGCTTAGATTGAACCAGATCATGAACGCCGCCACGCCGATGCTGGTGACGAAGACGAAGACAAAGAAATAGATCCAGTAGTTGTTTTTCTTGATCGGCGTCGGAGGAGCGTCGGTTGGTTGGTTCATGACGAAAACTCGATCTTTGTTTAACGTTCGCGTGGCGCCGGGCGAGCGAAAATCAATGCTGCACTCGCATGGCGCCCGGCAGGTCTTTTCCTCCCCTCTCCCTCCGGGAGAGGGACGGGGTCGAGGGAGCGGCCTTCGGTTTTCCGGGGTATTCCCGCACCCCACAACCCCTCTCTCGGAGGGAGAGGGGGGTAAATCAACTCCTGCCGCTCGCCTAAACGAAGAGTCACGGTTTCTTGAACGTATCGGGCAACTCGCCCTTAGAGACGACGACGATGCCCTGATCGGTAACGGTGAGCCCGCGCCGACGATCGTGCTCCAAGTCATACCCCAGCACGGCGTCACGCGGTATCTTTACGTCCTTATCGATAATCGCCCGGCGAATGCGCGCGCCGCGGCCCACATCGACGCCGCTGAACAGAATCGAATCCTCGACCTGCGCAAAGCTGTTGATGCGCACGTTGGGCGAGAGGATGCTGCGCACCACTTGCCCGCCGCTCACGATGCAGCCGGCGCAGACGATGCTGTCATGGGCCTCGCCGCGCCGGCCTGTCGTTTCATCGCGGAAGACGAACTTCGGCGGCGGAATATGCGGTTGATACGTCCGGATTGGCCAACCCTGATCGTACAAGTTCAATTCCGGGACAACCTGAACCAGGTCCATGTTCGCCTGAAAGTAGGCGTCGAGCGTACCGACATCGCGCCAGTAAGCGTTCGGCTTCTGGTTCTTGTCGCGAAATCGATAGCCGAAGACTTTGTACTTGTCGATCATGTTCGGGATGATGTTTTTGCCGAAGTCATGATTGCTGTCGGTTTTGGTCGCATCCTGGCACAGCAGCTCAAACATGAGCCTAGCCGTGAAGACGTAGATGCCCATCGAGGCCAGTACGTGCTCGGGGTCGCCGGGAATCGGGAGCGGATCTTTCGGCTTCTCCCGGAACCCGACGATGCGATCGGACGCATCGACCTGCATTACGCCGAAGTGCACGGATTCCTTGGCGGGGACCGGCAGGCATCCGACGGTGAGGTCGGCGTCCCTCTCGATATGGGCTCGAATCATGTTGCCGTAGTCCATCTTGTAGATATGATCGCCGGCGAGGATGAGAACAAACTTTGGGTTAGCTTTCTCGATGGTGTAGATGTTCTGATAGATCGCATCCGCGGTGCCCTGGTACCACGTCTCGTCGAGCCGTTGCTGCGGTGGCAGGACGTCGATGTATTCGTCCAGTTCCCTGCTCAAGAAGCTCCAGCCGCTGGCGATGTGCCGATCGAGGCTGCGCGCCTTGTACTGCGTCAAGACGAGGATGCGGCGCAGGTCGCTGTTGAGACAATTGGACAACGTGAAATCGATAATGCGATAGAGCCCGCCGAATGGGACGGCCGGCTTGGCGCGGTCGCGCGTCAACGGTTCCAGGCGAGTCCCCTTTCCGCCCGCGAGGATTAAGGTCAGGACGTTTCTCACGATGCCTCTCTTCATAGCAGGATGGTGAGATTCTGTTCTATAGGGATTGTCACGCGTTGACGGGAAAAAGGCAAAGGGAAAACCCAGATTCATCATCACCGTGTATGATTTTGCAGCGAAGCCCCAGGGCGAACTCCGCGGTTCGGAGTACCTCACCCCAGGGCTTCTCAGAACGCCCGGCACGGTAACTCAGCAGCGAATCTGGCGGTGCGGGAAGAAGTGACGCAGCGCGGCCAGGTTGATCCCGTCTTTCCCACGCCACCAGGCTGCGGGGAGGTCCATTTCGTTGTTTCGATTGGCGGGGCGCACGTTGTCGATCCAGCGCACCCAGCCGTCGTGAAAGCCTCGGTGATCCGGTGTCTCCAGAATGCCGCAATAGCCGAGCGTCTCGATGATGTAGGTGCGCGTGTACTTGTTGCCCTGGACGATGGGCCGAATGCGATCGGCGATCTCGTTGGCCGTGGCGCTTGGCTTGGCATCACGGAGAATGCGGATTAGTTTGTTCATTCGCTGATAGTCTTCGCGCTTGGGCGACGGCGGATCGGACGCCGCGAACATTTCCAATGCATGAGCAGCGTAAAACGGTTGATCGCTGAATCCGCAGGCCCCGTCGCGGTGGCGCAATAGTTCCATATACGCCGGCGCCGTTTCGATCTCGGCCGCCATGCCACACGTTGTGCATGCTGGATTGGGATTGTCGCGAGTGTGAGGCTTGAACGAATGCGCGGGGAAATGCCGGCCCACAGCATAGGCGCGCAAGGCTGCGCGATGCACACAGTGATCCGGCTGGAGCCCGACGATGAACGCATCGGCGACCGCCCGCGGATCAGCGGCTGCAACCGCCTTTCGCAAACGCGCGACCGCGTGCGAATGGCCCACGCTCATGGCCGCGTCGGGGAAGATCCCCTTGCTGTTGAGATAGATAATGTCGATCGGCGTTGTGCAGTCCCCCGGATTCAGGCCGCCGTAGGCGAGCGGGAAATAGTACTTGGTGAGGAGAAGGATCGACTTCTTGTCCATGCGGCGATACCTCTGGCGAGCGTCGAGGCGTCAGCCCGACGTGTACATTACTTGAAGAACTCAACCGCGTTGCGAAATAGCCGCATGCCGTCGCCTTCGGGTGCCAAGCCGCGGCGCGTCCATTGGGGATGCTGCGTCGGCAGAACGTGGCGCTCGGGATGAGGCATCAGCCCGAGCACGCGTCCGGTCGGGTCACAGACGCCGGCGATGTCGCCTTGCGAGCCATTGGGGTTGACCGGGAACTCGCCAGGCCGGCCGTCAGCGTCGACATACCGCAACACCGCCTGGCCGGCCTGGATCAGACCGTTCAGGATCCATGGCTGCGTGCAGACGAAGTTGCCTTCCCCGTGCGCGATCGGCAGCTGGAGCCGCTGATAGCCCTTCAAGAACGGACACTTCCCCGGCGTCGCCTCGAGATGAATCCAGCGATCCTCGAACTTGCCGTGCGCATTATGGGCGAGCGTGGCAACCGGGCCGGCATCGAGATCGGGTGGCACGATCAGTCCGGCTTTCAGAAGGACCTGGAAGCCATTGCAGATGCCAAGGATAAGACGTTCCTTGTCGCGGAACTGGCGAAGCACGTCGCCGAGAAAGTGCTGCAGCTGGACGGCGAGAATTTTTCCAGCTGCGACATCATCGCCGTACGTGAATCCGCCCGGGATCGTCATAACCTGATATTGCAAAAGACGTTTCGGATCCTCGCGCAACCGCTGAATGTGCACCCGATCGACCACGGCGCCGGCCTTCTCAAAAGCGAATTGGGCTTCAGCGTCGCAGTTGGCGCCGGGAGCGCGAAGGATCAGAACACGTGGCTGAACCATGGGTTTTTCCGTTGTAGGTCAGGATTTCCAACCCGACAGCTCTTCCAAAGACGTCAGGCTGGAAAGCCTGACCTGCACTTTATCGATCTACGCATTTCGCGAAAAATGTCCGCAAAAGTTGGAGATTTGGCGGCGTACACAAAGCATTGGTGTAAAAAGGATTGCGTTCACTGATGTCGAATCATGGAAAAATATTTCACGAACCATTGACACTTCGCCGATCCGGTTCGTATACTTCTCTATGCGTCGCATTGTCGACGCGCCAAAAAAGTCGCTGGCAACAGCGGCTTTTTTCATCGTTCTTTGACAACTCGGTTAGCACCTTTTAAGAAGCCAATGCGAGGATGTGTTACGCTCTTGGGCATGACACAAACTCGCAATGACGGTGGTGGATTCTGGCGAGCCTCCTGCTTAAGCAGGGGGAGGTTGGAATCCAAAACCTTGTCATTCAATTTGAGTCGTGAACCTGAGCGGACCATTTTTTCAAGCCGATGCAATCACCACTTTCCCGAATGTTTAGCCACATTCGACGAAAGCGATTGCGAAAGCTCATTCGTTTACCAACGGTCTCGTTTAGCCGTCGACCTCTGGTCGGCGCGTTAAACGGACCGCATGAAGCGAATAACTTTTGAAGGGTTTGATTCTGGCTCAGAACGAACGTTGGCGGCGTGGATTAGGCATGCAAGTCGAACGAATGTCAGTCTGGTAGCAATATTGGGCTGGCGAAAGTGGCGAAAGGGGCAGTAATGCATGGATAACCTACCTTGGGGTTGGGCATAGCCGTTCTAACGAGCGGGTAATTCCCAGAGATTCAGCGGGGTGGCATCACTTTGCTGGGAAAGAATTTCGCCTCGAGAGGGGTCCATGTGCTATTAGCTAGTTGGCGGGGTAACGGCCCACCAAGGCTAAGATGGCTAGCGGGTGTGAGAGCACGACCCGCGCCACTGGCACTGAGACACTGGCCAGACACCTACGGGTGGCTGCAGTCGAGGATCTTCGTCAATGGGCGCAAGCCTGAACGAGCGACGCCGCGTGAGCGATGAAGGCCTTCGGGTTGTAAAGCTCGAAAGTGGAGAGAAAGGGAAACTTGATCAATCCACAGTAAGGACGGGCTAAGTTCGTGCCAGCAGCCGCGGTAAGACGAACTGTCCAAACGTTGTTCGGAATCACTGGGCTTAAAGGGCGCGTAGGCGGTCCGACAAGTCAGGGGTGAAATCCTGCAGCTTAACTGTAGAAGTGCCTCTGATACTGTCGGTCTTGAGGGAGATAGGGGTGTGCGGAACTTCCAGTGGAGCGGTGAAATGCGGTGATATTGGAAGGAACGCCGGAGGCGAAAGCGGCGCACTGGATCTCTTCTGACGCTGAGGCGCGAAAGCTAGGGGAGCAAACGGGATTAGATACCCCGGTAGTCCTAGCCCTAAACGTTGAGTACTAGATTGTAGACTTTCATGGGTTTACAGTCGAAGCAAAAGTGTTAAGTACTCCGCCTGGGGAGTATGGTCGCAAGGCTGAAACTCAAAGAAATTGACGGGGGCTCACACAAGCGGTGGAGCATGTGGCTTAATTCGAGGCTACGCGAAGAACCTTATCCTAGGCTTGACATATGCGAAAGCGTCTGGGGGTAGTTCTCCGGAAACGGAGAGCGAAGGTATCCAATCCTGAACCAGATACAGGTGCTGCATGGCTGTCGTCAGCTCGTGTCGTGAGATGTCGGGTTAAGTCCCATAACGAGCGAAACCCTTGCTTCCAGTTGCCAGCGAGTAATGTCGGGGACTCTGGAAGGACTGCCGGTGTTAAACCGGAGGAAGGTGGGGATGACGTCAAGTCCTCATGGCCTTTATGCCTAGGGCTGCACACGTGCTACAATGCAACGAACAAAGGGAAGCCAACGCGCGAGCGGGAGCCAATCCCAAAAAACGTTGCCCAGTTCAGATCGAAGGCTGCAACTCGCCTTCGTGAAGTTGGAATCGCTAGTAATCGCAGGTCAGCAACACTGCGGTGAATGTGTTCCTGAGCCTTGTACACACCGCCCGTCAAGCCACGAAAGAGCGGAGCGCCCGAAGTCGCGTCAAAGTGCCGAAGGCGAAACGCTTGATTGGGACTAAGTCGTAACAAGGTAACCGTAGGGGAACCTGCGGTTGGATCACCTCCTTTCTAAGGATGTATTCCACTCTTGCAGCGGCGACGCTGCAAGAAGAACCATGATCACTATCTCTCGCATCGGTTACTTGCTTATCCCCTCTCACGGAGATACGCAGGAGCGAAAGGTGCTTCCCGGTTGCAAAGATATTCGACCCCGCTTGCCGCAAGGCAAGCGGGGTTTCGTTTTTTGATGCGATCAATCCAGTACCGGCGAGCCGCCGAGTTTTTGCAAGCGGGTGTAATGCGCCCCTAAAACTGGACCACCAAAAGGCGATTCTTGTTGTAAGGCAAAACCAGTAGGACTGGTCGCCGCGAGGCATGCGGGTGGATTTATCGCATTGTGCCACTCAGGAAGGGAGAGGCG
>VGZI01000207.1 GCA_016872605.1 Planctomycetota bacterium
CGAGCACGCCGCCGGAGATGCCGCCCGCGCCGCCGCCGGACGTGCCGGCGCCGGCGCCCCCTGCGCCGCCGGAGTCATCGCCCATGCCGCCGCCTCCGCCGCCGGAGGCGCGCGGATGACCATTCGCGAGCCGAGCGGCGTAAGCCGCCCGGTTGGGGAACGCACAATCAACCGGCCGCTTACGTGGCTCGGCTCGCCGTGTTCATTCCTCAAATCCCTCGTCACGGAGGATCCCCGATGCCTCGGCCCATCTTGCTTTTCACCGGCCAATGGACGCAGACGCCGTTCGACGAGCTAGCGCAGAGACTCAGCGACTGGGGTTACCAAGGAATCGAGCTGTGCTGCTGGGGTGACCATTTCGAAGTGCAGCGAGCCCTAAGCGAAGACGAGTACTGCCAGCAAAAGCTCGACGTGGCGACCAGGCATGATCTGCAAATTCTCGTCCTGAGCAATCATCGCGTGGGCCAGGCGGTGTGCGATCGCATCGAGCCGCGCCATCGTCGCATCCTGCCGGATTACGTCTGGGGCGACGGCGACCCAGAGGGCGTGCGCGAACGCGCCACCGCAGAGATGCTTGCCACGGTCCAGGCTGCCCAAAAGCTCGGCGTTAACGTTATCAGCGGCTTCACCGGTTCGTCCCTTTGGCCCGGCGTGCTCGGCTATCCGCCATCGAGCCCGACCGAAGTCGACGAGGGCCTGCGCGACTTCGCCCACCGCTGGCAGCCGATCCTCGATGCCTGCGAAAACGCCGGCATTCGTTTCGCCCTGGAAGTACATCCTGGGCAGGTCGCCTTCGATCTCTACAGCGCCGAGCTCGCCCTGGAAGCTGTCGATGGCCGAGAGTCGTTCGGCTTCACGTTCGATCCGAGTCATCTGCATTGGCAAGGCATCGATCCAGTTGAGTTCCTGCGGCGGTTCCCCGACCGCATCTATCACGTTCACATCAAGGACCTGGCCATGACGCTCAATGGTCGAACCGGTGTCTTGAACGCATATCAGCCCTACGGCGATGCGCGGCGCGGATGGGAGTTCCGCTCGCCAGGCCACGGTGGCATCGACTGGGAATCGCTATTCCGCACGCTCAACGCCATCCGCTATGAGGGTCCGCTTTCAGTCGAGTGGAGCGACGCCGGCATGGACCGCGACTATGGCGCCGAGGAAGCTTGTAAGTTCGTCAAGCGCCTCGACTTTCCGCGGGCATAGGGTTCCGCGGCTCGCCGGGGCGATCTTGCGCCGTATAATTCTCTTTGCAACATCACTCGCAGGACTGATCCCTCATGGACCGCTTTACCGCCAAAGATGATCTGCGCAAGCAGTGGATCGATCAATACGTCAAGGTCAACGACAACCGTCCCGAGCTCAAGCGATTCGCCGGCGTCATTGGCCGAGTCGTGACCGTCAACTACAACGGCAAGGCACTCGTCGACTTCCAGGACGGCGCCTGGTACGACATCCCCGCCTCCGAGGAATACCTGGTCAAGGTCGATGCCTCAGAAGCCGCCAAGTACAAGAACGTCAACAGCGCCCAGGTCATTCCCGACAAGCAAGGGTAGGGCGTGGTGAGTGGTACAGTAGTTTCACTCACCACTTACCACTTACCACTCACCACGATGATTCTCCTCATCGACAACTACGATTCGTTCACGTACAACCTGGTGCAGCGGTTGGGGGAGATGGATGCGCGAGTCGAGTTGCGCGTGGTTCGCAATGACAAGATCACGCTCGATGAGATCGCGGTCCTGAAACCGAGCCACATCATCATTTCGCCGGGGCCGTGCACGCCGAAAGAAGCGGGCATCTCCAACGAGGTGCTCAAACGATTTGCCGCGACGATACCGACGCTTGGCGTATGCCTCGGCCATCAGTGCATCGGCCATAGTTTTGGCGGGGAGGTGATACGCAATTACCGCGTGATGCACGGCAAGACATCGCCGATCTTTCATGACAGCACCGGCGTGTTTCGCGGTCTGTCCAATCCCTTCGAAGCGACGCGGTATCACAGCCTGGTCATCAAGCGCGAGACCTTTTCGAATCCCGACTTCATCATCAACGCCTGGACCAGCGAAGGGGAGATCATGGGCGTGCGTCACCGAGCGTGGCCGCTTCACGGCGTCCAGTTCCACCCGGAGAGTTTCCTGACGCTGGAGGGCCCGATGTTGCTAAGGAATTTTGTGGAAATGAAAATGTAAGAACCAGGCGAGCCAAACGGCGTAGGCCGCCGGGCGATAGACCGACAATCAACCGGCGGCTTTCGCCGCTTGGCTCGCCTGGGCATTTCTAGCGGTCCGGTCGATGCAGCGATGCGATGATCTCGTCCCATGACGGGACGTTCCAGTCGGAGAAGTCGGTATCGGCGAGGGCAGGGCGCGGCGACGCGGGCGCAGGTTCTTCTTCGGTCTCGGCCGATTCCTCGATTTCCTCATCGAAGTAGGCGTCGGTTCGGGCTTCGTCTGCCCGGCGGCGCTGGTCATCATTGCGGCGTTGCGGCTGAGTTTGGCCTTGTGGCCGCGTGTCCGGCCGATTGTCCCGATCGCCGCCGCGCCGGCGTCCGCGCCGCCGTCGTCGCCGGCCGCGACGGGGCTGGTCATCCCCGCCGGCTTCGGCCATCGGCTCCTCGATGCCCTGGCCGAACGTTGATGTCTCCACGTCACTGGCTTCTTCGGGTGACACGATCTCGTCGACGGTTTCGCCTTCGTCAAATTCTTCTTCCCACTCGGCTTGCGGTTGCTCAACGGGCGCCTGGGGCGGCAGCGGTTCAGCGCGAGGCGCAAAGCTGAACTCAGCGTCCTCACCCTCGATCGGCGCAGGTTCCTCGACATCGGCGAACGTTTCTTCCACCAGCTCGCTCAGCGGCGCCGGCGATTCCGCCACGGGAGGCGCCGGAGGCGGCACAGGTACGGGCCGAGGCACGGCTTCCTCCGTCGGCAATCCGAGAAGCGCCGCCAAGTCTTGCCAGTTGTTTTGTCGTTCGTCCATTCGCTGTCGCAACCTTTCTTCATTCACGAATCCGAGCCTGAGCGCCAGCGAAGGGCTCCCTAGGCAAGCCCATCGCTGGCGCACCGGTTCGGATAAATACAACTATTGTTCCACAAACGTGTGTTGGACCGAGTCGCCGGCTCGCACCTTGAACGCCTTCTCACGCGGCGCCGACATGGCCCCGTCTTGCTTTCGCCAACGGGCGTTGACTGTGATCGTGTATTCTTCCCCTTCCTTCAATGGCGGCGTGGCGAAGATGCGCGTCAGGCCAGTTTGCTTCTTAGCATTCCCGTTGAACGTCACGACGGCGTCGGCATAGGGAACGGTGATTTCGAAACGCACGCGGCGCAGGTCGGCGAGCCGCTCCTCCGGCGACTTTTCGTATGGCACTGCGGGGTACAATCCGGGGCGCTTGCGCGGCGTTGGGATGGTCGGATCGTACGGCTCCTGCGCCGTGCGGAACATGCTGCCATCCTGCGTCGCAAACGCCGGCGGTAAGATGCCGTAGTACGGCGCGGGCAGCACGTACGGATTGTAGTAGTAGCTATTCCAGACGCCAGGATAGTACGTGGCGCCGGGATAGTAATAGGTTATCCCTGGCCCGCTCATAACGATCGCGCGGCGTGGAAACGCCTGGGCCTGGGGCATACTCAACGCGCCGCACACGATCCCCGTTGCGAGGATCGCGAAAACCAATCGCCTGTGCATCATAGTGGAACTCGCTCGAACATGAAGCCGTCGGCTGGGACCATTTCAGTCAAGTATACACCATTGTACAGCGCCCGGGCAGCATTTTCAGAGCCTCACGCATTAGCGAAGGAACCATTATTCATCGATGCCGAGCTGCAACTTGGCCGCCTCTGACATGCGTGCCGGCGTCCAGGGCGGATCCCAAACGACATCGACTTTCACCGACGTGATATTCTCCAACGGCAGCACCTTTCGCTGCACGTCTCCGGGAAGCGAGCCGGCAACGGGGCAGCCCGGTGAAGTCAACGTCATGCGAATGCCGACTGCGCCGTCAGGAGCGATGGTGATGTCATAAATCAGGCCCAGTTCGTAGATGTTAACGGGAATCTCGGGGTCGAAGACCTTGTAGAGTGCATCAACGATCCGGTTCTTCAAGTCTTCAATCTGGTCGGCCGTCAACGGCTGCGCAAGCGGCGGCTTCGTCGGCGCCGGCGCAGGTGGCGGCGGCGGCTCTTCGTGCTCTAAAGGCAAGGGGTGTCGCTGGTTCATTGTTGGTTCTCATCCTGAGGCATGCCCATTTCGTGCTGATTGGGCGACGACCTCACGAGCCGGAAGCGTGAGCGCCGGAGACCCCGTGGACCGTCGCTCACGTTTCCGGCTCGTAATGCAAAGATCTGCCATTCTACCCCGGCGGTTCCTGGCCTACCACGAACGGAAGCGTCAGGCCTCTTTGATCCTGGTACTTCCCCTTCTTGTCGGCATAGCTCTTCTCGCATACGGCGTCGGCGCGGTGAAACAGAATCTGGGCGATCCCTTCGTTGGCGTAGATCTTGGCAGGCAGCGGCGTCGTGTTGCTGATTTCGATCGTGATTTTGCCTCGCCATTCCGGCTCCAGCGGTGTGACATTGACGATGATTCCGCAGCGAGCGTACGTCGACTTGCCCAAACACACGGCCAACACATCGCGCGGAATCTCAAAATACTCGACCGTCTCGGCCAGCGCGAAGCTGTTCGGTGGGATGATGCAGAAATCCCCCTCGATATCGACGAAGGCGTTGGGCGCAAATTGCTTCGGATCGATTACGGCGCCGTAGACATTAGTGAAGACCTTGAAATGCCGGCCCACGCGCACGTCGTAGCCATAGCTCGATACGCCGAACGAGACGACCCCCTGGCGCAGGGACTCGTCGGCGAAGGGAACGATCTTGATGTCCTTGCGAATCTGCCAATCGGCAAGCAAACCCATGGTTGTCCTCGGTATGAATGTCTCGTCCGCCGCGCTGCGACTCCGAGCCGCACGCACAGATTGATATGACTCCAGTTTATTCACTCAGCCGACCTTTGGCTTTGAAGCGATGTTGCGTAAAAAGTATGTGGTGAACTTCGCCGGCTTCACGCTGGCATTCACCGATGACATGGGGTATAACGGAGCGGGTTGGTCGGCATTTCGTGGGTTCGTTCGGAGCCGTTTGCGAGGAATGATCATGGACCGAAACCTGCTGGCGATTTTCCTGACGGCGTTCATCGCCGGCGGCGTCGTGCGCGCCCAGGGCGAACCCGATCTGCAAAAGTCGGCCGCGTCGATGGAGAAGGCCCTCGTCAAGATCATCGAGAAGAACGAGCCCGTCATCGCCTGCATCCTCGTCTCGCGATCCGACCTGTACGAAGAATTCGGCCAGGGCCCCGATAAAGAAAAGGCCGGCGTTCTCGGCACGTTTGACATTCGGCAGTTCGAGGAACACCCGCGCATTCGCGGCGAATCGTCGAAGGAAAAGCGGCTCCACTTTCTTAAGCTCCTCGACTTCACGCACCCTGGTTATGTGCCTCGCAGCTTCGGCAGCGGCGTCGTCATTGACGCCAAGGGGCTGGTTCTGACGAACTATCACGTCGTGCAAGACGCGACGAAGATCTACGTGCGCCTACCAGGGACGCGTGGCAGCTATGCGGACATTCACGCCGCTGATCCTCGGTCCGACCTGGCCGTGCTAAAGCTGCGCGATGCGGCCTTGCTTCCTCTGCCCACAATCCAGCTGGGCGATGCCGACAAGCTGCAGCGCGGCAGCTTTGTGTTGACATTGGCCAACCCGTACGCCGCGGGCTATCGTGACGGGAAGCCGAGCGCCTCCTATGGCATCATCAGCAACATTCGCCGGCGCTCGCTGACGCATCTAAAAGAAGAAGAACGCGTCAAGCCGTTGCACTACTACGCCACGCTGCTTCAAACCGATGCGCGATTGCATCTGGGGTGCAGCGGCGGGGCGCTCCTCAATCTCTCCGGCGAATTGGTCGGGCTCATCACATCGGTGGCCGCGATCCAGGGCTTCGAGACGCCTGGCGGATTTGCCATCCCGCTCAACGCCGGCATGCGCCGCATCATCGACGTCCTGAAACGCGGCGAAGAGGTCGACTTTGGCTTTCTCGGCGTAGGTTTCGATGAACGCAATAGCAACGGCAAACCGGGCGTGCAACTCACCCTCGTGGGCGAAGGCTCTCCCGCCGACGTCGATGGTCGACTCAAACGCGGCGATCTCCTTCTCGCCGTCAATGGTCATCCGATCCATGACAGCGACGACATCTACACGACCATCGGCGTTCACCTGGCCGGCGCCAAGGTCAAGCTTCAGGTGCAAAGACTTGCCAACGTGCACGATGTCGAAGTCACGCTCGCCAAACTGCTCGTTCCAGGCAAAAAAATCGCCTCTTCGCTCGGCAATCGTCCGTTCGTTCACGGCATGCGCGTCGATTACACCAGCCTCATCGCCCAGAAACCGAGCGGATCATTGCAAATTCCGCGCGGCGTGATGATAAGCGAACTACGGTCCGCTACATTAGCCGAACGCGCTGGCCTCAAACTCGGCGATGTCGTCACTCACGTCAATGGCACGCTGGTCGCCACGCCCGCGCACTTCTACGATGCGATGGCGAAGACAACCGGGGCCATCGAACTGACGATGTACAACTTCCCGCCGATAGACCCGCCCACCAAGATTCAGCTCAAATGATCCCCGCTTGCGGCTGCGCGCTCGATGCTACGCCGCAAGCGGCAAAGACGGGGTTCGACTGATGCGTTACGCGATCTGCAATGAAACGTTCGAAGGCTGGGAGCATGCCCGCATCTGCGAGGCGATTGCGGAGCTTGGCTACACCGGGCTAGAGATGGCGCCGTTTACGTTAGCGCCTCGCATCACCGATGTCACCCCGGCGCAACGGCAGAAACTTCGGCAGGAAGCAGAGAGCGCCGGTGTGCGCATCATCGGCCTGCATTGGCTCTTGGCGAAAACGGAAGGACTGCATCTGACGTCGCCGGACGTTGCAGTTCGCCAGCGCACTGCTGACTATCTCGTCGAGCTGGCAAGAGCGTGCCGCGATGTGGGAGGCGATCTCATGGTGTTCGGCTCGCCCGCGCAGCGCCGCATTCCCATGGGGGCGACGCGGGCTCAAGCAGTGGATTACGCGACCGATACTTTCAAGCGGGCGCTAAACGGGATCGTCGACGCCGGTGTGCGGCTTTGCCTGGAGCCGCTTGCCCCGACCGAAGCCGACTTTATCCAGACCGCGGCCGAGGCGTGCGAGATTCTGGATCGCATCAAGCATCCCAATTTCGTGCTACACCTCGACGTGAAGGCGATGAGTTCGGAGTCGATTCCGATCCCAGAATTGATTCGCAAGCATGCCGGCGTAACGGGGCATTTCCACGCCAATGACGCCAACCGTCGCGGCCCCGGTTTCGGCGCCGTTGATTTTGTGCCGATCTTTCGCGCCTTGAAGGAGACGAACTACGCCGGCTGGGTGTCGGTCGAAGTGTTCGACTATTCGCCCGACCCCGTGACGATCGCGAAAGAGAGCATCCGCTACATGCGCGAATGCGCCGCCGCCGTCTCAGCCTGAAGCGTGAGCGAAGGATTTGTCCGTTTCTTGACATGGCTCGATGATTGACCATAATCATAGTCATCGCGAAACAGGCCTTCACTTTGGTGTATGCCGACGAAGTGAAGGGCGATCTACGCGCCATCGAGGCCAAGTACCACTCGGGGATTCGCTCGACGATAGAAGATCAACGTCTCCACGAACCCGACGTGGAAACGCGGAATCGCAAGCCCTTGAAACGCCCGACTGCGTTCGGCGCGGATTGGGAGTTGCGGTTGGGACCGGACAATCGCTTCCGTGTTTTTTGTCAAGTCATTGCCGATACGCACACGGTTCGCGTGCTGGCTATCGGCGTTAAGGAGCGAAGTCGGCTGTATTTCGGCGGAGAGGAGTTTGAAGATTGAAAATTGCATCGGTCGCTGATGTAAAAGCAAAGCTCAGCGCTTACCTCAAAAAAAGCGAGCAAGGCCCTGTCATCGTGACGCGCAATGGCAAGGCCGTGGCGGTGCAGCTCGCCGTGGCTGATGACTACGAGCTCGAACGGCTCATTCTCGCTCATTCGCCAAAATTTCAGGCCATGCTTGACAAATCGCGCCAACAGATCGAGGAGACGGGCGGCATCCCGCACGACCAATTCTGGGGCGAGGTCGAAGAAGAGGCGCGCAAACCCTCGAAGCGTTGCCGCGTCAAACGGAGTGCGTAGGTCGGATTCCCTTCAGAGCCTGAATCGTTAGCGAAGGTCGGTTTCCTCCGTCGCTTGCGCGTCCGGCGAACATGTGGATCACATCATGAAACGCTACATCGTTTCCTTCTGCATTCTCACTGTCCTCACCCCGCCCCTCGCGGCCCAGGCGCTCCACGTCGGCTTCGGCGAAACCGATGTCACGCCCGATCCGGCCAGGTCCGCGGTCTGGCTGGCCGGGTTCGGCAAGGGACGCAAAGCCAGCAAGGTGCACGATCCGCTCATGGCTCGCGCGATCGTCTTGGCCCACGGTAAGCAGAAGATTGCTATCGTCTCGGTCGACGTCGTCGGGCTGTTCAACGATGTTGCGCAGAGTGTCCGCAAGCAATTGCCGGGCTTCACGTATGTCCTCGTCTCCAGCACGCACAATCACGAAGGACCAGACACGATGGGGCTCTGGGGGCCGAACCTCGTCACCAGCGGCATCGATCCCGATTACATGAAGGCCCTCGAAGCGGGCATCGTCAAAGCCATTCGCGCTGCCGACAAGAGCAAGCAGGAATCGGTCGCCGTCATCGGCAGCGCGAAGGCGCCGGAGCTGCTGCACGATGGCCGCGAGCCGTACGTCAAGCACGAAGAACTGGTGGCGCTGCGATTCCAGACCCCCTCACCCCCGGCCCCTCTCCCACGCGGGGGAGAGGGGATTAAGACTCTCGGCATCGTGGTCCAATGGAACTGCCATCCGGAGACGCTGTCGAGCAAGAATACCGAGATCAGTGCGGACTACGTCGGTTATACGGTTGAATATCTGCGTAAAAAGTATCGATGCCCCGTCGTCTACCTGACCGGGACCGTCGGCGGGCTGATGACGTCGCTTCATGTTGAGATCAAGGACGATCAAGGCAAGCTGCTCAAGGACGGCACGTTCGAGAAAACCGACCGCTACGGCATTCTCGTGGGCAAGCTCGCAGAGAAGGCGTTGGCCGACGCCAAGACGATCAAGCTGACGCCGATCGAGGTTCGCAGCAAATCGTTCTTTTTGCCGATCGACAACGACTTTTACGTGCTCGGCTTCGGCATCAGCGTGCTCAAGCGCGACGCGTACCTGTGGAAAGGCGATCCGCTCAAGGCCGACCCGGTCATCGGCAAGCCCGATCTGAAGAAACGCATGTGTGTCCAGTCCGAGGTCGGCTGGATCAAGCTCGGCGACCTGGAAATCGCTGCGATTCCCGGTGAAATCTATCCGGAACTGGTGCTGAGCAAGGTGCAAGATCCGTCCGACAAAGCCGCCGACTTCCCCGACGCGCCGATCGAGCCCGGCATCTACGCCCAGATGAAATCGAAGCACCGCATGATCATCGGGCTCGCCAACGACGAGATCGGCTACATCCTTCCCAAACGGCAGTGGGATGCCAAACCACCCTACGCCTATGGCCGAAAGAGGCCGCAGTACGGTGAGGAAAACAGCCTCGGCCCCGAGACGGCGCCGATCCTGTGCGAGATGTTTCGCAGCATGCTAACGGGACGAGCTCAGGTTCCGAATGAACGATGACGCTTGCCGATGGACCTCCAGAACCGACAATAGTGAACGCTGCAAGACGATGGTGTTTGTGCGCAGTTGCTCGTGAGTTGGCTCCAGGACCGATGAAGCCTTACATAGAGGACGTGCTCAAGGTCCAATGCTATCCAAGTTCTTTATCGATCGGCCGATTTTCGCCACCGTGCTTTCGGTGGTGATTACGCTCACCGGAGGAATCGCATTGTGGTTCCTGCCGGTGGCGCAGTATCCGCGCATCACGCCGCCGTCGGTCAACGTGTCGATCAGCTATCCGGGAGCGAGCGCGCAGGTCGTCGCCGATACCGTGGCCGCTCCCATCGAGCAGCAAGTCACCGGCATCCCCGGCATGCTTTACATGTCGAGCCAAATGGGCAACGACGGGACGTACTCGCTCGGCGTGACATTCGATGTCGATGTCGATTTGAGCACGGCGCTGGTCATGGTGCAGAATCGCGTGACGCTGGCGATGCCGCTCCTGCCGACACCGGTACAGAATCAAGGCATCACCATCCGCAAAAAGACGCCCGACAATCTGTGTATGGTTAACGTCATCTCGGCGGTCGACCTGGTGCTCAAAAGCGGAGAGGTTGTTCGCGGCTTCATCAACAAGGATGACGATCGGGAGATTGTCATCAAGACCGGCGACGGCAAACGACGGCGCATCCCTAAGCGTGAAGAAGTGAGCCGCAAGCCAGTCCACAGCGATTTGTTCATGTCGAACTACGCGCTAATCAACATCAAGGACGAGCTGCTGCGCGTTGACGGCGTGGCCGACGTGAACATCATGGGTGAGCGCGACTATAGCATCCGTGTCTGGCTCGATCCGCAGAAATTGGCTTCGCGCAACATGACGGCCAACGACGTCGCGACGGCCATTCGATCTCAAAACCTGCAGGCAGCGGTCGGCGCACTGGGCAGTCCGCCGTCGTATCGGGCTCAATCGCTTCAGATCCCGCTCGACACGCTCGGCCGACTCTCCGATCCAGAGCAGTTCGGAAACATCGTCGTC
>VGZI01000208.1 GCA_016872605.1 Planctomycetota bacterium
TCGTCAGAAAGACATTCGCATCTAGGTGGATCGTCAGCGACCTCGGTCGGCGGCCTTGCGTAGCGTCAACATGGTCGGGCCCCTTTTTCCGTTCACTCACGCTTCAGGCTCTGAGCCTAATCATGGCGTAGGGCTTCAATCGGGTCGAGTTGGCTGGCGCGGTACGCGGGGTAGAGGCCGAAGAAAACGCCCACCCCGATCGACACACCCATCGACAGGGCGATCGGCTCCCACTTCAGGTACGCGGGCAGGTTCATGTTGAACATGGCGGCGCTGACCCAGGGCATGACGAAGACGAGGGTGATGCCGGCGACGGTGCCGAGCGCGCCGCCGACGGTGGTTTGCACCATGGCCTCGATGAGGAATTGCAGCATGATGTCCCAGCGCTTGGCGCCCAAGGCGCGGCGGATGCCGATCTCGCGGGTGCGTTCGGTGACGGTGGCGAGCATGATGTTCATGATGCCGATGCCGCCGACGGCCAACGAAATCGACGCGATGACGAAGAGCAGGACCATGCCGCGCGCCTTGGCGCGCTCGGCCTCTTCAAGGCGATCGAGCGGCACGACGACCTTCCAGTCCTTTTTGAAGTGGCTTTGCTTGAGCCGGTCGGCAATGGCGGCGCCTGCGTCGCGCACCTTGTCCATCGCCGAGATTGTCAGCGTGACCTGGTGCAACTCCACTTGTTCGCCCATGCGCGAGCCCGATTGGCGGATGTAGATCTTCTCGCCATAGCGGCCACGGCAAGTGGACAGCGGAATGTAGACTTGGTTGTTGAAGTCTTCCGCGTTGCCGCTGGCGTTGGTGACCGTGCCGCGCTCCTTCAGAACGCCGACGACAACGAAATGATGTTTGTTGAGCACGATGCTTTTGTTGAGGGCGGATTGAAACGGGAAGAGCGTCTCGGCCACGCTCGCGCCCAAGACGCAAACGTTGCGCAGTTCGTTGCCGTCGCCGGGGTCCTTGACGTCGTCGGCGTCGATGAGGAATCGGCCTTCGACGAGCGAGATCTTGTTTACGTTCTGGTAGGCGGCAGTGGTGCCGACGACGAAGCCGTTGAACATTTTGTCGAGGTTGCGGACTTCCTGGGGGAAGATGCGCATGGGCACGCTGCCGACAACGGTGTCGAGCAGAAGGAACCCCTCGTAGTCGGCATAGGTCAGGCCGTAGTTGAGCGTCATGGTGCGGCGTTGGCTGGATGCGTCGTCAGGCGGCTTGACGCTGAGGACGATGACATTGGTGGCGCCTTGCTTCTTGATGTCTTCGAGGGCATCCTGCATGTTGCCTTCGCCGAAGGCCATGAGCGTGATGACGGCGACGGTGCCGATGATGATGCCGAGCACGGAGAGGAATGAACGCAGCTTGTGTAGCCAAAGACTGCGCAACGCCAGCACGAGGCTGCGGCTCGATTTATCCCAGAAGAGCAGAAATCGGTTGACTCGGTCGTTCATAAGGGGTTTCAGAGTATTCGTTTAGCGTTCGCCGGGCGCCATGCGAGCGCGAAGCCGCAAGCGGCGGTTATTGGATCGCCTCCGACAGAAGGGAGTGCAGGTTCTCCGAGAATGCCGCGGTGACGGACTCCTGAGCGACCTTGGGGCGTTCATTCAACTCGTCGCTTTCGATCATGCCATCGCGCATACGAATGACGCGCTTGGCCCAAGCGGCGATGTCGTTTTCATGCGTCACCATGATGATCGTCTTGCCCGCGTCGTTCAGGCGAATCAGCATCTGCATGATTTCGTCGCTAGTTTTCGAGTCAAGGTTGCCGGTCGGCTCGTCGGCAAGGATCACCTGGGGGTCGTTGACGAGGGCCCGGGCAATGGCGACGCGCTGTTGTTGACCTCCGGAGAGCTGCATCGGCCGATGGTCGAGGCGATCGCCCAGGCCAACGAGTTGAGCGAGCTGGATGCATCGCTTGGTCGTCTTGTCATTGATACGGCAGCCCTGGTACAGGAGCGGGACTTCGATGTTTTCGACGACAGTGTACTGGGGCAGGAGGTTGTACGATTGAAAGATGAAGCCGAGATATCTGCTGCGGATTTCGGAAAGATGATCGTCGTCCATTCGGGAGACGTCATCGTTGCCGAGGACATAGCGGCCATCGGTGGGCCGGTCGAGGCAGCCGAGGACGTTGAGAAGCGTTGACTTACCCGAACCAGACGGCCCCATGAGGGCGACGAACTCGCCTTTCTCGACGGTGAGGGAGACGCCGCGCAGAGCGCGGACCACGACCGATTCGAGGAAGTAGTGCTTGGTCAGTTTTTCGACGCGTACAACGGCGGGCATGGTCAACTCAGATTCTTGATCCTCGGTCCCAGGCTGTGCCTGGGACCGCACTTCCGCGAGGCTCTGCCTCGCTGGCCATCGCGCGAGGCGGAGCCTCGCGGTCGTTGCGTCCCAGGCAGAGTCTGGGACGCAGGTTCGCTATCCCTTTTTCGACGAAATCTCGGGGGTCTCGCGGACTGCGGGGGCGAGTTCGGAGCGTTGCTCGTTGCCCTTCATCTGCGGGTTCTGCCCTGGAGGCGGGCCTCCACCCTTTTCGGCGCCTTCTTTTTTGCCCTTCTTGGCTGGCGCACCGCCTTCATCGAATTCGGCGCCGCGCTTGCCTCCGCCCGGCGTGCTCGGCTTGAGATCGCTTTTTTCCGGCAAGATCGACCGCGGGTTGAGGACGACTTTTTCGCCTTCGTCAAGACCGGATTTTATCTCGACGAGCTTGTCGTTACTGAGGCCGACGACGATGTCACGCTCCTGAGTGTAACCGCGATCGTCGACGACGAAGCACTTGCGGTTGGCGCCCATGGCGACGTTGCCGACGACTGCCTGGATCGGAATGAGCAGAACGGGCTCCGAGGTTTCGTCCGCCAGGATGGTGACTTCGGCGCTCATTCCGGGCTTGAGTTCTTCATTCTTGGGATTCAAGTCATCGATCGACACCATTGTGGGATAGAGCTTAACATCGGACGAAAGGAAATCGCCCTGGGCCGGGACTGTGGCACGTGATTTGACGTGCCCTGAATAGATGTGGCCAGGAAAGGCGTCGACGCGTATCTTGGCGCTATGTCCGGGAAAGTCGACGATGACGTCGTGTTTCTTGATGAACTTTCTTTCGCGGATCGGTTCGAAGGCGATCTGAAACGCCGCTAAACCATACAGGCTCGCTCTACCAAGAATCGGTTGGCCGATGGACGACTGGTATCGGAGCGCATCGGCGTATCCGGTTGGTCGCGTCTTTTCTTCCTTGATCTTTGTCACCAGAGCTTCATGGACGCGGGTGTTGACCATCATTTTGGCAAGGTTGGGGATGCGGATGAGTTTTTGGCCTTCACGAACCGGTTCGCCTTGGTTGACGGTGGACTGCTGGCTGCCGCCGCCGAAACGAGCTTGATCGGGTATGTAGTAAACGACCATACCGTCCTGCGGCGCCGTGATCTTGTAGAATTTCTCTTCCTTCATGAGGTCGCGGAGTTTTTCGCCTTCCTGGTCGAATATGGCTTTCTTCGATTCTTCGTCGGCGCGAGCTTTCTCGATCTTCGAATTGGCCTGCGTCTCGACGCGGTCCTTCTTGCGCTCGGCTTCCTTGACATCGCTCCATTTCTTGGTGACGTTCTTCTCGCGCTCGAAGATCCGATAGATATCGAGATCGCCTTGTGCTTTCTTGAGGGAGATGGCCATGCTTTCAAGCCGGTTCTGGTCGGCGTCGGCCTGGCTGAGGCTGTAGAACCCTTTCTTGACCATGCGCTGCGACCAGTCGGCTCGGTCCTGCCAGTTGTCGAGATCGGAGCGGGCTTGAACGATCACGCCTTCGTAGGCGCTGACTTCTTGCAAGTAGGCGCTGGTGAATTTGCCACCCGCATCCTCGGACTCCTTCAGCACGTCGAGTTCAAACTGCGTTTTTCGATCGTCAACGGGCACGCCGTTGCCGACGGTTCCTACGAGCCCTTTGCTCGGCTCCGAGCCAACTTTCTTGTTCAAATAATCGCGCACCTGCTCGTGCACAATCATTGTGATGAGTTTCTCGCCGGCCAACCGGCCGGAGTACTTTTTCAGCTCAAGTTGAGCCTGAATCAACTCCACTTCGGCCGTCTTTTTGTCGCTGACATTCTGGCTTTCCTGGATGGTGAAGTTCGTTTTCGTTTCGACCCATTCAGCACGAGCCTTATTGACCGTGTTCTTTTGAGTTTTTAGCTGCTCCTGAAACCCCGAATCGTCGAGGTCCACCACAAGGTCGCCGGCCTTGACTTGTGTGCCGTCGTCGATGACCCACTTGATAGTCGATGCGATCGTGCCGCCCTGCGTTTTGGCCTTGACGCGGCAGACAATATCGCTGTTCTCCGCCGACTCGAGGTTGCCGCGCTCGACGATGGTGACGCGGAGGATTTCCTTCTTGACCGTATAGGTCAGTCCCGTGAATGGCCGAGCAAAGGGCCAAAAGAAGAGGTAATAGATCGCAAACGCCAGCGCGACCGCGGCAAGGCCAGACACCAGCCAGAGATACGGACCGCTGAGCCGAGTGAAATAACCAGGTTCCGCCTGTAGCGCTCCATGCGGGGCGGGCAACGCTTCGTCCGGTTTGGACTCGATGGGGGAATTCGGTTGCTCGTTCATCGATCCGTGCTCCTGGTGTCGATCGGGTTGGAGAGTCAGCGAGCGTTCAGTTGGTCATCGCCGATGTTCTGAATGAGTTCCGGCGCGGGGTTGGATAACGAAACTTGGCAGTCTACTTTTGGATTATAAGCGTCGCCGTCGCCGATTGCAACAGCCGGTGGCGCGAAGCGGGAGAAACTCGGCCGAGAATTCCCGTTGTGTCGATCGTGCCGGTTGCGCGGGCCGTGTTAGCTTGACACCCCGTCGCAACTCCGAGCCGTCTTGACGCCGGTTATTCCGATTGAACGACAACGTCGATGAAATCCTTCGATACGTACACCGTGGGGAGAAACTCATGCGAATCGCACTGCTGACGGGCATGGCGCTCCTAGCCGCTTGCACCACGGGTCGTGCTGAAGAGTCATGCGGACCACGCTGCTCCAAGTCGCGCGCATGTCCGCGGCCGGAGTACACGCGGCTGCATTACTGGACACCGACGCTGTTCGTGGTCCGGTCGCACATCCATCCGTCGCGCCTGGACCAGTACCCGCCAGGCCCAATCCCGTGCATGCCGGCGATCGTCGAGGTGACGCGTTATCGGTGTCCCGCCGTTCCGCCGATGCCAAGCTCTCCGTACGCTGACCCGGCAAGCTACTATGCGCGGCCAGTGTTGACGCCGGGCGAAACCACGGCGCCACGCGAACGCTAGACGAAGAAAAGGCCTACTTGAACTTCACCGTCGCGAGCAGGTCGAGAAAGTCTTGTCGCCAAATCTGTCGGCTCTTCCAGTCGCAATCGCACATGATGGCGTAGGTCGCATCCGGTTCGTTGACGACTGCCAGCAAGAAATAGCGCTGCGCCTCCGCCTGAAACACCAGCTTCAGATCGACGATCCGACCTCGCTTCGGCGGCGAGCCGATGTCGCGATTCGCCTCGGCTTTTTCTTTGTCGGGGACCATTTCCGGCGCGTCCACAAGCTTGAAGTTCGCGTTGGTCGATTTGTCCTTCTCCTCACGATGTTCGCGGGCCGCCTTGATTGCCGCATCAAGGCTTTCCGCCTTCGGTAGCGCGAAAATGAACAGATGAGCGTTCTTGGTGTTATCCTTCTGATGCTTGAACACGCCCGTCAATAGCATGTGCCCGGCGGCGTCCTCGGCTTTGGCGTCGCCGGCGATCCAGACCCCTTTCGGCGCGGTCAACTCGATGCGGCCATCAACGCTGGAGAATGTCTCGCGCGGTGGCAGCTGTGGCGTCCAGCCACGGCGTTCGCTCACGATGTAGACGTGGTTCTTCGGCACGATGTCCACGAAATGCGCCAACACGTCATTCTTCGTGGCGGCCATGAACAGCCAATACGCGATGCCGTTATGGAAGAACATGTAGCACTCGCCATTCCAGCGCACTTCCTTGATGACGCCTTGAAATCCCAAGCGTTGGGCCGGCATGTTTTTGAACTTAGCCGACTCGACTTTGTCGGCTGTCGACACATCAGGTCCGAAGAGATTTTCAAGTTTCTCAGTGGTGGTGCGGAGCATCTCGGAATCGCGAGGCCGTTGCGAACCATAGTCTCGTGCGACGAGGGCGAACCAGAATTCTCCCTGATAGTCTTCGTTTCGCCAGGCCGTCGCTAGGGCCCCGCGGGTTTCATCGTCGCGAAAGTTGGCGAGGAGTTCGCCATCGTAGATCCATGTGTCGCTATTTTTTTCGCCTTTGGGCAGGATCAGCTTGAAGACCGTTTCCGTTTCATTTTTGGAGTTGCGAATTTTCCCGAAAACGGCGTCGCCCTCCGCTTGCGAGAACGCCCGCAAGCCGCCAGTGCCGAGGTAGATCCAGACGACGCCGACGATTGCACTCGTGACGAAACACAACGCCAACCCCGCCACCAGCGCGTACGTGATGATGGTTCGCCAAGTGGTCTTCGGCGATGGTCTGTCGGCACGGACAACCGCCCCAGTGCCTTCGCCAGGCTCGGGAAAGTCGAGTAACGAATCGCCGGCAGCCGGAGTTGGAGCAGCGAGAGCCGCCTCCGGTTCCACGGCGGTCACGACGGGTGTAGCGACCGGCAGCGTCGGCTCGGGCGCGCTCGGTGGCAAGGGGTTCGAAGGAACGGCCTGCGCCTGGGCTGGCGCTTGTTTCGCTGGTTTCGCTTTCGGCTTCGGAGAAGGTGCTGGCGTCGCGGCGGGCGCGGGTTTTGGCGCCGACGCCGCGCGGCCCTGCATGTGAAATCCGCATTTCGGGCAGGCCAGTTCCGACGCTGCCTGCACCTCCGCGACGTTGAAGTCGTGCGTGCAAGCTGGATTCGGACATGGAATCGTGTTGGCCATCGTCGGCATCCTCCCCCCGCTTACGCGGGAGGCTCGCAAGCTCGAACCTTTTCGCCCTTGGTATTATCCATCCTAGCATCGTTAACGCAAGTAGGCAGCGTCGTCAATCATCGCAACGCAAATACAATGCGCGAAGCAAGTGTCTTCGTTTGGCGTTCGCGCGGCGTCGTGCGGCGACAAATGTATTTGGCAAACCGGTTCAGCGTCTCCGAGGCGCGACCCGAGCGCTAGACGAAATCAAGTCGTCAATCAGTAAAGGATCTGACCATGGATATGTCCAAAATGGACAAGCTCGTCAGTCTCTGCAAACGCCGCGGGTTCATCTTTCAATCAAGCGAAATCTACGGCGGCCTCAACGGCTTCTGGGACTATGGACCGCTGGGAGTCGAGTTGAAACGCAACATCAAGGAAGCCTGGTGGCGCGACATGGTGACCTCCCACGACGACATCGGCACGCTGCAAGGAGCGCCGTCGCCCTTCGAGATGGTCGGCCTCGACTGCACGATCATCATGCATCCACAGATTTGGAAATGCTCGGGGCATTATGACCTCTTTCATGATTTCATGGTCGATTGTCGCGAGTCGAAAAAACGCTATCGCCACGATCAAGTATGGGGGCGCTGGGTTGAGGCCAAGGGACAGCGTGTCTTCATTGCGGTTGCCGATCCAGGCGAGGAGGGAACGAAGGAAGCGGAGCAGAAGGCGCTCAAGTTCTTCAACCTGCGAGCCAAGAACGTGGACGAATTGAAGTGGGACAGCGACGTTCTTTGCTTGACTTCCGTCAAGGAGTTCTCGCAAGTCGTTGGCCCCGACGCGAAGACGCTCGGGACACTCACGGAACCGCGCGAGTTCAATCTGATGTTCAAGACCTACGTCGGCGCTTTGAGCGGCGAGGAAGGGACGGCCTTTTTGCGTCCCGAAACAGCTCAGGGGATCTTCGCCAACTACAAGAACGTCGTCGATAGCTCACGCGTCAAAGTTCCTTTCGGCATCGCGCAGATCGGTAAGAGCTTTCGCAATGAGATCACGCCGCGCAACTTTACGTTTCGTTCGCGCGAGTTCGAGCAGATGGAGATCGAGTTCTTCTGCCATCCGAAAAGCTCGCCGGACTGGTACACGTTCTGGCGCGATCGCCGGTATCAATGGTACCTCAACCTGGGTCTCGCCAAAGAGCGGCTGCGCTTGCGCGATCATCACAAGGAAGAACTGAGCCATTATTCGGGCGGGACGGCGGACATCGAGTACGCGTTTCCGTTTTTGGCCGAGGGCGATTTCGGCGAACTCGAAGGCATCGCCCATCGCGGCGATTTCGACCTGCGCAGCCATCAGGAGGGTAAGCTGGTTCGCCAGGGAGACAACCTCGTTGTCGAGCTTGGTCCGGACGGAAAGCCGAAATATCGCGGCAGCGGGAAGGATCTGTCCTATTTCGACGACGTTGCAAAGGAGCGTTTCATTCCGCACGTGATCGAGCCGTCCGCCGGCGCCGATCGGGCGACGTTGGCGTTCCTGTGCGAGGCGTATCACGAGGAGGAAGTCAAGGGTGAGACTCGCGTCGTGTTGCGTCTGCACCCGCGCATTGCGCCGTTCAAGGCCGCGGTCTTTCCGCTCGTCAACAAAGACGGCATGCCGGAGATCGCACAGAAGATCTATCGTGATCTGAAGAGGAGCTTCAACGTGTTCTACGATGACGGCGGCGCCGTCGGCAGGCGCTATCGCCGTCAAGACGAAGCGGGGACGCCGTACTGCATCACCGTCGATGGCCAGACGCTGCAGGATCAAACGGTCACGATCCGCGACCGCGATACATTGCAGCAAGAACGGGTGGCGATTGCGGAATTGGAGTCGGTGATTCGACGGCGAATTGCCTAGTGCATTGTCTCACGTACACCGATGGATCGTAGGATGGCTCTCCCGAGCCGTCCGGATGGGCCGCACGGCTCAGGAGAGCCGTCCTACATCCATCAGCCGATTCGTGACGGTGCACCAGGCTCATTATCCAAAAAACACTGTTCGAGAATTTTCAACCATCGTTTGTCCTCTGAATTTTTTGCAAATTAGTGACACAAAACCGGGCGCGCTTGTGGGACAATATCCCACGCCCTGGTTGTCACGTACAAGGAGCATACCATGCGCCATCCTCTCCCGACCTTTGTGTTGCTCTCATTCACCTTGGCAATGGCGGCGCCGACGGCGTTGGCCGGCGGGGACAAAATCGCGGACATCGTCTCCAGCGGGAAGGGGATTATTGTCCTGGCCGGCGATGTCGGTTTGACGGTGGGCGAACACGCCAAGAAAAGCCAATGGACGTTCTTCGTGCAGCTTTCGAAGGCCAAGGCCGACATTCTTCGGCGTGATCTCGACCGTGACGGATTGCTCGGCAGCCGGGTCTATGTTCACGACGGCGTTGGTTCGCTCTATCTCGCGAACGACCTGGCCGACGCGATCATCGTCTCCGCCGATGTCAAGTTCGCGGAGTCTGAAGCGCTGCGAGTCCTGCGGCCCGAAGGCAAGGGATACTATGCCGGAAGGCAGTTCACCAAGCCGTTCGCCAAGGGGACCGACGAATGGTCGCATCCGTACCGGGCGCCGGACAACAATCCGCAATCGCAGGACACGGTGATGAAACGGCCGTTCATGACGCACTACATGGTCGAGCCGTGGTACTGCCCGCTGCCGATGCAGTCGGTCATCTCCGGCGGCCGGGTGTTCAAGGTGTTCGGCGATCGCTCGAGCGCCAAGCCGCAGGAGCCGCTCATCAACAAGCTGTTGGCGATGAACGCGTTTAACGGGACGATTCTGTGGGAACGCAACCTGTCGCCGGGGTTCATGATTCATCGCAACACGCTGATCGCCACGCCCGACACGCTGTTTCTGGGCGACGATCGTTCGTGCAAGCTGATCGATCCGCAGACGGGCAAGATTCGCGATGAAATCGTCATCGACGCGCCCGACGCGGAAGGCCCAACGTGGAAGTGGATGGCGCTCGAGAATGGCGTCCTGTACGCCATGGTCGGCGAAAAAGAAGCCTCCGACGAACCGCTCAAGGGGGATCGCATTCGCGGCGCCGGCTGGCCGTGGTGGAAGATCAACAACTACAAGTTCGGCATGGGCAAGAATATCTTCGCCATCGATCCCAAATCGAAAAAAGTCCTCTGGCATCACCGCGAGGAGGACCCGATCGATAGCCGCGGCATGGCGATGACAAAAGGCAAGCTGTACTACTACAGCGAAGGCAAATTCCTCGCCTGTCTGGATACGAAGAACGGCAAGATCATTTGGAAGAATAATTCGAAAGAGCTGCTCGCCGCCGTCGGCACGACGAAGGGCGCGCAGCACTGGCTTCTTGGCTTCGCGTCCACGGCGTATCTGAAATGCACGGATGACGCTGTCTACTTTGCAGGGCCGAGTCGTCCGCTGCTCGTGGCGGCGTCAACGAAGGATGGCAAGCTCCTGTGGAAGAAGGACTGCAGCGTCAAGGAGGGCAACCTGCCGACCGAGGGAGGCAATGTCCAGCTCGTTATTCGCAAGGACGGACTGTACGCACTCGGCCAAGCGCGCCTGAACGGACTCAACAGCAGCTTCAAGCTCGATCCGCTTTCCGGCAAAGTGTTGGCGACATTCCCAGGCCGCGATCGTTGCACGCGCGCCACGGGCTGTTTCGACACGATTTTCACGCGCGGCGGCAAGGGGGGCTCGACGGCGGCGTTCGACGTCTCCAGCACCGAGCCACGCATGGGCGTCATCACGCCGATGCGTCCCGCCTGCCAGGAC
>VGZI01000209.1 GCA_016872605.1 Planctomycetota bacterium
TCGCAGCGGATCGGCTGGCTGCATGGCGCGGGCGTTGGCCAGCTCTTGCGCCGCCGCTGCGATCTCTTCGTCCTGGATGAACTTCTTCAACCCCGGGTAGCTCGCGGCCAGCGGCAACGTCACTGGATTGATCTTCAACCGAGCGCCGCCGACAATGGCCGGGGCTCCTGGCATCACCGGAGGCCGGTCCGACAGGAAGTCGCGGTCGTTACCCAGGCGATACATCCGCGTCTTGGCGTCAAGTCGCTCGTCCATCGCACGCACGAGTCCGCTCGCAATGACCTTGCCGGAGCCGCTGTAATTGTATTTCTGAAACGGTCCGGGATCGGGTTCTCCGGGGACTCGATCTTGCCTCAACCCAAGCGGTTCAAAGAATGCTCGAAAGCGAAAATACTCTTCCTGGGAAATCGGATCGTATTTATGGTCGTGGCAATGGCAACAGTTAAGCGTCAAACCGAGAAGTGCTTTCGCGGTGTGTTCGACTTGATCCTTCATCCACGTGTCGTGATTCAAGCTGTAGTAGTTGCGGACCAGAAAGCCCGTCGCAGCCTGGGCGCCGTCGTCTTCGGGAGCGATCTCGTCCGCCGCGAGCATTTCCTGGACCATGCGGTCATAACCCTTATCTGCATTGAGCGAATTGACGATCCAATCCCGCCAACGCCAAAGCGTAGGGCTGCTGTTGCGCCAGTCCTTCTCCTGCCGACGGCCGTACCAATCGGAATACCGCCAGATATCCATCCAGTGTCGCGCCCACCGCTCGCCATGCTGTGGCGAGGCAAGCAGGCGATCGACAGCCTTCTCGTACGCATCGGCCGACGTGTCGCCCAGGAACGCGTGGAGTTGCTCGCGCGTCGGCGGCAGCCCCGTCAGATCCAATGTCACGCGACGAAGCAACGTCGCCTTGTCTGCAATGGGTAGTGGGGTTAATCCATGTTCGGCGTGTTGGGCGGCGACGAAGCTATCGATTGGGTTGCGACTCCAGGTTTTATCGGAGGTCTTTGGAATTGCTGATCGCACGGGTTTCTGAAACGCCCAGTGCGTTCGCGGGTCGGCTGGTATGGGTTCATCTTTGGGCGCGGGTGCGCCGGCGTCGATCCATTCTTTGAGGATCGCAACCTGTGCCGTGGTCAGAGGAGGCCCCTCTTTTTGGGGAGGCATACGTGTGTGATTCCGGCCAAGAACGGCGTCGATCAAAAGAGACTGATCGCTCTTACCAGGGACGATTGCCGGTCCGCTTCGTCCCCCCTTCTTGATGAAAGCCGCGGTGTCCAGTCGGAGCTTGGAGTTCTGCGTCAGCGCCCCATGGCAGGACCCGCAACGAGACACGAGCAGCGGCTTCACCTCCTTGAGATAGTCCACCGACTGGGCGACGGGCGAACCCGTCGCCAGCGCGAAAACAACTAAGGCGAGGCAAAGTCGCACAGAAAGCTCCTCCACCCATATCACGGGTGAATTGCGATGGTAGGGCTATGCCAACCAATTTCTCTCTCACCAGGGAAAAGGTGGAATCGAACTCTGTATTCTTGCAGGCCAGCAGGCCAGTAGACCCTGTGCCCCGCCAATAAGTACAGTCTCATTCCCATCGGTCAGGCGTTAGATCAACTCTCGAATCGGTTCGCCATCGGGGAGGATGGCGAACGGCCGCCCGGACCGGTCTTCCGTGTGCCCGTGGGGGTCGATCCCAAGGTGTCGGTAGATCGTGGCCAGCACCTCGGTCGGGCTGACGGGTCGGTCTCGCGGCGTTTCTCCTTTGCTGCTGGAAGCGCCGACGACTTGGCCGACGCGCAACCCTCCGCCCGCTAGCAGAATGCTCATCAGTGCCCCCCAGTGGTCACGACCACCTGTCGCATTGACGCGTGGCGTGCGGCCGAACTCACCCCAGACGACCAGCAACACTTTCCGGTCCAGGCCGCGCTGGTAAATGTCGTCAATCAGAGCCGAGATCATCTGATCCAGAGGCGGGCCGGAAATGTCCATGCCTCGGGTTGGGCCATCCGATCCGTCGGCGGGGCGATTGTCATTGACGATGTGGCGGTGCCAGTCCCAGCAAAGCGAATCGGGGGCCGTGTTCAGGGTGACGAACGTCGTGCCGGCCTCGACCAACCGGCGAGCGAGTAAGCCCATCTGGCCCCAGCGATGCTCGCCGTATCGCCGCCGAACGGCCAGGGGTTCTTGATTCAGGTCGAACGCCCGTCGGGCCGTGCCGCTGGTGACCATGTCGAGCGCCTGCCTGTGGAAGTGGTCGAACTCTTGCAGCGCGTCAGCCGCGCGACGGGTGCGGTCGAGACTGGCCAGGAGCGTGGTGCGGTCCTGGCTTCGCGCCAAGGTAACATCGTCCGCCAATCGCAGGTTGGCAACGGCCACCGCGACTTTGTCAGCCTGATACTCGTTGACGAAAGGGTCTTGCAGAATGGTAAACGGACTGGACCGCGCGCCCAGGTGTCCCGGCCCCATGACGCGGGCTAACTCCGGGTTTCGAGTCTGTTCCTCGGATAGCTGCACGTAAGCGGGAAGTCCTGAATGGCGGTCGCCACGAAAGTTTGCCGCGACCGACCCACTTGAGGGGTGCAGGATCGTGGCATTGGTCGTGGGGTAGCCGGTGGAGCACCACAAAGCCCCTGTCATGTGGTCGTAAGTGGTGTGGGTCACCGAGCGGATGATGGCCGTCCGGTCGGCCAAGGCTGCCAATCTCGGAAGCTTCTCGCAAAAAAAAATGCCCGGAAGTCGGGTGCGGATCGGCTGGTAGGGTCCGCGAAATTCAACCTCAGCGTCGGGCTTGGGATCAAACGTCTCGAACTGGCTGGGCCCGCCACCGAGCCAAATCTGGATGACCGCCGTGTCAGGCTGGCGCAGGCCGGGCTGCGTCGCCTGGGCACGGAGACGAAGAAAATCCCCCAGGCCACAGCCCAGGCCGCCGGCCAGAAGCGTACTCTGCAGGAAGCGACGCCGGGGCAAGCCTGGAGTCTTCTTGGGTGGTGGTGTTCGCATGTCTCATTATCCCTTGGTGAGCATCCGAATAGGGTCACGCCTGGTCACGCCTAGAACAGTTCTAGAAGCGGCCTGCCGTCTTCCATCAGGTGAGGTTGAGCCCAAAGAAACCGAGGCCGCCGGCGACAAGGAACGCACGTCGGTCCATGGGATGGTGGTTTGTCATCATGGTTTCTTCAAGGTGGGAAGAAGGCAGGCACAACCGGAAAATTCCATTTAGTCTACCATACTTCGATGTATCGTCAAGCATCTGAGAAGTCAATCGAGCCATTTGCGAAGTCAGGGGCTGTTGGATTTCTTCTTGCGAAACGCATGCGGCTAATTCGCGTTACCCCACGTATCGCTAGATTCGGGTCGATACCCAGATGGCGATTCAGGTTGACCAAGCGTCGCCAAACAAACGGCAGCTCATTTCGTTCGCGCCCGCTACTTGCCTTCGTCGCGTTTGACGGTGATGATTCGATCCACCGCCGTTTCGAGTTCCTGGCGCGTGCCGTCCGTCCAGCGAATTTCCAGTTTGACCTGATCCTTGTGATTGCCCAGGCCGAAGTGCACGGTGAGATCGTTCTGATTGCCCTGGCCCGTGGCGCCTTCGACCTGCCGCGTGAGCGTCTGCTCGCCGAGGCGCACGCGAACCTGCGTGCCGATGGCCGCGCGATTCACCTTGCCGCCGCCTTCGAGATGCACTTTTAGCCAATGGTTTTTGGTTCCCGGGTTGCGGAAGAGTCTGCCGCCGGTGACCAGGTCGAGTTGGCCGTCGTTGTCGAAATCGGCCCAGGCCGCCTGATAGGTCAGCGCCGGCGTGATTCCCGCGCTCGCCTTGATCTCCTCAAACTTCCATTTGCCCAGGTTTCGATAGAGGACGCTCTTATCGCCGGCGTAAACCGTCGTGAAGTAAAGATCGAGCAACCCGTCGTTGTCATAGTCCCCCAAGGTGGGTGAGGCGTACGATTCCTGCCAGCGCAGCTTGGCAGTCTTGGTCATGTCCTCGAAATGCCATTTGCCTTTGGGTCCCTTGTTGCGCAGAAACTGGGAGCGATCCTGGTAGTCCGGCGGATGGCTGAAGTTGCCGACGAAGAGATCGAGATGACCATCGTTATCGAGATCGCCCCAGGCCGAGCCGATCGTGTGTCCGTAGGCTCCGAGCTTTTGGTTGCCGGCAGCGCCATAAGCGTGGGCAATGTCCGTGAACTTGCCCTTGCCGTCGTTTTTCCAGAGCAGGTTGGGCTGGAGCCGATAGTTCGAGACGAACACGTCGAGGTGGCCGTCTTCATCGAAATCGGCAGCCGTGACTCCGCGGGCGCGCAGGATTCGAGTCTGTCGCCAGGTCTCGACAAAGCGTTCGCCTTTTTCACTCATGAGGATGATGTCGGGATACTCTTTGTCGGGCCAAATCTCATAGCCGCCTAGGTAGAGATCGAGGAAGCCGTCGCCGTTGAAATCGCCCCAGGTAGCCCCCAGGCAAACTCGTCCCGGCAGCTTCGGCAGGATTTTCACTTCCTCGAATTTGACGCCTTTGATGTTACGAAAGAGCCTTCCGCTTCCGTAACAGAACAGGTCGAGATAACCATCATTGTCGAAGTCGCCCCAGATCGCTTCGCCGGCCACATCGGCAACCTTTATGAACTTCTTCCCCTTCTCGTTGCGCCACACTTGGCCGCCCACACAGAGATCGACCCAGCCATCGTTGTCGAAATCGCCCCAGGCAGCGGTTCCGCCGCTCATCCCTTTCAAACCCATTGCTTCGGTAACGTCGATGAACCCCTTTTTCGCCTCCCCGGCCGCCGCATGCGTGGCGGGTTCGGTCGCAGTTCCCAGAAACAGACTCACGACCACAGCGATGGTCCCGACAGCCAGGAGAACGAACCGGGCCTTGAACAACGGAATTGTGGCCATGGTGTATTCCTCATAAAGCGGTGATCACGAGAATTACGCGTTGTCACCTTACAGAGTTCTCGATAGCCCAGCTACCCTGTCCTCGAATGTTTCCTGTAGTCCCGGCGCTAACAGGCGGTCGCTGGCTTCCCGCGCCCGCCGCAGCTAATGAGGTCTTGCCTCGCACCATCACTGGACCTTGACCACTCCATCCATCGCCTTGCCGCTGAACCGCCCGTAGATGCCGTCTCCCCATCTCAGGTTCTTGAGTCGTGTCATGCCCGTCAGGCGTTCTGCCAAAGGACCGGTCAGCGTGACGGCGGCAAGCGGCTCGCCGTCTTGAGTGATCGAGACCCTGGACCCACGGATGATGAACTCCATCTTGGTCGGCCCATCGGTCCACTTTGTGGCCGCCCCGAGGTGGCCCGGCATCGTCAAACGATAAACCGAGCCATAGGACTTCCATTTTTCGGGCGCCAAGAAGGGGAATTTTTTTGCGTCCCATTCAGCCGGCCATTTCGCCGATGTCGAGATGAACAAGTCCGGGCCGCTGGTAACCAGGCTGGTGACGCGTTGGCCCCACAGGTTCTTGACGGCGCTGTCGCGGCTTTCGATGTCGTAGGGGTGGACAATCTTATCGGAGAGAGAGGGATGGTCGAACATGCGACGTTCGAACGCCCAGGCCTTGCTGTCGGGGTTGTACCGCCACAATTCGCCCCACGGCCAGACGCCGACAAACAGATCGCCACCATAAATGACGGTGGTTTGCGCCTCCCGGGCGCTGCCGGAAACTCCATCCAGTTTCGGAGGCCAACCCGCCAGGTCGGTGATCTTCTTGCCATCATATTCGAACAAGCGACCCGTGGGATACTGCCCCATGAGCAATCGATCATGGTAGACCGCGGTCGAGTAGAGCTGATAGCTGACGGCAAGGTTCGGCTTGAGGAGCATGCGCCACGCGCCATCCTCGAAGATGTAGAACCCGCCGATATTGGAACCCGTGACGATTTGCTTGGCGAACTGGCCCCAGGCAAATGTGGTTTCACCGACCACGGGAAGCGTATGGATGATTGCCCTGGCGAGATCAACGCGATCCTGGCCCGGCGTCCATGGACAGGCATGAAGTTTGCTGAATCCTCCGCTGTCGCGCTGATACAGGCGGTAGCCGGCGTCGCCGCGGTTGACGTGATAAAAGCAAAGATGGCCATGTGCGTAGAAGAAGCGTTGATAGCTGCCCGCGCTCGGCGGATTCAAGATGGTCTTGCCGCGATACTTCACCGTGCTGTTGCCAAATTCCAACAAAGCGTTGCCGACGCGCATGGCCTCATCGCTGCTGCCGATACCCGGCACGTCCCGCCATTCGTGCGTTTTCTGATTCCAGGCCCGAACCGTGCCGTAGGTGGAGTAGACGGCCTCGTCGCGACTGTAAAGGTAGGTTCCACACAGGTTGTTGGGCCGAGGAAGTCTTTCGAGCGTGAATGCTCGCTTGCCATCCGTCGGACGCACATAGAACTGGATTGCATGCCGATCGGCGCGGAACTGCGTGTTGTAAAGGCCCTGAAACCCAGCTCCAACGACCAGCTTACCGTCGTCGCTGAGCGCTTCGAACAATGAGCCAAAGTTTTGGCCCAAGTCGCGTCCGCGGTCGATGGTGACGGAGATGTTTATTACGCGATCATCAGCCGCCCGTACCGTCGAACATACGGACAGCGACAGAAGGGCGAATTGCAGCGAACTTTTCCACGAGAGCATGATGAACTCCCGAGTCGGGGGTTTCCTTGAGTCACGAAAGTCCGCTCCTACAGCTTGCAGTAGCCTCAGCAGCGATCGGATTACTTTGCGTTGGGCTTGAAAGACTCAAACACGTCGGCAAGCACTCGGTCAGCCAGGCGGCCGAGTTCAGCCAGAATCATGGGCTCGGCCTCCGGAAGCAACGGCGAAGTGTTCGGCTCGTATCCGCCGTACTTATACGATTCGGCGGTGCAAATGTAGCCAAGATGTCCGTTGGCGTAACCGACGACGATCGGGATCGCTCGGTCGGCGATGGCCTTCTCGATCTTGAAGCCGTATTCGACCATCGGCTCGCCGGGAATGGTCAGTAACAGAAAATCACCGACGCGAAGTGCCTGCATCTCGCAGACCAGCTTGGCTTTTTTGCCAGGGAGTTCGATCCTGCTCGTCGCACATCGGAGCGGATAGATCGTCTTTCGTTTCGCAAGCGCCTCCCGGACAACGCTGCGATCGACGGCGCGCACCACGGCACACCCGAGGCTTCGGCCCGCCCACTTGATGTCCGCCTCGTCGCCGCAACGGTACGGCAAACCGGGCAAGTTCGGCCGAATATCGCCGGCGCATCCCTGCAAGAACATGGCATGAGTCTTGGGACCGTAGACCTTTTCGACAAAGGACTGGGCCTCGCCTGGGAAGTCGGCGCTGATTTTGGGGAAGCCCTTGGGGAAAGGCGGCGTCAACTTGTCGCCCCACGTGAAGACACAGGGATGGCAAACGGCATGCATGAGGACGCTCATCGGCTCAAGCGTTTTGCCGTCGTCGAACCTCAGCACCTTGACGCGATGGTCGCACGGGCCATCTGGATTGAGCCGAACCACTGCCCGGCCATCAATCACCTTGCGACGGTTGATATTGAAGTCGATCCGGTCTTCCCCGTAACCGATGGTCACGGGCCGCATTTGCTTGGCGGCAACGGCGGAGGCCGCCCCGATCTTGGCAACCATGTCACGGCCCCAAGCGGACTCGCGCGACCAGCCTGGTCCCGAGTGATTATGCGACGTTGCGACCAGGATGTTCTTGGCCGGCGTCTTGGTTTTTTCGGCAATCGCTTCACGTAGCTGGGCAACCATGTCACTCGATGCTTCAATCAAGTCCAGGGTAACGATCGCGGCTCGCGTATCTCCGTTATCAAGCAAGAGCACGCCGGCACGAATGGGATCACGAACGCCGTTCGTTGGCCGCAGATGCCCGACCACCGGAGTATCGGGCGGCGGTGTGATATCGACCTTGGCCACGCCCGCGCGCAGATTCGATTCGACGCGGAATTGAAAATCGCCCTCGTCAAACGCGCCAGCGTTCCCAACCAATGAAGTGATGACGAGGCCCAGTAAGACGAACCGAATTGGAGACTTCATGGAGAGCATTCCTTTCCTGTGTTGCCTGGAATCGCAAGCGGGTTTAGCAGCTCAAAGCAGCTTAAAGCTGTCCATCATGACGGATTGAACCACGGAGCCGTAGGCGTCGTCGCCATCGAGGCAACCGAAGGCCGACGAAGGGAACGTCAAGAGAGCGTCATGAGAAATCTCCGGTTATTTGATACGTGTGGGAGGTTTCCAGCGCACCACTTCGAGATGCGTCTTGTCGTCTGCGCCGCGGTAGGAGTAGGACGTGACCAGAGTCCCATCTTTCAACTGCACTGTCGGGCCAAAGCCGCCGCCCTGGTACTTCCCGATCGGCGTGCGCGTGTCGAGCATGATGCGGTCCTTCGAGAAATCGAACTCGAAGCCGTCCCCGGTTTCCGTTCCCACAATCGCCCGCACGCCCAGCGACGGCCTCAGGTCGCGGACCGTGAAGGTCAAGAGCAGACGCTTGTCCTGTAAACGCAGCAGCGACATGTACATCTCGCCGTAGTCGCCGAAGTCGCGGATGCGGTCGAAGGTCTTGCCCTCGTCCTTCGACGAGAACAGGATGCAGTGGTCGGCCTGGTCGTTTTTCGCCGTGATGGGTTTGTCCTTGATCGGCAGTTCGTTGCTATCGACGCGAACCAGCGCCCAGATCTTGCCGGACTTCGCCTGCCACAGCCAGGTCTCGCCGCCGAAGAAGCCGTACTTGCTTTTGAAGTCTTTTGGTTCGCACTTAACGGTCTTGTCCCAGGTCTTGCCGTTGTCCTTTGAACGCCACATCAAGAAGGGGCCATCGCCGCCATCGTAATCGACGCCGAGCAGGAGCGTACCGTCTGCCAGTTGCAACACGTTGCGCGTCGTATGGTTGGACGCTTTCGGCTTGATTCCCTCGGACTCGACACGGATCGACTCCCACGTTTTGCCGCGGTCGGTCGAGCGATGCAGGAAGCCGCAGGTGTAGCCCCATTGGTTCCGAACGTCGTTTGCGAGGAGATGACCGGTGATGAAGAGCGTGCCGTCCTTCAACAAAGTGAGATACGGCTCGCGGCCGAGCAGATCGAGCTTTTCGGCCTTCGACCAACTCTTGCCGCCGTCCTTGGAGCGGAACAGTAAGTTCTGCTCCATCACTTTGTTGCCCCCGCGTTTGTGCTGGTGGAACGCAACCAGGATCAGTTCGCCAGAGGGAAGCATCACAAGGCACGGCTTGTAGTCGTCGTCATCGCCGAGAGGAATGCGTTCGCCGGTGAGTGTGTCCGACGGCGGTGACGCTCGATCTTTCGCAGGAAGGTCGGCAGCGACCAGTCGAAACGAATCCATCACGATCGACTGATCGACCTTACCATAGGGGTCGTCACCGCCGACGTGGCCTAAGACGAAGATGCGTCCGTCCTTCGACTGCACCGAGCGAGGATAGTAGGCCGTGCCGGGGACGTTGAGCTTGTTCCAGGTCTGGCCCGCGTCGGCCGATCGTTGCAGGATTCCTGTCTTGGACAGCTCTTTGTATTCACGCGACCAGCCCGGTCCCGAGTGATTATGCGACGTTGCGACCAGGATGTTCTTGGCCGGCGTCTTGGTTTTTTCGGCAATCGCTTCACGTAGCTGGGCAACCATGTCACTCGATGCTTCAATCAAGTCCAGGGTAACGATCGCGGCTCGCGTATCTCCGTTATCAAGCAAGAGCACGCCGGCACGAATGGGATCACGAACGCCGTTCGTTGGTCGCACATGCCCGACCACGCCCGCGCGCAGATTCGATTCGACACGGAATTGAAAATCGTCGTCAAACGCGCCAGCTCTCCCAACAGATAAGGCGATGACGAGACCAAGTGAAACGCATCGAAATGGAGACATCATGGAGAACCATTCCTTTCATTTCTTGCCTGGAATCGCGTGCGGGTTTTGGCCGCGAGCCTCAATCATCCCTTGCTGGGAAATTGAAAGGCGTAGAGTTTGGCATTCCGCATGGCCAGCCGCAATCGCACCGGTGTGCCGGCGAGCCGTGAAAGGTCGGCGTTGCCTTTCCAGGTCACGGTCTTGCGCAAATTGTTATGATAGACGCGGTCGTTGTCATCCAAGGAAAAGCCCGGCAGTGGCTTGCCCTCGGTCGTTTGCAGTTCCACATCGACATGCCCGCCGGCGCCGCAATCGACGTTGAGTTCCAAACGGTCTCCGGTGAAGATGAGCGGCTTGGTGACAAGTTCGCCCCCCGCGTTGCCGGCATTCGCCGAAACGAATCCGTCCAGCCGCAAGATCGCCCTGCTGATGACGCCCAGGCGTCGCTCGAAAGGTTGTGGCTCGCGAAGCCCGCCAGTGTGGGTAACGTCAAATCCGGAATAATAGAGCCAGATCTCATCACCTACCACACCATAGCCCACACCGTTGTAGATCTGCCGGCTGTCGAAGGCGCCGTCCGGCCCCAGTCCAATGAACGGCTCGTGGTCGCCGCGCCGCTGCCATTGAATGGAGTCGTTGCTGGTAAACAGATGCAGCTCGACCGTGTCGGGAGCGACGACGACAAACTTGGATTTGTTGTAGGGGATCTCAATCGCCGGATTGCGGCCCACGGGTTTGCCCTGGGCGTCGCCGGGGTGGAAAAAGACGGGAACAAACGCAAGGTAGGCGTTGGCCGCTTCCTCGTAGACAGTTATTCCAGCCTGGT
>VGZI01000210.1 GCA_016872605.1 Planctomycetota bacterium
CGAACCTTGACGCGCTTCAATCGGCCGATGTCATGCTTCTCTTCGTTCGCCGCATGGACTTGCCGGAAGAGCAGATGGTGCTTCTTCGCAAGCACTGGCAGAAAGGCAAGGGGGTCGTGGCGTTGCGGACGGCAAGCCATGCATTTCAGCCAAAAGACAACGAGGTGTTCAGCAAAGTGCTGGGCGGGACGTACCTTGGCCCCGGGAGCTACACCGCGCCGTTCAAGGCCGTGACGGCCGACGGCCAGAAGGCGCATCCCGTGCTCGATGGAGTCGGCCCGATTGCGTCGCGCGGCGCGTACCGATTCGAGCTTTCGAAAACCGCGCTGGTCCTTCAAGTCGTCGAGTCTGACAAGAAAGTCAAGGCCCCCGCAACCTGGGTCCATGAGCACCAAGGGGTGCGCATCTTCTACTCGACGATGGGATCGCCGGAGGATTTTCAGAACGAGAGTTTCCGCCGTCTACTGGTGAACGCGATTTTCTGGACTACCTGTCGTGAGGCGCCCAAGGCATCGGCGGAGAAGAACTGAAGCGTTCACAGCTTCTTGAGCATCTGAGCCACGCGTTCTTCGAACATCCGCTGCCAGGCCGACGCCACAAGACAGTCGCTATCCTCCTGGGCGCCGCCGACGTTCTCTAACTGCTTGGCGGTCGGCGTGTAGTAGATGTACCCGTTCGTGTACCCCGCTACGAAGGTGTGCTTGTGCGGCGACGCCTTCTTGATGTTCAGGCCGATCTCAACCGTCAATTCGCCGGGAAACGTGACCAGGACGAAATCGCCGATACGCATGCCGACGACTTCCACCACCAACGGTTTCATCTCGGCCAGGCGATTCGTCTCGTGGTGTTTCCGCAGGAGCGCCAGATTGGTTTGTAGCCGCGTGAGCTCTTCCATGACGTAGATGTTGGCCATGTATGCTTTCATGGCATTGCGATTCGCCTCATCCATGCGCGTGAGATCGTCGCGGCCTAGCTTCTTCTCGTGCAGGTAGCGATGCGAATAGTACGAAGGAAACTCCGGTGACGCTTGGTACTTCACGGCTAGCGGCAGAAACGTTCTCAGGTTCAGGCTCGTTCCTTTCAGCGACTTGAGCAGCCTGGCCTGCTCTAGAACCATGCCGTCGATGCGTTTGGAGTTATCAGCGCGCGGCAGGCCGAGCTTCTCCGGGAGAATCGTCAGTGCATCGCTCTCGACGCACTTGATTTTCCGCACCGCCTTGAGCACGCTCAGGCCAAGCATGTTGCCCAGCGGCTCGGCATTGCGCGGCTGATGGACATCCTTGTACAGCACCGGATTGATATCGCCGGCGCAACCCTGCACGAAGAGAGCGACCGTTCCGTCGCTGAGATTGTCTTCGATGACACGCGATGCGAAGCCGACGATGTCAGCCGTGTTCTCGCCGCTGGGAAGCCCCATGATCGGGTGACACGCGAAGTTGTAAACCACGGCCAGCGTCCTGCCATCCTTGCGGTCGAGCCGAAGGATGCCGATATGCGGATCGATCGGCCCAACTCCGGCGATCTCTTCGTCCGGCGGCAGGGAATAGGCGTGGCGAACATCGACCTCCTTGCCGTTCTTGAGCTTGAGCCGGCGGTTTTCCGAAATGCGATTCTCAAAGCCGACGCCCACGCCGACCGTTACAGGAACCATCGCCTTGGCGGCATCCGTCACGGCTTGAACGGTCTTGTCGTCGACGTCGGCACATGGCCTGGCGTGGCAATGACTCGCGTTCACCACGACGTTCTCGGGCGCGATGCCGAGCTCCTTCTGAATTCGAGCGCGCACCTTGGGAAGATAGTCGTTGCCGATGTAGCCGATCTCGCCGATAGCGACGGCGTCGACCGTGACGATCGCCGTTGTGGTCGGCCCGCACTTGAGCACGAGCGCCTTGACGTACAACGGGTCATTGATGGGAAAGACCTTCTTGTTGGTGATCTCGACCTTGGCGACGCCGGCCAGGAGTTGCTTTGCCTTTGCGGGTGGCGGAGGTGATTTCGCTTCCCCTGCGGTGGTTGGTGGCAGGCACAAGCCGATGCCCACCAACATGAAAAATGCTCGTTCGATGATTCTGTTCCAAACCATGGCAACCACTCCTGCATTTGGTGACAATCTGGAAATGATCACGGGTCGCGATTACTAAGCTACGAGGGCTGATTCACGTGAATGATCGCGACCCCGAATGGTTCGAGCATCAACGTGGCGGCGCCGTCTTTGATCGTAAGCCGTTTGCCGTCGTGAGAAGTGAGCTGCCCGCGAAAGCCTGGCTGCGCCATCAACTTCACCGCCTGCGACGTTGCGGCTGAGTTCACAAGTACGGCAAGCGACGCGGATTGCTCGCGCACGACTTTCATCTTCACCGCCAGTGTATCTTTGGCAAGTGTCAAGTCACTCGATGCAGCGCCGGCTAACAGCCGTGGACCGATGTCGGCGATGTCGTGATTCAGCTTCCTGACGCTTTTCCACAGTTCCGGCTGGACCTCGGCGATGTTCGTCTTGGGCCGGCCGTTGATGGAGCCGTACGAGTAATAACCGATGCCGTGCGAGCCTTCGACGAGGGCGAGAAAGGCCATGCAGCGGAGTTCCGCTGGTGTGGGGTAACGGTCCTTCGCGTCCCAGACGAAGAGTTGGAGGATCGCGATGATCGGCTTCTTGCCGCCGGAGGCAATACGAGCGCGGGCCACCGCATCGCCGACGCTGGACACGGGCTGATACGGGATCGGGTACAAGTACGGCCCCGACACGTCGATGGCAGCGACGAGGTCCTCGTAGAGCGCCTTCGACGGCAGCACGCCCTTCACCACGCCCTTGGGCTCGTCCGGCCAGTAGCCGATGGCATTCATGATCGGCCGACCGGGGACGGCGGAGCGCGTCTTGGCGTTGGCCTCCGCGACCTGTTTGAGGAGATTCTTCCGAAAGATCAGCGCCGGGCTGTCGGCGCCGACGCCCATGAAAACACCGCTCAGGTCATCGATCTTCTTGTCGGTATGGACCATCCCATAGAAACCCTTCGCCGGCAACCCAGCGCAGGCTTTTGCGTCGCAGACGAGCACGTTGAAGCCAAAGCCTCGCAGTTCGCGCAACGTCCGCTCGTCGACCGGAGCATCATAGAGGCCGATCGGAAAAAACGGCTTGGCATTAACGCGAAAGGCGCCGCGCTCGTCGTAATCGACGGCGGCAATCTTGGGCAGTGCGGATGGAGCTTGGCCGATGACGACCGATACAGTGCCAAGCGCCAAGCAGACCGCGGCTATGAAGCGAAATACGTCTGTGCTCCCTCCCCCCTTGTGGGGGACGGTCGGTGTGGGGGGGATGGAGCGCAGGCGACTTCGCCCCACCGGGAGGGAGCCGATTCTGTCAGATGTCGTCGTCGCAATCATGTCACACGTGCCTCACTTCTTCCCCACCGCGGCTCGATCCGTACGAAACGGCAACGCCGGCAGGTCCTCGCGGTTGTAGAGCGTCGCCCGAGGATTGCTCGCGAAGCCATAGCGGACGAACTCGGGCGCCGCGACCGCTTTGCTCGTCAGGCGAACGGCGTTGCCCTTGATCTCGGCGTCGGCCCATTGGAACTGACCATCGCTGCCGGCGATGGCGAAACCCTTCAGTGGCCCCTTGTCGGCCTTGTTGACGAGTCCGCCGCCGACCGATTTGAAGTGCACGATCAATGCGTCGCCGGTTTTTTCAAGCTTGTCCAGCACCGGTCCCGAGGAGACGATCTTCTCGCCGTAAACGAGGGCGCGAGCCGTGAGCGCCAATCGGTCGCCGGCGATTTTCTTCTTGCGCGGATGCAGGTCCGAATCGCTGTCGTGGAACGCCGCCACGCCAGTGTTGGGCAACTTGAGCGCGGCATCTTGAGCCTCGCGGATCGGGCCCCAGCCGATGTCGTTGGGCGTCTTCGGCACGCCGCCGATGGCGCCAAGATGCACGTACAGGAATGGGAAATCGCCCTGGCCCCAGTCCCTGCGCCAGGAGCGGATCATCGTCTGGATCAGTTCGGCGTATTCGGCGGGCCGGCCGGCGTCACTCTCGCCTTGGTACCAGATGACTCCGCGAATCGCCATCGGCTGCAGCGGCCGAATCATGCCCATGTACAGGTTGCCCACGTTGGCCTTGCCGTCCTTGCCGAGGATGCTCTCGACGTACAGCTTCATGAGCGGCTCATCGAGGATGGCGTTCTTGCTCGTCCATAGCCGTGCCGACGTGCCGCCGACCGAGCGATTGACCAGGCCGACCGGTACGCCGAGCGCTTTTTGCAGCGCCTTGCCAAAGTAGTAGCCGGTCCCCGAGAATCCGCCCGACGATTTCGGCCCCGCAACCTGCCAGCTCCCCTGGTTGAGGCGAAGTTGATCATTCGTCGAGTTGGCGATTTCGTCGTCGGCGTTTTCGGTCTGCTTGAGGGCCCACTGCATGTTCGATTGACCGGAGCAAACCCAGACCTCGCCGACGAGCACGTTCTTCAGAGTGATTTTGTTGGCGCCGGAGACAGTCAACTCGAACGGCCCACCGGCTTTGAGCACATCAAGTTGGACCTTCCAGGCGCCCTTGTCGTCGGCCTTGGTCATCTTCGTTTGGACGGAGAAAGTCACGGTCACCGCTTCACCCGGCGCAGCCGTGCCCCAGATAGGAACGGCCATCTCGCGTTGCACCACCATGTTGTCGCCGAAGATCGGCGCCAGCTTGACGTTGGCCGACGCCGGCAGCGCACAAGCGGCCAGGATCACAAGGGTCGATAGGTAGCGCATGCGTCCTCCTCGAGATTCGTTGCTGAGTGGCTGATAATATACGACGATACGACAACTGCGCGTCAATCCTTGATCTCGAAAATCGCTTCAATCTCGACGGCCGCGCCGAACGGCAGGGACGAAAAACCCAGCGCGCTGCGGGCGTGGTGGCCGTCGGTTGTTTTGCCGAAGATTTCGTGCAGCATATCGGAGCAGCCGTTGATGACTTTGGGATGATCGGCGAAGTCAGGCGTGGCGTGGACGCAGCCGAGCACCTTCACGACACGCAAGCCGTCGAGTGTGCCATGGCGATCCCAGACGGCGCGGAGGATATCGACGGCGCATTCCTTGGCGGCCTCGTAGCCTTGCTGGACGGTCAGGTCCTTGCCGAGCGTGCCCTTGGTCTTGCTCGAGAAGCCGCAGGTGTAGAGCATTTTGCCGGAGCGATTGCACCAGTTGAGATAGGCGGGCTTGAGTTTCTCGAACTTGATGCCGAGCGCCTCGGCCCGTTTTTGCGGCCCGTCGATCGGCCGCTTGGATTCTTCGGGCGTGGACCGAGCGTTGGAAATGGTGTGCGTCAACAAGACGGCGAGCGCGAGCGTCGTAAGCCCGAAGATCCAGCCACGTTGGCCTGCGAAATCACTCATGGGAGCAGCTCCAAGTCTGTGGAACGGCCAATGACGCGACTCACCCCTTTGGGAGTAGTTCGAAAAGGGCTCGCCCAAGTCCGCCGTCTCGCAGGGGGGCTGAGCACGAGGAAAAAAACACTCTGGAACCCTGGCAGGTAGTCTACGGAAATACGAAGACGATCCGCCGACAAGCACACAATACCAATGATCGTCGCAGCTGTTCGAGGATTCTTGGTGTCGCGATTCATTCTTTTTTCACGATCCCGGCGTTCATCCGCACGCTGGGTTCTTGCCCAGCAACCCGATAAGACAACCCGCGGGCGGCCCGTTGCCGCCGGATCGATATTCGCCCGAGTCACGACGACGGGGGATCCATGAAGACGATCGGTGTCCTGACCAGCGGAGGCGATTCGCCCGGAATGAATGCCGCCATTCGTTCGGCCGTCCGTACTGGGATCGACCGCGGCATGCACGTGTTCGGCATTCGCCACGGTTATGCCGGTTTGCTCGGCGAGGAGTTCGTGGCGATGACCGCCCGCGACGTCAGCGGCATCATCGAACGCGGCGGCACCATCCTGGGAAGCGCTCGCTGTCCCGAATTCGCCACGCCCGACGGCCTGGCACGCGCCTTGAAGATCCTCAACAACCGCCGCATCGACGGACTCGTTGTCATCGGCGGCAACGGCTCGCAAACCGGCGCCCACGCCCTCGCCCGTCTCGGCTTTCCCGTCGTCGGCGTTGCCTCCACCATCGACAATGATCTCTTCGGCACCGACATCAGCATCGGCGTCGATACCGCGCTCAACATCGCGGTCGAAGCCATCGATCGACTCAAAGTCACTGCCGAATCCCACCGCAGAGCCTTTCTCGTCGAAGTCATGGGACGCGATTGCGGCTATCTCGCTCTCATGTCGGCCATCGCCGGCGGCGCCGAAGTCGTCGTTATCCCCGAAGTCAAGGTCGACCCCGAAGACATCATCCGCGAACTGCGCAGCGCTTGCGAGCGCGGCAAAGGCCACGCGCTCGTCGTCGTTGCCGAAGGCGCCCAGTACAACGCGACCGGCCTCGCCGACTACTTCCGCACGCATCCGCATCCGTCGGGGTTCGGCCTACGCGAAACCATCTTGGGGCATGTTCAGCGCGGCGGCACGCCGGGCGCATTCGATCGGCTCCTCGCCACCCGATTGGCCTCCAAAGCGACCGAACTACTTGCGGACGGCAAACACGGCGTTCTTGTCGGATTCATCAAGGGGGAGATCGCCACGACGCCGCTCGATGTCGTGATCGCGAACAAGAAATCGCTCGATCTGGACCTTCTGAAGCTTGCCCACGTGCTCGCGAAGTGAGCGCACCCGGCAGGCCTCGCCGCCGGCAGGCGCCCCACTCGCTGGCGCTACGCGCGAACGTAATCTACGGTTTTGCCGAACGATCCACTGACAAGCAAGCAGCGTAGCGACAGTCCATGCTTTCTAGTAATATTGCAACTATCGGCGCCTTTTACATAGGCCGCCGCCCGCATCGCGGCGTGGGGAGGCTATCGTGCAAACTACGCCCGTTGAACAAGTGGCAGGCCATTTGATCGAAGTCATCGACAAGTTGTCGCCGAGTGCGCAGAACGACAAGCCGGTGACCAAGCTGACTGCCATGCCGCGTGAAACACCGCGCCCGATGCCAGGGCGCAGCAAAGGGATGCTGACGATCATTTCGGAAGATGATGACCACTTGCAGGACTTCGCCGAGTACATGCCATGAAGCTGTTGCTCGACACGCACACGGTCCTTTGGTTCTACCTGGCCGATCGCAAACTGAGTGCAAGTGCGGCCATTGTGGACCCTGCCAACGAGAAATGGGTGAGCCCCGCGAGCTACTGGAAAGTCGCGATCATATAGCTCGAGTAGCATATGAAGAATTGCCCCGACGGGGCTGGATCACGACCATTCTTGTTGCCCGATGATGCAACGCCGTTGGCGTAGAAAATTCTTGGGACCGGATTTCCCAGGGTTGCGAGTACGCAACCCTGGGCTTTGGGATAGAACGCTGTTGGCGTTCGAAAGTATGGACTCCCACCGGCAATTATGCTGGAGTCTCCCGATTCGCCGTACTTCGAGGCACCCCTCGAGCGAAGGGCCGAACCCATGAAAAAGAAAAAACGCTTACCGACGCTCACGCGCCGCTCTCTAATCAAAAGCGGCGCCGTACTTGCGTTGCCGACCATTCTCGGTCCTGCCGCGCTCGCCGCTCAACCCGCGCGGCAATCGATCTACGAATCGCTTGGCCTCAAGCACGTCATCAACTGCGTCGGCACGGTCACGAACCTCGGCGGGTCGGTCATGCCGCCCGAGGTCGTCGCCGCGTGGACGGAAGCATCCCGGCACTTCGTCAACCTCGCGGAATTGCAGGATCGCGTCGGCGAGCGCATTGCCAAGGCCATCGGTGTCGAGGCGGCGCTGGTCACGACGGGCGCCGCCGGGGCATTGCAACTCGGCACGGCAGCCGTCGTCACCCGCAACGACCGCAAGCGAATCGCCCGGCTGCCCGACACGACCGGCATGCGAAACGAAGTGATTCTCCAGCGCACGCATCATTCGTGCTACGACAACCAGCTCACCGCCATCGGCGTTCGGCTCATCGATGTCGAGACGGCCGCCGATGTTCGCCGGGCGATCAACGACCGCACGGCCCTGATGTTTTTCATGAACAAGGACGACGCCGCGGGCCGGATTCGCCGGACCGAATGGATCACGTTGGCTCGGGAACATCGCATTCCCACATTGCTGGACGCCGCCGCCGACACGCCGCCGGTCGATCGGCTCTCCGAATACAATCGCATCGGCTTCGATCTCGTCGCCTTCTCGGGCGGCAAGGCGATTCGAGGGCCGAACGATACGGGTCTGCTCCTGGGCCGGCGCGAACTGATCAATGCCGCCAAGCTCAACACGAATCCCAGCTGCGGCACCATCGGCCGGGCGCTCAAGGTGTCGAAGGAAGACATGATCGCCGCCATGGTCGCCGTCGAACGCTTCGTTCGGCTCGATCATCAAGCGGAGCGGCGCGAGTGGGAGCGCCGCATCGCCGTCATCGAGGCGGCCCTGCGCGGCATTGCGAGCGTGCAGTGCGAGACGATCACGCCCACCACGGCCAACTGCGTGCCCCACCTCATCATCGCCTGGGACGAAAAACGCGTCCGCATCACGCGCGACCGCTTTACCCGCGCCCTCGCCGAGGCCGACCCGCCCATTCAAATCGGCCGAGTCCCCGGCACCGGCGAGCGCGGCGTGTGCATCTCGGTGTTCATGCTCGGCGCCGGCGAGGAACGCATCGTCGCCGAGCGCGTGGCGAGAATCCTGCGAACCGCCGCGACACGATGAGGCGTCCTTTCTTCGTTCAGCGCTCACCCGGCGCCGCGCGGTTGCAGAATCCGCTTGGCAAGACCGTCGACAATGTTCCGCGCGGAACATTTGCATGCAGTTGCGAAGGGCTTGAATGGCCGGCGCAATGCGATTCGGTGCTTGCACCACTAGCCGGCGGCCGCATCCAGAAGGCGGCAGACAGAAGTACTTGGGAACAACGATTGCGCCCGATTGGGTCCCCGATACAACCACAGTCCATCGAGAGGACCAATCCCCTCCGGATGGTCGACAACGACTTGGACGCCACTGAAGAATTCGACGATGAATGGCTTGAAGGGCCGGCGCCGACAGTAGGCGCGAACCGATGCCTCCAGTTCCATGTCGGTCATGCGGGCGTCTCCTACTCGACCAACCGCATGTTCTGCACGTCTTCGCAAAAAAAGTCGACCAAGGCGCCATCCTGTGGGTCGATGTAGCTGGCGGCGCCATCGCTGAACACTACCGGCGGTTTCCGGATGACGAGCCGACGACCATCCGCGAGATCTACCGCGATCGGAACGAATGGTTCTTGGTGCATGAATTGCCGCAACTTCGAATGGAATTCGTCTTTCACCATAACGCACCTGATGGTCTTGGGCGCGGTTTTCCCGCAGTGTGTATTATACCGATCTGCCTTTGACGCGTGGGCCTGGAATAAGCGCTCAGTCTGCTGGTGGCACAGGATCCTCGGCGCCGATCGGCGCTTCAGGGGTGCACGAGGCCAACCGCTGGAAAGTGAGGAAAAGCCCCCATCTGATTCCGTGAACTTCGACTGCTCCAATCGAATACTCCGAACAGGTCGGATGAAACCTACACTGAACTCTACCCTTCAACATTGGCCGACCAGCCCATTGATAAAAATAGACGGCGCGGACATATAGCCAGCCCGTCACTTGATCCTCCGGTCGGCGGAAGCTGTCCGCCACGCCGGTGATCATCAACACGGCAAGAAGCGCTATACAGTTGCGAGGTGACTTCAAGTGTTTGAACAGTGCGGACATACTCTACTCGCTTGCATCCGGAAGTTGCCACACGACGCGCATTGAATGAGGTTCCCTTGGGGGCGCGAGAACAAGTAGATGGCAAGGCCGATGAGGCCGGTAAACAAGATGAGAAAGATCCACATCGCGCCGTCCATGCCGCGCGATTTTGCATCTTTGGCGACCCAAAACAAGATCGCGATATTGAGCATGAAATATAGGACCGCCAGCGCGATGGTGCCAGCGATAACAAGAAAACAAGCGCCGCATGCCGCTTCCCCCTGTGGATTGCCTTGAGCGAACGCGGCGTTGCTAAGAATGAAGAACACGAACAGTGCGAAGGTGAGGATGGAGAATTTCGGGGGGGATGGGCCATTTGAATGAGCCTTTCGTCGCAGGAACTAGAGTTTGTACGACACAGGAGTCCCGGCATCGCAGAATGGAGTAAAGTCTACACCAACCATCATCGGAAGCAACAGAATTCTCTGCCTCGCGAGAATGTGCCTAACCATGAACGGGTTATTCTGCTGATTGACGGTACATGAAACGCTAGACGCGTTTGAACGGAAGTGAGGGGAATGCGTTTGACAATTCCTTGGCTCATTCCACGGCTATGATAAGATGATTTTTGAGGAGGAGTTTATTATGAGCACTGTACATGCCGTTTTTGAAGGGGGTGTTTTCCGCCCGATCAGCCCCGTCGACCTTCCCGAGA
>VGZI01000211.1 GCA_016872605.1 Planctomycetota bacterium
ACCGCCGATGAAAGAAGAGAAGAAGAAGTAGCCGCCAACCCCCTTGATGAGCGCAGCGAATCGTGGGGATAAACCAACCTGAACGCCTCGGCGTATAATAACCCGAGGCGTTTTCTTTTTCATGGACGACATCCGTGCGATTTCTTCATGCCGCTGACTTGCATCTGGGTCTCTCCGTCACTCGCTTCGGTGTCAAAAACGGTGAAATCCAAGAGGCTCGCTTCACCTCGCTGCGCAAGCTGATCGAAGCCTCCAAGCAGCATCGCGTGGACTCCCTCCTCATCGCCGGCGATCTCTTCGACGACAACCACGTCGACTTCGGGACCGCCCGCCGCACACTCGAACTTTTCGAATCGGCCGATGCCCCGGTCTACGTCATCCCCGGCAACCACGATCCGTGGACCGCCGACAGCGTCTACCAACGTCCGCCCTGGAGCACGTGTGCCGATGGCCCTGTACGCGTCCTGCATCGTCACGAGCCGGTTCCGATTGCCGACGGCATCCTCTATCCATGTCCGCTGTTCGCCAAGAACTCGCTCGACGATCCAGCTCGCTGGATTCCGCCGCGCAAGCCGGGTGACACAACGATCCGTATCGGTCTGGCCCACGGCAGCTTCCACGATCGCGCCACGCTGCATCCCGATGATCATCTCATCGACCGGCACACCGTCGACGCCAAGGGACTCGATTATCTTGCGCTTGGCCATTGGCATCGCTACTATGAGGCCGTCGATCAAGCCGGCATCGTGCGGACCGTCTATCCCGGCGCGCACGAGCCGTGGGGTTTTCACGAAGCGCCTGATGTCTCAGTCGGCTGGTCGGCATACAGCAATGCGGCTCGCGAGCTGTTCACCGGCGACGGCATGGGCAGAGCGCTCCTCGTCACGATCGACCGCGCCGGAGCCGCGCCCACGATCGAACCGATCAACACCGCTTCGTTGCAGTGGCGTGACGAAACGCGAACGCTGCAATCGCGCGACGATCTCGATCGGCTAATCAACGATCTCGATCGTCGCGACGACAAGCATAACCAAGTGCTGCGTTTGCATCTGGTCGGCACGCTTCCCGCGGAGGAAATGCTCCGCCTGGACACGCTCGACGCCACACGCAGCGGCCATCAAGGCGGCATCCTGTCGCATTATCGCTGGTTCGAACTCGACACGAGCCGGCTCTACGCCGAGCCGACCGACGACGAACTGCATGAACTGGCCGGTGAAGGCGTCGTGCGAGCCGTCTATGATCGCCTCAAGGCCGAGGCCAACAGTCCCGATCTTGCGGTCAGGGACCTCGCCCAACAATCGCTGTTGCTCCTGTACCGCTTCGCGAAGGAGGCCCGGCGATGATATTGCGCGAAATCCAGGTCAATAACTGGGCTTGCATCGAATCGGTGGCGATTTCCGATCTCGCCGACGGCATCGTCGTCCTGCACGGCCCCAACCGCACGGGCAAGTCGAGCCTGGTGCAGGCGCTCCGCAGCACCCTTTTTGATCATTTGCACGACAGCCAGGAAAATACGCTCCAAAACGCCATCCCCCGGCAAAGCAAGTTGACGCCGCATGTTGTCATCGAGTTCGAGCATGCCGGCCAGCGCTATCGCATCATGAAGACGTACGCTCGCACAAAAGAAGGCCAATCGATCCTCGAACAGCAATCGGGCGGCGGTTGGTCCACCCTCAGTCGCGGCAAAGATGCGACGAAACGACTGCGCGAGATCATCGGCGTCGAGTCATCGCAAGCCGGAGTCTTTCAGATGCTTTGGCTCGATCAACGGTCGTTTCACCTGCCCAGCCCGCGCGAATTGGACACGACGCTCCAAGGCGCGCTTCAATCGGTTCTCGGCACACTTATCACCGGTCGCGATCTCGACTTCAAGGAACGTCTGGACAAAGCCAACGAGCGTTGGTTCACCGCCAAGACGATGAACGACAAGAAGGATTCGCCGGTCGTCAAGCTGGCGGGGGAGCTGGAGCAGGCCCGCGCGCACGCCGCCGACGTTGAGTCGCAATGGCGCGGCGCCGAAGCGTCGCTGAACGAATACGACGCCGCCGTCGCTCGCCTGCCGGAACTTCAGCGCAGCTTTGCCGAAGCTAATGCCGAAGCGGATCACCTGCAGGCTGAGTGGGAAAAGGTTCGCGAACGGCAATCGCTGCAAGAGTTGGCAGCGCAGATACTCGAGCAATGCACCAAGTTGGAACAAAAAGCCGAGCAGCGCCTGGCCGGTCTCGACGACGCCGTCCGACGCCGCGACGCGGATTCGGCGAGCCTCGTAGTGTTGCGGCAACAATTGTGCGAGGCCGAGGCGAAACGTGGCGACGCCGACCGATCGGCCCAGGACGCTCGCAAGGCGCGGACCGATGCCGATCGCAACCTGGAGCGGCACCAGCAAACACGAGTGCTCCTCGACGATCGGCAACGATTGTTGACGATTCAACAGGGGCAGACTGCGATTCAAGAAAAAACCCGTGAGGCGACGGAACTCGATGATCGCCGTCGGGAGCTGGAACAAAAGCTCGTCGGTCCGCCGTCCCTGGCGGAAGCGGACATCAAAGCTCTGCGGAAAAATCGCGAGGAGGCGGCCAAGAAACGCAGCAAGCTCGAAGCCGATGAGATTCGCGTCATTGTTCGAGCCAAGCAGCCACTGCAAGCCGACGTCGCAGCGGATGGCGCTGCGGTTGAGAAGGCGCCTCTCGCCGCGGACGAGCAACACGGCTGGCTTGTCCGCCAGAGTGCCGAGATTCACATCGGCGACGTGGCGATCGTGCAGATTAGCCGGGGCGCGGAGGATCGCAATCTGGACGTGCTGGCCCGCGAGCTTGCCGAATTGGATCGCGCGTATAAGGACGCCATCGTCGCCGCCCAGCTCGATCCGTCAGACCCGAGTGTGCTGGATCATCTGACAGCCCGGCGCATCGAGCGCGAACGCTTGACACAGGACTTGCAGCGTGTGCGCGCCGACTTCGCCAAAGTTGCCCCCGACGGAATCCCCACTCTCGATGCCTTGCTTCAACAGAAGCAAGAAGAACGCCGCGTCATCGTGGAACGTCATCCAGAGCTAAACGACTGGTTGCCGACGGTGCTGGAAGTCGAACGGCTGCGAGCAGAGTTCGATGAACGCGAGGCCTCGTTGAAGGCTCTTGTGACGAGGGCAAAAGAAAAACAGGACGCCGCCGAGGGTCATCTTTCGGCAATGACGGAGTCGGTGCAGCGCGTGCGGGAGCAATTGGCGACCCAGGAGATGGCTGTCAAGGGATTGGATGAAATCGTGAGCGGCGCCGATCGTGATGCGCTCCTGCGCGACCTCGAAGAGGCTCGAGCCAAGCGCGCGAAAGCCGCGAAGACCGTTGAGAGCATGACGTTGACAGTCACGGAGCGGGAGGTTGAGACCCAATTTCGCGCCGCACAATCCGCGCGAGACCATCGCGCCAAAAGGCTGCGCGACACCGAGGATGCGATCCTGCGTTTGCGCACGCACTTGGACGGCACCGAGGGCCTTTTTGACAAGCGCGTCCAAGGGCGCAAAGTCGTCGAGGACCGCGCAGCTGCTCACCAACGCGAGAAGCTCCATGCTGACGCGCATCGCCATCTGAAGGAGCTTTTTGAGCACGTCAAGCAGGAGGCGACACGCACGACTTTCGGGCCGATCAACGATCGCGTCATGCAATGGTGCCGTCAACTTGGGCTCACCGACTACGCGCGGCTGGAGTTCAGCGAGTTGTTGCCCGAAGCGTTGGTTCCGGCCCTTGGCGTCGACGCATTCGAGTTGCATCAAGAATCGTACGGAACCGTCGAGCAATTGAGCCTGCTGATTCGCTTGGCGATAGGCGGATTGCTGGCGCGCAAGGAGCCGACTGTCGCGATTCTCGATGATCCGCTGGCCCACTCCGATCCAGGCAAGCACCGCAAGATGCTCGACATCCTGACGCGAGCGGTCGCCGGCGATAGCACGGGCCCGCATCCGACTGGATCGCTACAACTCATCATTCTGACCTGCCACGCGGATCGCTTCGACCATCTGGATGGCGCCCAGCAAATCGACTTGACGCAACACCTTCGCCGCGGTGGTTAGGCCATGTTTCTCACCGCCGAGGAGGTAGAGACGGGCGACAAAGATCTACGGAGGACCGACATGTCACAATCCTGGCTGGTGTCCATTGCCTTGCTAGTTGCATTCATCGCAATCTCCGCCGCTGGCAACGATCAGCCGAAGAAGCTCGTCGTTGTGCCGCTCAGGCATGCGCACGCTCACAACGATTACGAGCAAAAGCGCCCACTCTTCGACGCGCTCGATCATGGCTTTTGCAGCGTTGAAGCGGATATCTTTCTGCGCAAGGGCGAACTGCTGGTGGCTCATACGTTTCTTGACTTGCGCGCCGAGCGAACACTGGAAAAGCTCTACCTTGATCCGCTACGGGAACGGGTCAAGGCCAACGGCGGCAAGGTTTTTCGCGAGGGGCCGCCGTTCTATCTGCTGATCGACGTCAAGACCGAGGCTGACGCCACCTACGTTGTTCTCGACAAGGTGCTTGCAAAGTACGCGGAAATGCTTTCCGTTACCGAGGACGGCAAGTTTCTGCAACGCGCGATCACGGTCGTCATCAGCGGGAACTGTGCCCGAACGCTAATTACGGCTCAGAAACGCCGCTATGCCGCCATCGATGGCCGACTCCCCGATCTCGAGTCAACAGCTGCAAAACATCTCATCCCGTGGATCAGCGCTAGTTGGGGCTCGCAATTCCGATGGCGCGGCGACGGCCCGATGCCGGACGCCGAGAAGAGGAAGCTGCGCGAGATCGTCGCCAAGGCGCACCAGCACGGCCGTCTGGTGCGCTTCTGGGCAACGCCGGAACGCGTCGAAGTCTGGAGCGAACTGCGAGCCGCCAAAGTCGATCTGATCAACACCGATCGCCTTGCGGAGTTGCGAAAGTTCTTCGCCGATCAGCCGCGACTCGCGCCGTGACCACATTCCTCCAAGGGGATCAGCGCCCGCATTTTGCGAGGGTTTTCCGCTCAGCGCGCCCGTCGCACGCCCCTTGAGAATGCACCTCCTATCCGTATACTTCCTTCGTTGTCAAGCAAATTCTTCTCGACAGGAAAAAGAAATGACCAAGCACGTTTACTCCTTCGGCGGCAAGTCGGCCGACGGCGACGGCAAGATGAAGGAACTCCTCGGCGGCAAAGGCGCGAACCTCGCCGAAATGTGCAAGATCGGCATCCCAGTGCCTCCCGGCTTCACCATCACCACCGAAGTCTGTGCGGCCTATTACGAACAAGGCAAGAAAATTCCCGAAGCGGCTATCCCCGAAATCAACGCGGCCCTTACCAAAATGGAAAGCCTCGCGGGCAAGAAATTCGGCCACCCGGCAGACCCCTTGCTCGTCTCTGTCCGCTCCGGGGCCGCTCTCTCCATGCCCGGCATGATGAACACCATCCTCAACCTCGGCCTCACCGACGCCAGCGTCGAAGGCCTCGCCAAGAAGACCGGGAACGCTCGCTTCGCCTACGACAGCTATCGCCGCGTCATCGATATGTTCGGCTCAACGGCCATGAACGTCGAACATGAGCACTTCGAGCACGAGATCGCCAATCTCAAGAAGGAAAAGAACGTTAAGCTCGACACCGATCTCACCGTCGACGATCTCAAGGAACTCGTCAAGCGTTACAAGGCCGTTTACAAAAAGCACGTCGGCGACGATTTCCCGCAGGACGCGCGAAAGCAACTCATGCTCGCCATCAATGCCGTCTTCAATTCCTGGATGGGCAACAAGGCGCAGGAGTACCGCCGCATCGAACGCATCACAGGCCTCAAAGGTACGGCGGTTAACGTGCAGGCGATGGTGTTCGGCAACATGGGCAACACATCCGGCACCGGCGTCGCTTTCACGCGCGATCCCAACACCGGCGAGAACGTCTTTTACGGCGATTACCTCATCAACGCTCAGGGTGAGGACGTCGTCGCCGGCATTCGCAACCCCGAGCCCATCGCCCGCTTGCAGCAGGACATGCCCAAGGTCTACGCGCAGCTTTGCGAGATTCGGCAAACGCTGGAGAAGCACTACAAGGAGATGCAGGACATCGAGTTCACCGTGCAGGAAGGCACGCTTTACATGTTGCAAACGCGGAGCGGCAAACGCACCGGAACCGCGGCCGTCCGCATCGCCGTCGAGATGGTGCGCGAAAAGCTGATTGACGAACACACCGCCGTCAAACGCGTCAATCCCGATTCACTGAACCACCTGCTCCTTCCGCAACTCGATCCGAAGGCCAATGTCAAGCCGGTGGCGCAAGGCATCGCGGCCAGCCCCGGCGCCGCGTCCGGCAAGGTCGTGCTCTCGGCGGAAGCGGCGGTCGAGCATTACGACAGATTCCCGAACGAGCCGATTCTTCTGGTTCGTGCCGAGACGAGCCCCGAGGACGTCGCCGGCATGCACCTGGCCAAGGGCATCCTGACCAGCACCGGAGGCAAGGCGAGCCACGCGGCCGTCGTGGCGCGCGGCTGGGGCAAGCCATGTGTCGTCGGTTGCGAAGCCGTCAAGATCAACGAGGCGGCCGGCTGGATCACCATTGCAGGAAAAACCGTCAATGCAGGGGAATACGTCACGATCAACGGCACGACCGGCGACGTGATGATCGGCAAAGTGCCCACGGTGGCGCCCCAGATGACCGGCGATTTCGCGACGCTGATGGCCTGGGCGGACAAGGCGCGGAAGCTGAAGATTCGCACCAACGCCGACACCCCGGCCGACGCCGTCAAGGCGCGCGAGTTCGGCGCCGAAGGCATCGGCCTTTGCCGCACTGAGCACATGTTCTTCGGCGAAGGGCGCATCGTGGCGATGCGCGAGATGATCCTGGCGTCGGATGAGGCGGGCCGACGTGCCGCGCTCGCCAAGATCGAGCCGTTTCAGAGAGAAGACTTCATCGGCATCTTCGAGGCGATGGCAGGCTACCCTGTGACGATCCGCTTGCTCGATCCCCCGTTGCACGAGTTCTTGCCGCACGACGAGGCCGGTCAGCACGAAGTCGCCGTCAGCCTCGGCATCCCGATCTCCAAAGTCAAGGAACGCGTCGCCGAGTTGCACGAATTCAATCCGATGATGGGTTTCCGCGGTTGCCGCCTGCCCATCGTCTTTCCCGAGATCGGCGACATGCAGGTGCGAGCCATCATCGAGGCGGCCATCGAAGTCAAGAAGAAGGGCAAGTCCGTTTTGCCGGAGATCATGATTCCGCTCGTCGGCGTCGTCGAAGAGTTGACGCTGCTGAAAAAGCGGGCCATCGCCGTTGCCGAGGAGTGCATAAAAAAGGCAGGCGTGAAAGTTGAATATCAGATCGGCACAATGATCGAGTTGCCTCGCGCCGCCCTCACCGCCGACAAGATCGCCGAGGAGGCGGAGTTCTTTTCCTTCGGCACCAACGACCTGACGCAGATGACGTTCGGCTTCAGCCGCGACGACATCAAGGGCTTCATGCCGACGTATCTCAAGGCGAAAATTGTCCCGATCGACCCGTTCCAGTCGATTGACGTCAACGGCGTCGGCCAACTGATAGAGATCGGCGTGCAGAAAGGTCGCGAGAGCCGAAAGGCCAAGCACAACCAGCATCTGAAAGTCGGCATCTGCGGCGAACACGGCGGCGACCCGGACAGCGTCGTCTTCTGCCACAAGGCCGGGCTCGATTACGTGAGTTGCTCCCCGTTCCGCGTACCGATCGCACGTCTGGCTGCCGCCCAGGCGGCGCTGGGCGCCGGTGAGAGGGCGGACAAGTAACGAAGTGAAGGCGAGTATCGCCCCTCTTCGTTTAGCGCTCGCGTGGCGCCATGCGAGCGCTAAACGAAGAATCGGGCCTCTGATTGTTGATCACCATCACCGCCCTTGCAACGTCACCGGCGTACCGGTCGGCCGCTGAGCGCCGGGCACGATCTGGCCGTGCGTGATCATCGGCGGAATCGCCTCTTCCTCGGTCTGCAATGTCACACGCGACGGATCGGTGTAGCGCGGGGCGCCCTTCTGGGGCACGTAGCACGCTTGCAATTTCACCTGCCTCATCTCCGGCCGATAGTCCTCCCACGGCAGGAACAACGTGTAGCCATCGCCAAGGTGATCTTTTCGTTTCAAGAGCTTCAGGCTCTTCGGGTCGAAACGCCATTCGGCAAGCTTCTCGCCGTTCGGCTTCGACGCGTCGTGCATGGTGACAACGAGGAAGCCGGCGGCGTCAACGTTGCGATCGTTACTGAACAGATAAATGCGGCCGACCAGGCCCGGTAGCGGGCGACCAGAATTGACCGAATCTTGCGTGATGCGCACCCGATTGTCCCAGAGCGTCATCACGTCGTTAACCGCATGGTCGGCGCCGCCGTCGACCCAGCTGCCGTCGAGCCACTTATTGGTCGTCAACGTCTGAAACGTCGTACAGCCGATCGACGGCAAAATAGCAACAACCACAGCGAGCCAGTAGGCTCGGCGAATGATCGACGTCATGGCGGTGTCTCCCTTCCTTGGTATCACCGATGATTCGTTTAGCGTTCGCCGGGCGCCGCGCGAGCGCTAAACGAAAAAGCCTGTTTACTTGCGAATGACGGTCCCGCCGCCGATGTCCGTGATGATAGGCCCTTGGAGCTCCCCTTCGCGCGGCATCACTATCGGCTGCGGCATCGGGCGGACCTCGCGAATCACCTCGGGCAACGGGGCGGCCGGGAGCGGCATCGACAGCGTGCCGATCGGAATCTCGCGCGTCACGATCGTCTCCTGCACCGGCGCCGGCTTCACGAACAGCGTCTGGAGCAGCTTGCCCTGCCCGATCGCACGGTTCGGCGCCGGCTCCATCGTCACCGGCGTCGAGTACTCCACCGGCTGCACGAACGTTCGCGGCTGCCACTCCACCGGTTGCATCGAGATTGGCGTGGGCCGCGGTTGCGCCTGGACCGGCAGGATTAACTGCGGATAACGCTCCGCCTGCGGTTGCGCCGCGGGGTAAATCCGGTAGGGCCGGCTCGACGACTGCCCCGGCGGCATCATGCCCGGAGCGCAAATCGCATCGACGTTGCCATGCATCCGCATCACATCCGAGAGCTTCCAGTCGATGCGGCGCGTCTCGTCCACGAGCATTCGCTCGGCCTCGAAGCGATTACGAACGATCTGCGGCGTCATGATGACAATGAGCTCGGTCTTCTTGCTGACATAGGTGCGGTAGCGGAACGCGGCCCCGATACCGGGCAGGTCGCCCAGCCACGGAATCTTGTTCTCGTTCTTATCGTCGCTTTTGGTGATGAGCCCGCCGAGCATGATGGTTTCGCCGTCGGACGCGACCACTGTTGTCTCAAGGTGCTGTGTGTTGAATATCTGGCCGCGAACGCCGTTGCCCAGGTCAACCGTGGTCGGCGATAGGGACGTAATGTCAGGAATGATGCGCATCAGTACGCGACCATCGGGCGTGATGCGGGGCGTCACTTGCAGATTGACGCCGGTCGCCTGTCGGGCGATGGGCGGCGGAGTAATGAGGCCCGCGGTTGTCACGGTTGCGGCGCCTTCAAGGTATGGGACCGTTTGCCCAACTTGGATGAGAGCGGTCTGATTGTCCAGCGTCATGATCTGCGGACGGCTCAGCACCGTGAGCCGGCCTTGCGTCTTCAGGGCGCGGATGAGCACGTTGACGGTGTCGCTGCCGGCCGACAGCACCATGCCGCCGACGCTCGACGTGGGCGACACGCGGCCGACGCCTGTGCTAGACAAGCTCTGGAAGCCGACCGCCGCCGGATTGGCCAGGACGTTGTTTCCGAGCGGCGTAAGTGGATTCGTGAACGCGTAGCCTGGCGTGAACGTGGCGTAGCTCGCGCCGGCGGCCGCCGGGGCCCCCGCCACCGTGCCACGCTGGAAGAGCACCGGCGTTTGCAACCCGATCTCCATGCCGAACTCTTCCGATCCGTTCATCGTCACTTCCGCGATCAACACCTGGATCACCACCTGCGGCGGCGGCGTATCGATGTTGGAAATCAGGTCCAGGATCATCGCGAACGCTTCCGGCGTCGCGTTGATGAGCACTGAGTTGCTGATCGGCTCGGCCACGACGATGATGTCGCGCATGAGGCCCAGCGAATTCGTCTCCTGGTTGTACTGGCGAATGAGGTTCTGCGTCTTGGTGACGAAATCGGTCACCGCATTGGCGACGTCGGCGGCCTGCGAGTTGCGCAGCTTGACCGCCCGGCTCTTTCGCTCGGGGACGTTGGCGTCCTCGATCTTGCCGATGATCGACTCGACGATTAACAGATCGCTTTTGCTGCCGGCGACGACGAGGCTGTTGGTGCGTTCATCGACGGTGACGCGCAGATCGATAATCGGACTTCCAGGCTCTGTGGCAGCATTGAGGGTGAACGTTGCCGGGGGTCGCGTCTGCGCGCCCGCGGCGCCGCCGCCCGGCGCGGCGCCGCCGCCCGGCGC
>VGZI01000212.1 GCA_016872605.1 Planctomycetota bacterium
TTCTCGGCGTCGTCCTGTACGCCTTACTGCCCGCCCTGACCCGAAGAGTGAAGGCCGCTGGCGATCATTGGGTGGTACAAGAGAAGAAGGGCCGCAAGGTCTTCTCAAGAGGCGTGCGGGCGTCGGCCAGACAGTTCGAGCCGACGTGAACGACCAACCGCAACCCCGAACCACGGACGACTTCGCTCCACCGCAGGGCAAGTGCCATGCGTTCCTCGACGGTGAGCGAATGGCTTTCGCCCGTGCTGCCGCCGATGAACACGGTCTTCACCCCGTTGCGGTGAAGGTGTTCGGCTTGCTTCTCGACGGCGGCGAGGTTCAGCCGGCCGTTCGCGTCGAACGGGGTGTGGGTGGCGGCGACGAGGCCGTGCAGCTTAATCGTCATGGGGTTTGTTCCTGGGTGGCGAGGTCGGGGCGAGGGCAGATCAGGAGAACCAGAACGACGGACAGCATGGCGGCGGCGGCGAAGATGCTGAAGATCACGTTGAGCGGCACGTTCCGGTCCCGGAGGACGCCGAACCCCCAATCCGCCAGACCGCCGCAACTGATGCTGACGAAGTTCATGACGCCGTACCCGGTCGCCCGCAGGTGGGGGCGGACGATCTGCGACAGGATCGGCATGTTGTTGCAGTCGAAGAACCCCCAACCGAGACCGAACAGGACCAGGAAAGCGATTGCCAAGCCCAGCGTGCCGGCGTTGCCCACGCCGAAGATGGCCGGGACGATCAGAGCCATGCCGATGGCGCTCACGAAGATGCGACCCCGCTCGTTGCTCCGCATCCAGCGGTCGGCCAGCCAGCCGCCGAGGATCGCCCCGACGATCGCCGCCACCTGCCAGTACACCGTGGCCGCGACCCCGGCTTGTCCTTGCCCGATGCCGAACTGCTCCTTGAGGATAGCTGGCATCCAGTCCCGCACCACCCACCCCGCCAGGGCCGGTAGGGTGAAGTACAGCACCAGCAGAATGAACGACGGGTCCGACAGCAGTTCCCCGGCCGCACGAACCGGCGTCGTGGTCACGCCGTCGTCGTCGGCGTCCGGCGTGGGGGCGTCTCGGAGCAGGAACACCAGCGGCAGCGCGTACACCATGCCGAAGATTCCGCAGGCGACGAACGCGAGCCGCCAGCCGAGTGCCGGTGCGTCGGCGACGTACCCGCCGAAGCCCCCGGCGATCACACCGCAGTAGATCGCCATCTGATGCAAGCCGACGGCCTGAGAGCGGGTCTGGCCGGTGTGGTAATCGGTGATGAGGGCGAGGGCGGCGGGGATGTAGAACGCCTCGCTGATCCCCATCAGCGAACGCGCCCACAGCAGTTCGGTGTACGTCGTCACCTGTCCGGTCCACCACGTGACCGCCGACCAGACGAACAGGCTGCCGCAGATCACGAACCGCCGGCTAAACCGATCCGCGACATAGCCCCCGATGGGGCTGAGGAAGGCGTACACCCATTTGAACTGGCCTAGCATGAAGCCCCAATTCGACTCCGTGCCGATGCTGGGGATGTCCGCCATGACGGAATACTTCATCGCCGCGAGCATCTGGCGGTCGAGGTAGTTGAGCAAGGCGACCGGCATCAGCAGCAGGACGATCAGCCATGCCGTTCGGGACAAGGAGGGTGCGGTTGAAGACACGACGGGGCTACTCCTTCTTCGCCGGGGTGAATATCGTCACGTCCGGTGTGCGCACACCGGGCCGTACCTCGCCGCTCGGCACCACCCACGCCCTGTTCCACGGCACGCATGGGACGGTCACCCGTGGGGCCGATAGCCCACCGGCCTCGACCCACTTGTTCGACTTGATGTCGTATCGCAGCACCTTCTTGCTGAAACCGCGATGTTTTTCGGGATCAACGCCAACTTGGGAGCCATCGTCGCCGCCGAGGACATAGAAGCCCAAGGCGTCGGCAGGAGCCGGCGAAGGCGCGGCCACGACGGGATAAGGCAAGTCGGCCACCCGCTTCCAGCCCTTGCCGGGGTCGTAGCGGTAGGCGTCATCAAGGTAATGCCGCATCTTTTCCCTTTTCCCGAAGACGAGTTCGAAGCCGCCAACCAGCCAAAATGCCCCGTCGAAACTCGCCGCGACCGAGAGCATCCGTCCGCCTCCGGGGCAAGCCTCGATCTCCTTCCACTTCGGCTCCTTGGCCGACAGGTCGATCCTCCAGGCAGTCTTCACCGTGTCCTTGGATTCGGGCGTCTCCTGCCCACCGGCGACATACAAAACATCTCCGACCAACGCGCCGCAACCGTTGGCGAGCGGCTTCGGCAGCGACGGGAGTTTCGTGGTGATGAGCTTGCCAGCCTTCCATTCGAGGCGGAACGCATCGGCATAATGCCGGTCAGCGTCGCTTCCGCCGACGCACACCACGCCGCCGGTGTGCGTCACGCTGACGCCGTAGCCCAGTGATCGGGGCAGCTTCCCGGCACTCTTCCATTCCCCGTCCGGCCTCTCCAACACGAAGATGCTGTCGTACCAGACCTTCTTTCCTTTCTCCCACGGCTTCTTGTCGGGGAAGTTGGCGCCGCCCGCCACGACCAATGCCCCGTTGCTGACGCCGGCGAACGGGCCGGCAAACCCTTGCTTGTCGGGCAGCGGCGGGAGCGCCTTCCGTTCACCGGCGACGACGAGCGGCACGGAGAGAAGCAGGAAGTTGGATATGAACCACCGTCGAAACGTACCCATTCGCCGCCCTCCTTCGCCGAAAAAGTTCCCTTCTCTCTTGACTTCCGGCAGGCTGATTTCGAGAATCACTCTTGCTCGAACATGATCGATCACGATCGAACACAACAAGTATATTCGAGGCGATATCGTCGTGCAAGACACGCAGTCGGAAAGAACCTACCGGGAACTTCGCCGCAAAGTGCTGACTGGCGAATTGGAAGCCGGGACGCAGCTCGTGAACCGGACGCTGGCGCAGGCGATGGAAGTCAGCCTCGCCCCGGTCCGGGAGGCGATCATCCGTCTGGCGACCGAGGGGTTGGTCGAACATGTCCCCGGTGCCGGGGCGTTCGTCCGCAAGTCGAGTAAACAAGACCTGGAGGAACTGTATGTCCTGCGGGAAGCTGTTGAGAGTTGCGCCGCCGCCGAGGCCGCCCGCAACATCACGCAGAATCAACTCGACACGCTCGAAGAGGTCCTGGGCGAGTTCGAGGCGATTTTGTCCACCATCCGCCGCGAAAAGTCGCGAATGGCGACAAAAGCAACATTCGGGCGTTGGCTCGACTGCGAGGAGCGGTTCCACCGGATCGTTGTTGAAGCCGCCCGGAATCGGTTGCTTGCCAAAGTCATCGAGGACTACACCGCGCTCGGGCAGGTATTTGGGATCCAGCGCCATTGGGCCGCGATCTTGACACTCGCCATCGCCGAAGAAACATACCGCGAACACACCGCGATTGCTGCAGCACTCCGAAACCGGGATGCCGACACGGCTCGGCGGTTGATGTGCGATCACATCCAGAAGGGGCGCAAGACGGTACTGGATTATCTGCGCAGCCGCAGCGTAACGTAATCAAGCCGTGTCTCGGATCGTGCCAAGACCATCAACGAGGTTCTACAGATGCGCTTTTTTTGTTGTCCACTTCTTCTCCTGCTGTCAGTCAGTGCCAGCGCGGCTGAACCGAGTTTGGAGAAAGTCGACGTGTTTCCTGCGGGGATGAACAAGATCAAGCGGTATCGCATTCCGGGGATCGTCGTCACGAAGAAGGGCGCCGTGCTGGCCTACTGCGAGGCGCGGAAAAACGGCAGCTCGGATTGGGGCGAGATTGAAGTTCACCTCCGTCGCTCCACAGACGGCGGAAAAACGTGGGCCAACTCACAACACATCGCGCACAAGGGTGACCGAATCGAAGGCAATCCCCACAAGAAGACGGGCGGGGAACGTGAGCAAACCGTCAACAACCCCGTTGCGATGATCGACCGCGACACCGGCGACATTGTCTTCCTCTACTGTGTGAACTATGCCCGTTGTTTTGCAATGCGAAGCATGGACGATGGAAAAACCTGGAGCAAACCAACTGAAATCACGGAAGCGTTCGTCCCGTTCCGCAAGAAGTATGATTGGAAAGTGATCGCGACTGGGCCGGGGCACGGCATCCAAATCAAATCCGGGCGGTTGGTGGTTCCCATTTGGCTGGCATTCGGAAAAGTGGGGGATCACGCCCCTTCGGCAGCCGGCACAATCTATAGCGACGACTCCGGCAAAACCTGGAAGGCGGGCGACATCGCGGTTCCCAATGAAGGCGGTTTCGTGAGCCCAAACGAAACCATGTTGGCGGAGTGTTCCGATGGCAAAGTGATGCTTGTTTCGCGGAACTATTCCAAGCCGAACCGGAAGATTGTCGCCTACAGTCCCAACGGAGCCACGCAGTGGAGTCAGCCCGAGTTTCACAAAGAGCTGTGGGAACCGCGCTGTATGGCGAGTCTCGTCGCGTATCCGTCGAAGCCGGGCATGTTGCTTTTCTCGAACCCGCACACGGTGGCCCGAGACAAAGAAGGTAAGGAAGTACCCGGTGCGGGCGGAAAGCGAGAGAACCTCTCGATCAAAATCAGCCGCGACGACGGCAAGACTTGGCCGGTGCGTCGTACCCTCGACGCGGGGCCAAGCGCGTACTCGGATCTGGCAATTCTCCCGGATGGCGACATCTTGTGTCTGTACGAAGCGGGGTCAGATATCAAAGCGGCGCGATTTCCATTAGCTTGGGTCGAGGCCAAGGTCAACGGTGAACCCAAACCGGCAAACCGCGATGAGCTACCCGCTAGCAAGATGTACGCGTGGTACCGACAGGACGGTGTGAAAGCTCGCGGCGCGACGGTCACGGAGTGGGAGACTGCTGTGGGTACACCGGCCGGCCGCTCGCTCACGCACATCGTCGGCACACCGAAAGCGGTCCGCGTCGGCACGCCCAGCGGTGATCGGACAGTCGTTCGCTTCGATGGCAAGGCTGCGCTCTGGCAAACGTCCGCTTCCTGGGGATCGCTCTCGAACGAACGCACCGTCGTGGCATACCTTCGACTGGCGCCAAAGGCGAATGGATTCCTCTTTGATGGTTCGACCAATACCGGCATGACGCGCGCTCAGATTCGTGACGGCAAGTGGCAGGTTGGTGTTCAGCCACCGCCAATCAAGAATGCGGACCTGGCCGATGTGAACACACACGAGGCGAAGACCGGCGAATGGCAGGTTCACACATGGACTATCAAGAAGTCAGCCAAAGGCACGAACATTTCACATTACCAGGGCGACGAACAGAAAACCGTAACCACGCAGGCATCGAGTCCGCTCAGTGGGTTCATTCTCGGAGCAAACGTCACCACAAAAGTGGGTCTGAAGTTCGACATGGCGGAAGTCATCGTTTACGACCGTGTTGTTGACGCCACGGAGCTCAAGACGGTCGCCACATACCTCAAGAGCACGTGGGGCAATCCGACGGAGCTACCGCCGGAGAAGCAGCCCAAAACCGAAGGGTTACCGGATGATCCACGGTTGTTTCGCACGGTGATCCGCAAGAATGGTGATGACAACGTCCACACTTACCGCATCCCCGGCTTGGCCACGACACCAAAGGGAACGCTCATTGCGGTGTTCGATATCCGCAACAAGAGCGGGGCCGATCTACCCGGCGATATTGATGTCGGGATGATGCGCTCCACGGACGACGGCAAAACGTGGAGCGCGATGAAACGAATCATGGATTACGATGCCGGTGTGGCTGGTTCAAGGGGGAACGGTGTCGGCGATCCTGCGATTCTCGTGGATCGTAAGACCGGCACGATCTTCGTCGCGGCACTGTGGTCGAAAGGAAACCGGGCGTGGTTCGGAAGCGGCCCCGGCCTAACCCCAGATGAAACGGGCCAGTTTGTCATCTGTCAGAGCACCGACGACGGCTTGACATGGTCGAAGCCGGTCAGCATCACCCCGCAAGTGATGCACAAGGACTGGCTCCTGTGTTTCCAAGGCCCCGGCAACGGCATTCAACTGAAAGACGGAACACTGGTTTTCCCGGCGCAATACAAGGGAAAAGACAAAATTCCCCATTCGTGCTTTGTCGCGAGCAGTGACGGTGGCAAGAACTGGACCATTTCGCCTCCGGCGGTACCCGGTGGTCCGCCCACCAGCGAAAGCGCGATCGCTCAATTGGCCGACGGCTCACTCCTCTTGTCCATGCGCAATGAAAGTCGCGGAGGGAAACGTGTTTGGGCACGCTGGGAATGGAAAGACACGATCACCAAAGGCAAATGGAGCGAACACTGGCTTGATGTGACCGACCCGACCTGTATGGCAAGCCTCATCAGCCATCCGCATGGCGAATTGATCCTTTCCAACCCGAATAACGCGAAGCGACGCGACCATCTCACCATCCGGACGAGCAAGGACAGCGGCAAGACATGGAGCAGTGGCAAGCTCCTCGATCCCGGCACCGCGATGTATTCGTGTTTGACCGTGTTGAAAGACGGAAGCATCGGCATCGTGTACGAGAACGGGGAAGGTCTCGTGTTTATCCGCTTCCCACTCGCCTGGCTCAAAGAGAAAGTCGCCCCACCCGCACCGCCTTCGATGCCGTGAAATATGGCCATTGGGATGTGATCCCCGGAAGCAGGCATCCGCAGCGCCCGCGCCACGCGCGGACGAAGCGGTCCTGGCGTGGCGACACGACGGGGCTGGCGTGACGTCCCACATCCCCTGGAAAGAGGAAGGGACAAAGCGGTCTCGGCGTGGGAACACGTCGGGGCTCGACCTCGTAAGGCTGTTTGGTGCCGCTCAGTCCCGTGCTCTCTCCTTTGGGGAAGGGGGGGTGAGCGTGATACCGCGATGCGAACCATCCTGCCGCTGCACAAAAGACGGTCCCCGGACGCCAGAGGGCTTGAACACAAACAAAGCCACACGTCGTTAGTCAACGACGGAGGGACCGTCCGCTTTGTTTTTATTCAAGTCGGAGAGGCCATAAGACGGTTCGGCGCTGTCGCTCACTTCTCAGCAGTCCAGGGACTGCTGGTCAGGCCCTTCTCACGTCCCTCGACTTCATCCTTGATCTTCGTGAAAGTGAGCTTCTTGTTCTCCAGCTTCCACCTGTACGTGCCAACCGTCTCCGGTGCAGCGATTAGCCCCTTTTTGTCAGTGAACTCGATCTCATCCTTGGTCACCTTGTAGGTTCCCTCGACCATCAGTTCGTCCTTCTTTTTGACAATGAACTTCTTGTCTCCGTCGAACGCAATTGTCCACTTCTCGTCCATCAGCATGGTGGAAAAAGTGCCCTTCAGCCCCTTGGCTTCTTGGGCTGCGGGACTAGAAGCAAACAGCGTCACCAGTGCGATCAGGGCGAACACAGACAGCGACAGACGAATCATTGACTTTCTCCTTTTGATACGAGGACTTCCGCCGAACGAAAAGGATAAGCTGCCGGGGCCGCCTGCAAGACCTTCATGCCGCGCGAAACCAGGATGGCGGCCCCGGTCAGCTTCATCCGTTGGTTAGCCCGCATTGACCCGCGCCGAGACGGTGAGCAGTCGGGATGCTGCCGATAAGCCGGCGCGAACCGCCTCCAGCTGCGAAGGCAAATCGCCGAACCGATCCACCTTGGGAACCGTAGCTCGAACTGCCGCGGACTTTCCGGCTCGCACTACTTCGAACGCGCCTTGCAAGACGTCTTGATTTCGCACGGCAATCTCTTCAGCATTGTCCCCAGCAGACGCGATCTGTAGATCGACGACTCCCGAAGCAAGCTTATGCACGATTACTCGACTCGGACCCAGCTCAGGGTTTCTGAACTCCGGCCAGTCGGACCCCGCCGGAACCTGACCGGGCTTCTTCATTCTAAGCTGTGGAAATTCCGCGTTGACCAAATGCCAATAGTCTAACCAAAACTGCGTCACCCCGGGGTGGGGCGTAGGGCTATAACCTCGCCGGTTCTGCTCAATCGCCTCATCCAGCATCCTCGCTTTGTAGGCCGAGCGGTGGTCAGCCGGGGCAGACTGACCGAACCACCCACGGATAGACTCGTAGCTGAGACGGGCATCATATTCAGATGCATTCGCTGTTCCCGCGAGGTACTTTTGCGGGGCTATGATACAAGTACGGAATGCTTTCCATTTGCCTTCATTGATCCCCACTTTTCCCCGCAAGCGATACCGAGCAGCCTGTTCAGGTTCAGGCGGAGCATCGATTTTGTTTTCGATCAAGAGCGCTGTCGTGATGGCCTGACCGTCTTTGAACACGATGACCAAATCCGATTCCCCGAGCGTAACGTGGCTGACCGAATGCCAGGCTCCAAGGAATTGACCAGCGCCAACATCTGGTCCGAACACCTCGGCCAGAAGCCACGAACGAAAGGAAGCGGAGACGTGCAGCTCTTCGAGAATGAGCAGATCGACGTCGCGTTCGGCAACGCATTCGATGAACCGCACTTGTTGCACTTCGGAACCTCTGCGGGCTAACGAAAAAGCTCACCCGCGGCGGCCGCTGGTGAGACGTTGAACTCCGAGAACCAGTAATGCGGCCGCCGTCGGGTGCAGCAACTGGTTCGCCGGCGCATTGACAGGCGGCGACAGACCTACCGCTTCAATGCGCGGGCGACTTCGGTTCGCACGAATTCATCTTCGTCTTCAAGAAGTTTGCGAACACTCGGCATTAGGTCCTTGGCGTCATCGCCAAGTTCGCATATCGCCCGTGCGGCAGTTACACGCGTAATCTGTTCCTCTTTTAGGCCTGCCGCCAATATCGGGAACGCAATCTCATAGGTCGATTTATCAATCTGAGCCAACGCCGCCGCGGCGATTACACGCTCATAGGGAGTGCCTGACAGGCGCTTCTTAAGAATCGGAATCGCTGATTTCGCATTTGAACGATGTTTACCCAATTCGATAATCGCGAGGTTTCTTGCAATGCTCTTGTCGCCATCAACGTAGCCCTCGCCGTCGGCCGCAACTTCTAAAACCGGGATCGCTACTACATTCTGAGAGGGGTCGATTTCACAAATCTCCGTGGCCGCCCGAACGCGCACAAGCACGTTCTCGTCTCGAAGATCGCCTTGCGCGCGAGACAGGCGACGCTGCATTTGAGTGTCGCACCCAATCCCGACGAAAAGCACGAAGCAAAGAGATAAGTGCCGCATGCCAAAGCCTCTGAGGCATCAAGGAAACCAAGCCGGCGAACGACTGCGTTCACTTGCGGGCCGGCTGCAAGGAACGTGGTTTCTCGAAAAACCGTCATGCCGGCCCGTCAAGTGCAACGCTTTGTTCGCGGGCGTATTCAGCACCGGACAACACACTACCACGGAATACCTGCGACGCCTTCTGCGCGCGCTCGCTCGACAATGCACGTTAGCGCCTCCTCGTGCACGACAGGCATCTCTCTTGGCGGTGCCGCAAAGAGCGTTTTCATTAACGGGTGCTCGATATCTGGCATTGGAAGGCCCGCCTCTTCACGGATCCGGCGAATAGCCAACATTTCCACCGGAAAGATGCTGTATGGCGCCCACGAGAACGCGCCAACGTGGCCGAGGTCTTCCAAGTCGTTCGTCTCGACCCAATGGTGCTCGCACACGTTGACAAGTGCGCGGCCCAGTCCAATTGGATCGTGCCAGCTATCGAACACCTCTTGGTACACCCCCAACGGCACCGCCAGTCCTTCAGCGAAGTTCATCGCCTTGTTCCGAAACATGGCGTATAGGGCGACCGAAAACACCTCAAAGCAGCGCTCTTCCCATCCCCGGTACTTGTTGTTCTTGCCAGCAAGGCTATTAAGAAACTCTTGCCCTTGCCAATCCATGAAACCGTCTTCGCGCACCGCAATTGAATGTGCGAAACCTAAGCCCATTTCCCAAATATCGAACACGGCCTTGGAGTACCCTGCGTCTTGATAACCCCCATTGATTCTCGCGTGCCAGACACGATAGAGGAAACTCGCATGCAAATGTCGCCAACCGGCTGGGTTGTCATTGAGCAAGTCGTAGATCGCGTGCATCCCATGCCAGCTCGACAGAAGCTGCATCTTCAGAAAGACACGCGATATCCGCAGGTCATGTTTGATGACGTAGGCAATCCCTTCGATAATCTCCTTTGTCGGCTCATCGTGGAGCGTTCGCTTGTTGAGCGGATAGTCGAGCCACTTCTTCGCACTCCGCTTCGCATCGGCAACATCTTTGTTGGTCATGGAAACGAACCAGAAGAGCCGGAACGAGGATCAAGCCCGCGAACCATATTATTCGGCTGACCGGCGCCGGCTGCATATGCAAGCGCCGGTCAGCATAATTCGCTGCGCCGGTCAGCATAATCCGGCGCGCCGGTCAGCGT
>VGZI01000213.1 GCA_016872605.1 Planctomycetota bacterium
TCGCCGGCGGACTCCCCATCCGTCCGGCAGTCCATGCGCGCTGCCAAAGTTGCCGCCGGCGACCCCGATCCGTGCTCGCCGGTGCCGGCGCGCCGCCCGCGCGATCACTCAGCAACGCAACTACCTCCATGTAGACCACTCCGCCGATCAACTCGGCAAATTTGATCTCCGGATGTTGCTTCCAGATGCGCAGGAACCGCTCGCGCGTGAGCCGATCGCCGGCCTGAAGGGGGGGCGCGTCATCGAGGGTGGCTGTGCCGCCGTTGCCATTGGTTCGTTCCTTACGCCGCATGAGGGCCTCGCGAATCGTCCGCCGTCACATGTTTGTTTGGCGGTATTGTATCATATCCGGAGCCTCGATTATGTGTTTGCCGAATCGACCGATTGAACTTCGGAGGTGGATCGTGCGTGCCCTGTATTGTTGGTCCAGTTGCGTCGCAACCTGGCTAATGGTCGTATCAAGCGCTCGAGCCCAAGATCGCCCCATCGAGCTCAGCGTCGACGCCACCGAGGCGCCGCGGCGGCTGCTGCACGCGGCCATGAAGATACCCGTGCAACCCGGCCCGCTCACCCTCTACTATCCGAAGTGGATTCAAGGCGAGCACTCCGCCAACGGGCCGATCAATGACCTCTCCGGGCTAAAGCTGCGTGCTGCCGGGAAACCGATCGCCTGGAAGCGCGACGAACTCGATCTCTACGCGTTTCACTGCGTCATTCCCGAGGACTGCGACACCCTTGAAGTTGCCCTCGATTACCTCGGCGCGGGCAAGGACGGGGCCAGCGCGCTGGGCGGCTCCTCGCCGTGCATGACCCCCCAGCTCGCCATCGTCAATTGGCACCTGGTGTTGCTCTATCCGAAGGGCAAATCCGTACGCGATCTTCAGTTCAAGGCCGACATCACACTTCCCGCAGGCTGGAAGCTCGGCACGGCCGTCCCCGTCGATTCGACCAAGGGCGATCGTACGCAGTTCAAGACGGTGTCGCTCGAAATGCTCGCCGATTCCACGCTTTTGTGCGGCAAACATTTTCGCGAGGTTCCGATCGGCCCGGCGACAGGCCCGCAGCACTTTCTCACGCTCGCCTGCGACAGCGAATCCGGGCTGACGCTCAGTCCCGAGCTCAAGTCTCAATTCGATCGGCTCGTCGTCGAAGCGGGCGAGCTCTTCGGCGTTCGGCATTACCGGTCCTACCGCTTTCTCATGGCGATGAGCGATCACATCAACCATTTCGCCATCGAGCATCATGAATCGAGCGATAATCGATTGCCGGAGCGATTCCTGACGGATGACGCCTATCGCAAGTCGTGGCACTCGTGGGTGCTGCCGCACGAGTTCGTGCACTCGTGGAATGGCAAGTACCGGCGGCCGGACGGCTTGACGCTGCCCGACTTCCAAAAGCCGATGCGAACGAAGCTCCTGTGGGTCTACGAAGGCTTGACGCAATACCTCGGCTTCGTGCTGACGGCGCGCAGCGGGCTGTACACTCAAGACTTGTCTCGCGAGAACATCGCGCTGATGGCCGACTGGTCGAAGCACCAGCGAGGCCGGGCCTGGCGATCGCTCGAAGACACGGCCGTGGCGGCGCCGCACCTCTACTTTGCGCGATCCGACTGGGCGAGCCGTCGGCGCGGCGCCGACTTCTACGACGAGGGCGCCTTGCTCTGGCTCGACGTCGATACCCTCATCCGCGAGAAGACCGCAGGCAAGAAAAGCCTCGACGACTTCTGCCGACTGTTCTTCGGCGGCAACGGCGGCGCTCCCGACGTTAAGGCGTACACCTTCGACGACATCGTTGCCGCGCTCAATGACGTCACGCCTCACGACTGGAAACCGTTCCTGGAGCGGCGCATCAGTGTCACGGAAGGCGACGGCCCGCTCGACGGCATAACCCGCGGCGGCTGGAAGCTCGTCTATTCCGACAAGTCCACGGACCTTTTCAAGGCGCGCGAATACGACGAAAGAGTCGTCAACCTCGCGGCGTCCATCGGCTTTATTCTCAGCGACGACGGGAAGGTCAACGATGTCATCCCCGGCACGCCGGCCGACAAAGCGGGCATCGGGCCGGGCATGAAGATCATTGGTGTCAACGATCGCAAGTTCAGTAGTGAGCGAATGCGCAATGCCGTCGCCGCGACAAAAACGGGCCAGAAGCTGCGCTTGCTCCTGGAGAATCTGGACTACTTTCGCACGGTTACGCTAACCTACGCCGGCGGCGAGCGGTACGCCCAACTCGTGCGCGGCGCCGGGGCCGACCGCCTCTCCGAGATATTCCGGCCGCGCGCGAAATCGAAGTGACGCAGGAGGCAGGAAGCGGGCCATCAAGGAGAAAAAAAACACTTCTCGCTCAACTCCAAAGAGGAATAAACAGAGCCACAGAGAACACGGAGAAAACTTCGATGTGGAGAGGGATTGACGAACTCTCGTTTCCCATTTCATCTGAGCAACACCCTTAACGTGATTGGCCAATTCCACCGCCTTGCATCTCCCTGTGTCCTCGGTGTCTCTGTGGCTAATTCCTCTTGGGGATCGGCGAGAGGTCTCAAAAAAACGCCGGCAACCAGAGGGTCTGGCTGCCGGCGTTTGCTGGTTCGACGATTCTTGCCAGGGCTCAGTCGAGGTTGCCCTGGAGGTAAAACTCCCAGAGGCCGTATTGATTGCGATAAAACTCGAAAATCTGGTGCTTGCGTTCGGTTCGCAACACGCCACCCGGAAAGTGCGTGGTGATGTTGCAATCGACGACCATCGGGTACATGACCGTGCTGCCGATGCGAAACGCATTACGGAAAGTCAGACTCTTATAGTCGTAAGTCTTTTTATCGCCGTAGCTTGCGTCCCAGAGCTGCTTCGTCAGGGCCTTGTGGATTTCCTCGAACTTCGGAGCGCCGACCGGGGCTGAGGGGGTCACGTTTGTCTCGACCGTGGCCGCTTGAACGCTAGCCGCTGTAAGCAACGCGACAAAGATGCTGAAGACTTTGGCTGCCATCGGAGATCACCTTTCTTGGGGCGACTGATTCGTGTTGTTGTTTCTTGCACCCTCCTTACGGGCGAATTGCTGATTGTGTCAACGCTATTGGCTTTTTCCTGAATGCTGGAAGCCCCGGCATGAGAAATTCCGAACCCCGGGGTTCGGAGTACCTCACCCCGGGGCTTCCAATAAAATGCCGATCAGAACTGGAGGGGGCATTCATGTCGGCGGAAACGTTGCCGTTCAAGGCGGAACTCAAACAGCTTCTGCATCTCATTATCCATTCGCTCTACTCGCACAAGGACGTTTTCTTGCGCGAGCTGATCAGCAACGCCAGCGACGCCATCGATCGCGTGCGCTTCCAGGGACTGACCAACGTCGAATTGCTCGAAGGCGACTCGGCCTGGAAGATCAAGCTCATCCCGAACGAAAAAGCCGGCACGCTGACCATCTCCGACAATGGCATCGGCATGTCGCGCGAGACAATCGTCGAGCACCTTGGCACCATCGCACGCTCCGGGACGCGTGAGTTTCTGGATGCTCTCAAGAACGCCGACGCCAAGGAGCGGCCCGAATTGATCGGCCAATTCGGCGTCGGGTTCTATGCCTCGTTCATGGTCGCCGACAAGGTCACGGTCGTGTCGCGCATGCCGGGCAAGCCGGAAGACGGCGTCAAATGGGAGTCGACCGGCGCCGGCGAGTTCTCCGTCGAGCCATTCGTCAAGCCGACGCGCGGCACCGACGTCATCCTGCACCTGCGCGGCGACTGCAAGGAATTTCTCGACCCCAATCGGCTACTGAGACTCGTCAAGAAATACTCCGATTTTGTCGAGCATCCTATCGTCATGGATGTGGACAACGCCGGGCAGAGGATCGAGGACACGCTCAACGCCCGCAAGGCGATTTGGCTGCGTGACAAGAACGAGATCACCGCCGACGAGTACGAAGCGTTCTACAAGCATCTGTCCCACGACATGCAAGGTCCGCTCAAGACGATTCACTACAAGGCCGAGGGGCAGATCGAGTTCAAGGCGCTGTTGTATGTGCCGGCGAAACGGCCATTCGACTTGATGTGGGGCGATTCGGCGAAGGGGTTGCACCTGTACATACAGCGTGTGTTCATTCTCGACGATTGCGAGGCGTTGTTGCCGCGGTATCTGCGCTTCATTCGCGGCGTCGTCGATTCGCCCGATTTGCCGTTGAATGTGTCGCGGGAGATTCTGCAGCAGAGCGCTCCGCTGGAGAAGATCAAGACGAGCCTGACCAACAAAGTGCTGTCGGCCCTGGACGAGTTGAAGCGCAACGATTTCGAGAAATACGTCGGTTTTTACCACGAGCTGGGTGTCTTTCTCAAGGATGGCGCGTATCAGGATTACGCCAACCGTGAGAAGCTCGCCGACCTCTTGCTGTTCGAATCGACGCGAACGGACGCAGGGAAGTTCACGACGTTCGCCGATTACCTCGATCGCATGCCGGGCGCGCAAACGGATATCTACTATCTGGCCGGCGACACGCGCGAGGTGCTCGAGCAATCACCGCTGCTGGAACGCTTCAAGGCAAGCGCGTGGGAGGTGTTGCTCTTGACCGATCCGGCCGACGAACTGGTGCTCGAATCCCTTCGGCAATACAGGGGCAAGCCGCTTCGCCCCGTCGATAAGGCGGGCCTTGACGACGCCGATCTTGAAGGCAAGAAGAAAGCCCTGCAACCCTTGCTCGATTACATCAAGGCGACCGTGAGCGAAATCGCCGATGCTCGGCTGACCAATCGTCTGAAGGAGAGTGCTGTCTGTCTGGTGACGCCGCAGGAAACGATGAGCGCGAGCATGGAGCGACTCATGCAACGGCTGCAGCGCGACCGACCGACGCCGGCGAGCAAGCGGATTCTCGAGATCAATCCGGACCATCCCTTGGTACAGGCGATGGCCAGCTGGCTCGATGCGAACAAGAGCGATCCGCGTCTGGAGCGTTGCGTTCGGCTGCTTTACGATCAAGCGGTGGTTCTAGAGGGCTCCAAGATCAAGGACCCGCTGGCGTTCGCGCAGCGACTGAATGCGATGATGTTGCTCGAGGCAGAGGTCAGAGGTCAGAAGTCAGAGGTTAGCAGTCCGACTTCTGATCTCTGACCTCTGGCGCTAAGTGGGCGCTGATGCGATCGGCAGGACTCGATTTACCCCCCTCTCCCTCCGGGAGAGGGGTTGGGGGTGAGGGCAAATCACGGGGAACTGGAGGTCTCACCCTCACCCCCGGCCCCTCTCCCAAAGGGAGAGGAGAGGAAAAGACCTGCCGCTCGCCTAAAGGAAAAGACGATTGCCATGTACTTGACTCTCGGCTTGTGACGCGCGGGTGGAAGTGCAGGACGAGAATGCGATCTCGGTTCGCTGCTCTTCCTGCGGGCAGACGATCACGCTGCGCGAATCGTCGGCGGAGAAGGATTATCGCGACAAGTCCGAAGCCCGGCGCGAGCGGTCTGAGAAAGTGCCGATCAATTACTTCGTCGAATGGCTGCCGATCCTGATCAGCGTCCCGTTGGCGTTATTGTTCTTGTTGCTGACCTGCATTCTGCCCAAGTTCTTTCCGGCAGCGCTGGGGGCCGGGTTCGTCATTGCGGCGTCGGGCTTTGGCAAGAGCTGCACGTTGGCGGGCAAAGAAGGAAACTACGTCGGTCCCGACTATCTCGACGTCCTCGGCGGGCATCCGCTGGGTCATCATCATCGTTCTTTTTCCGCTTTACGTGTTCGGCTATTGCATGCTTTGGCAGATCGCCGTGGTCGGCTGCGCCATTCAAAAACCCAGAATGTTCGTTCCTTGGATCGCCATGCAAGCATTCGGCTGGATCGTGTTCTTCCTGGGAATCGTCTGTGCACTCGTCGGCAATGCCATCTGGGCTCACCTCGGTGATTAGCCGAATCGGCGAGAAAGCTCGAAATTCCTGCCTTTCCTTTTATCGGCGTTCATCTCGTTCATCCGTGGTTGAAACGGCCTGTGCCTTTCGCTTCTCCTCCTCGCCCTGACGCAGGATATCGTCCTTGTCCTCGACCTGCTCGCCTTCGAGCACGTCGTTGTCGATGTACACGTCGGCTGATTGATGGTGATACTGCGGCCCGACCACGTCGAGCACCGTCGGTTTCGTGGGCGGGTCGTCATAGGGCATGAAGTACCCCTCGACCACCACCGCCTGATCGCGGTATTCCGCACACTGCGACAGTAACTCATGCAACTCCTCGAGCCGATAGTGCGGCACGCTGGCGTACAAGTGGTGCGGCAAGTGATATTCCTGGCCCATCGGGAAAACCGCGAAGTTGATGAGCGGATTGACGAAGAATACGCGCGTGTTGGTAAGCCAGCCGCGCCCGCCGTTGCCATGCTGCACTAGCTGGCGCAGGATCATGAAGAACGAAAACGACGTGAAGATCGGCACGACCCAGAGCAGAAGATAGTAAAGCCCCGCATAGGGCGTCACGTACAGGCTCAGCCAGGCCAGGCCGTTGAAGATCAGCGAAACGTGCGTCATGCGCAAGAGCGTCATCACGCGCATCGAGATCACCGGATGCACCCGGCTCTGGTGAAACATCTCCTCCGGGATGATTGAGTAGAACGCCATGACGGCCGAGTACATCGCCGCTGGCACGATGGCCAGGAGCAGCGGATTCGCGTCGTAAACGAACCAGGCCAATATGCCGATCAGTGCGAGCATGTAGCCGATGCCGACGCGCACGGTCGTCTTGTTGGGCGTCCAACCCTTTTTGAGGTATGGATTCTTGTCGGTCGGTATCGCATTGTAGGCAGCGCGAATCTGAATGAAGCGAAACAGGTTCGGCAGCCAGAGTTGCTTGAGCAGCGTGAAGAGGAACGTCGCCTTGTCGACCGGGAAGTCGAGCCAATGGCCGCTCGTCTGCAGTTGCGACACGTCGGGATCGCGGTCCGGATCGTTGACGAATTGATGATGGGCGATATGTTGCAATCGATAATGCTGCGTCGAGCTGAAGAGCGGGAACATGCAAAACCAGTCCGAGACGAAGTCGTTCCAGAATCGGCTCTTGAGCAGAATGTGATGCGACGCTTCATGGGCCAAACCGGTCAGTTGATGCTGCCCGGCGCCGACGAGGATGATCGCCACAATCGTGATCGGAACGTTGAGCCAGAGCGACCATTCGTTGATCGAATAGAAGAGTAGCGTTCCGACTATGACCGCCGCGAGGTAGACGTAGGTCCGCAGCAGGTAGAAGACGTTGGTGTAGTTATCGGTTTGCCGCAACTCTTGGAGTTTTTCCTTGATGCGTGGATCGTTGAGTGACTGGATAGCGGCGGGTTCTTGGGTTGCGGTGGCCATAAACTCGATCCGTGTCGCCAAGGGGGATTTGTTCTATTTTATCCAGCTTTCCCAATTTCATGTTGTGGCACCTGCAAATTTACTTGATCGCTCGCGCTGGTTGAATGCGAGATTCTGCAGCTGGTTTGATCCAGCGAACTGCTTGGTTGGAAAAGTCAGCATAGCCCGCACTTTCGGACATTTTGGGCTCGGATCGGCATTCGAGGAGACGACAAATCATGAGACTGCAAATTGCGTTGACCGCGATGGCGGTCCTGGGAACGACGACGATTCGCGCCGACGGGCCGGCAGACCGCGACTTGGCGAAACAGCTTCGGGCTTTGGACGCACGCGTCATCGTGCTCGGCGATGTCCGGCGACCGCCGTTGGCGTCAATGCTCGCCGACGATGCCGAAACTAAGCTGCGAGTCGCCAATCGCGCCGACCGCCTCGCATGGGCCGACGTGAAGACGCGAGCCGACTGGGAACGGTTTCGTGACGCCCGGCTCACGGCATTACGCAAGTCGCTTGGCGCGTTACCGCCGATTCCGAAGGACCTTAAAGTTCGCGTCACGGGCACGCTCAACGGCGACGGCTATCGCGTTCAGAATCTCGTTTACGAAACCCGGCCCGGCCTGCTCGCCACCGCCAATCTTTATCAGCCGGTTCATCTGAAGCCGTCAATGACCGGAATGATCCTCTGTCACAGCCATCAATCAGCCAAACACACCGGCTGGCGGCAGGACATGGCGATGACCTGGGCCCGGGCCGGCTGTGTCGTCTTGGTTCCCGATCACCTGGGGCACGGCGAGCGTCGCCAGCATCCGTTCGGCGATGACGCGCCGCATGATTATCACCACCGCTACGATCTCGGCTGTCAACTTCACCTGGTCGGCGATAGCTTGATGGGTTGGCTCGTTTGGGACCTGATGCGCGGCGTCGACGTTCTGCTTGCTCAAAAGGGTGTCGACTCGAAGCGAATCGTCATGATCTCCGAGCCCGCCGGGGGCGGCGACGTCGCGGCAGTGACAGCGGCTCTCGATTCACGCATTAGTGCCGTCATGGTTCAGAACTTCGGCGGCCCGCAGCCCGAAATCACCTACCCGCTGCCACGCGATGCCGAGGAGTCGTTCAATTACACCGGTCGCGGCAGCTGGGAATCGACGCGCAACCTGCGCCTCTCGGCCCGCGATGGCTTCCTCCCCTGGACGATCGTCGCGTCCATCGCGCCACGCAAGCTGATCTATTTTCACGAGTTCTACTGGGACCGCGAACAAGACCCCGTCTGGAAGCGATTGCAGCGCGTGAACGATTTCTACGATGCGAAAGATTCCCTCGTCGGACTGGCGGGGAAAGGCTTCGTCGTCGGCTCGGCGCCGGAGAACACGCATTGGCTGCCGATAAATCGCGAATTGCTCTACCCCACGCTCGAACGCTGGTTCGCGATACCCGATCCCAAGAAGGAATACAGTAAGCGGTTGCCGGTACGCGATCTCTTGAGTTTGACTCCGGATGTGAGCACGAACGCTCAGCCAGTGCACGCTCTGCTCAGGCAGATGGCTCAGAATCAGATTGGCGCGGCTCGCAACGAACGGTTCAAGTTGACTCCGGCGCAATATCGCGATCGGCTCCGGGAGGACTGGACTCGCCTTTTGGGTGATGTCGCGCCGTGCCAGCCCACGATCAAGGGTTTGCCGATCGAGACGCAGACGCTTGGCAAAATGCGCGTCGAGCGCATCCAGCTCGGCACAGAGCCGGGAACCGTCGTGCCCGTGCTCCTGTTGACGCCGCCACGAGCCGAGGGAAAGCGTGGCCCCATTGTGATCGGCAACGCACAGCAGGGCAAGCATGCGTTTCTTCAGCACAACGCGGAGGCTATCGCCGAGTTGCTGACCGCGGGCGTTGCCGTCTGTTTGCCCGATCTGCGCGGCATCGGCGAAACCAGCCCAGGCGAGACACGCGATCGACGCAGCGCCGTGACGCAAATCTCCGCCACCGAATGGATGCTCGGCCAATCGCTCCTGGGCGGCCGCCTGCGTGATCTGCGGTCGCTTCTTCTTTACCTTAGGCAACGTCCCGACGTGGACGACATGCGGATTGGGCTGTGGGGCGACTCGTTCGCCAAGCTCAACCCACCCAGCGCGAAGTTCAATGTCCCACACACGGTTGCCGAGCGACCGTCGCCGTGCGAGCCGCTCGGCGGAACGTTGGCCCTGCTGGGCGCCTTGTTCGAGCCAGGCATCCGCGCTGTCTATGTTCGCCGAGGCTTGAGCGATTATCAGTCGGTGCTTGACGAGCGATTTTGCTACGTGCCTCACGACATGATCGTGCCGGGCCTCCTCGCCGGCGGAGACATGGCCGATCTCGCGGGCGCGATCGCCCCGGCGGCTCTGTGGTTGGATGGTATGACCGATGGGCTCAATCGATTGCTCTCCGACGACGACGTGGCCCGCCGATTCACCGTCGCAAAGGCCGGTTATGCGCGAGCCAAGGCGGTGGATCGGTTACGGCTCCAATCGAACACCAAGGGCGATCCAGCGCCGGCCCGCTGGCTTCTAAGCCATCTGAAGGTCCCTTGACATTTTTCTCTCGACGGACGGCCATGCGGTGTGATATAATTCTCCGACCTGCCGTTATTCTCGCCACTTTCCTACTCTGCAAGGCGATACTGCCATGAATCGACATACCGTCGCTGCGGCCATTGGACTTCTTGCACTCCCCTCGGTCCTCTTCGCACAGAGTGTCGATGTCAAAGGGATTGAGTTCTTCGAGGCCAAGATCCGCCCGGTCTTGAGCAAGTACTGCTACGAGTGCCATTCATCCCAGGCCAAGAAGCTGAAGGCCGATC
>VGZI01000214.1 GCA_016872605.1 Planctomycetota bacterium
CGGGATATCGTGCGGCGGCTGCGTCTTCGTCTCGGCCGCAAACGGGCTCGCGGGGGAACTTGCACGAAATATCAGGATGTTGCGATAGCTGACACCCGCGTGAAATTCGAGTCGCCCGGTGATTCCGCCAATCTGAACGGGTCCGGCGAGTTTCTCGTTGATCCCCTGAATCAGCGCCTTGCCGGAGTCGTTGTCGATATGCCCCGCGGTGAAGTCGCGCATCTCCTCGTTGTCGACGTGCACGAGGTTGCAGCGAATCGCCCAGTCGTTTGGGCCGAGCGTCAGCCCCATCGCCGCGGTTTCCAGCGGCGCCCGGCCCGTGTACACGACAAGCGGGTCGTAGCCGAACAGGCTCAGCGTCGCGACATCGCTGGCGGGCGTCAAGCCGGGCGGCACGTTGTCGGTGCGGCCTACCAGGCCGGTCTGAGCGATGCGGTCCATATTCGGCTTGCGCGCCGCCTGTAGCGGAGTTTTGCCGCCGAGGGACGCTTGCGGTTCGTCCGCACAACCGTCCGGGATGACGATGACGTATTTCATGATGAAGATTAGCTGTTTTTTGTGCGCGGACACGACGATCAATCGGAAAGCGCCGAGCGAAGGTTAAACGAAAACACGGCTACCCTTCGGTCAAAGCGCCGATAATGGCAAGGTGCGTCGGGTGCGCTTTGAAGAGCATATAGGCGCGCACCATGTCGGTGGCCGTTCGCGCCTGCATTTTTTCCATGAGATTGCCGCGATGGATATCGAGCGTCTTGGTGCTGATGCCCAGCTCCGCGGCGATCGCCCGATTCGGCATGCCGGTGACCATCAGGTTCAACACCTGCCGTTCGCGCTTGGTCAGCAAGTCGATACGCTTGGCTGCCAACGCCCTCTCATCGACGAGCTTCTGACAGCGCGCAAAGAACGCACAGGCCTTGCGCGCCGACTCGGCAATCAGCTCGATCCGCTCGACCACATCGAATGCGCCGGCCTTGATCGCTTGCACCGCCGACGTAACATTGTGCTGCCTAGCCAAGAGCACCACGGGGATCACTTGCTGTACGTCTGCAAGTTCCTTGATCAACTCAAGTCCGTGGTGGACCTCCGCAACGACGCAACCCACCGGCTTATGGCGATCCACGGACTCGATAAAGTCAATCACCGTGCCATGGGTCGCCATCGTCAGACCGGCCGCCTTGAAACTCGGCTTAAGGGCGTTTCCGATGGCAGCGTCAGGCGAAACCACGGCGACGAGATGCTTTGCGCTCATGCACACACTCTTGAATACAGAAATAACTCTTCGAGATTACAGAAAAACCCCAGGTCATGCGGCTAATGAAGTAGGCACATCCACCGCTATTCTATTGAAAAGCTGTAGGGTGCGTGCAATGCACCGCTCGACGCACGCGATGCGTTGCACGCACCCTACGGGCTCACGGCGCGGCGACCTTGGGCGGCAGCTGGTAGCCTTCGATGTTCAAGCGGATGCGATACAGGCTTTTGCCCGCCGTGATGTAGAGCGTCGAGCGCTCGTCGCCGCGCCCGAAGCCGACGTTGGTGGGAATCTCGGTTTTGATGTAATCCAACTCCTTGCCCTGCGGAGAATAGACGTAGATGCCTGGCCGCTTTTCATCGCGGACGGCGACGTAGAGGTTGCCGGCCACGTCGGCGCACAACCCGTCCGGGCCGTCCTCCGGAGCGTAGTCGACGAGCACTTTGCGGAACTTTGCCGTTCCGTCGGCTGCGAGGTCGTAGGCCAAGAGGGCCATCAGGCCTTTGCGCGCCGGCGCGTCCTTGGGCAGCCGCTCGATGCCCCAGTGTCCGTTGTCGTTGGAGACAACATAAAGCGTCTTCTGATCGGGCGACACGCACACGCCGTTGGGCTTGCCGGCATCGGTAATGACGCGATGAATCGACCCGTCCGGATCGATGCGATACACCCCCTGCACCGGCTGCTCGATCGGCTCATGGCCGAGATAACGCGGATCGCTGAAGTAGATGCGCCCCTTCTCGTCGATCGTGATGTCGTTGGGAGCGTTGAAGCGTCGGCCCTCGAACATGCCGGCGATGATGTAGCTCTTGCCCGTCTTCATATCGGTCTTGATGACGCGCCGGCCGCCGTAGTCCGCTCCCTCGGCAATGATCATGTTCCCCTCGGCGTCGAACTTGATGCCATTCGACATCCCGCTCGGCGAGCGAAAGACCGTAGTCTTTTTTGTCTTCGGATCGAATTTCCAAATATGGCCTGCCTCGATGAAGCCGCGCTTGTCCTTGGCGACATGGGAGAACGTGATGTCGCTGAAATAGATGGTCCCATCCGGCGCGGAGGCACAGCCTTCGGTGAGGGTGACGCCGCCATCGAATAATAGTTCAAGCTTGGCTCCCTTGGGAACGATCGTGCTCTGCGCCGACGCAGGTTGCTCCAGGCAGAAACAGCCAAAGCCGATGAAGATGGATGAAAGGACGAGGACATGCCGCATCAGAGGTCTCCTGAATCGAGAACAGAGGTTCTTTGACCAAACATATGGAAGCCGACTTTTCTGACAATTCACTCGTTGTTCAAACGATGCACGCCTGCTTGTCGTCAATATTACTGTGGAGTAATAACATATCTGTACGATGTGTGGTGTTCTAAGCAAATCTGAATGCAGTTGCTTGTTTGGAGGCTGATCATGTTGACACGAGATTTCGTCTTGGCTACCGTTGCCGTGTGTGCAACCGTCTTCACCTTCCCGGGGCGCGGGGACGCGCAGGAACCGATCATCCGCTTGAACGTCAAGCCGACGAAGGTGGCGTTCGGCAAGTGGAGTCAGCCCACCGTTCTACGCACAGCCGAGGAAGCCGCCAAGCATTTTGGCGAGAAGCCGCTGGAAGGCGTCGATTTCAAGAAGCAGATCGTGCTCCTGTTCGCCTGGCAAGGTTCCGGCGGCGACAAGCTGGACTACGTCGTCGCCGAATCCTTCCCGGAGCAGATCATGTTCTCGATGAAGCCTGGGCTCACGCGCGATCTGCGTCAGCATGTGCATGTGTTCGCGCTGCGATCCAACGTCAAGTGGAGCATCAAAGGCGTCAAGGCCGTTGGCGGAGGCGGCGATTCGAAAGCCTCGGAGGTCCGCCACCTGGTCTTCGCGCCCAAGGACCCGACGATCGCGTTAATAATCGGCGGTATGAACAAGGTGACGTCGTTGACAGACGCCGAGGCGGTTGAAAAACTGCTCGGCAAGAACAACGCCAAAGCGTTGATTGCCTCGGTCGACTTCGACAAAGAGCAGCTCGTGCTGGTGAGTTGGTCGACCAGTGGGCCGCCCGATGGCGTTTTGCGTCATGAAATGAAAGGCGACGCCAAGGATCGCAAGGTGACGTTCTACGTGCAGGGGCCGCCGGGAGGCGGAGCGCGTGGCCAACGCCTGCGCCTCGGCGCCGATTTCTTCGCCGTCCCGCGGTCCGTTACAGTCGTGTATGATTCGAAGGAACGTTAGCGGGATGTCACGCCACGGATCACGCGGATTTCTTGTCCATGCCATCCGTATGATCCGTGGCGAGAACGCGCCGTTGCCGACGAAATCTTTCATTTCGCGATTGCAATCGCACTCGTGCCCGGCCCCACTTTTTCCGTGGGGCCAAGTCATTGTCTGGAACGCGTGGAATCCCCGAACTCGCACTTCCTTCGCTTCCCGCTTCTTTCGGAGCCAAATCATGCGCTTTGGTTGGACATTCAGTTGGATTTGTTTCTTCGCAATCGCGACGCCGGTCGCGGCCCAGAGCAAGGGCAAAGATGGAAAGGCCACGCCAACGTGGAACAGCCGTGCCGTCTTGTCGCTCCTGCAGACTGAAGTCAAGACGACCGGATTCGCTCAGCCGATGCCATTCTCGGAGTTCCTCGAGGCGATGCGCGGCGAAGCGCAGAACTACGCTCCATCGTCCGTGCCATTCGTCGTGGACGAAGAGGCTTTCCGCGACGAAGCGCTCGATGCGCCCAAAATCCACGAAGCACCGATCCAGCTCAACGCCTTGCCTCCTAAGGCGACGCTTCAGCTTCTGTTCCGGCAAGCCCTCAAGCAACTGCCGGTCAAGTCGGCGTTCATCGTGCGCGCCGGCCGCATTGACATCGTGCCCGCGTCGAAAACGACCAAGGAATACATGCTGAACCAGACGTTCCATGTCGATTTCAGCGACCGCCGGCTAGACGCTGCCCTGGAGGAACTGAGCGAATTGACCGGCGTCAGCATCGTGATGGATGCCCGGGCCAAGCAAAAATCACAAACGACCGTGACAGCGCGCTTCCGCGATGACGTCGCACTACAGGATGCCGTGCGCATGCTGGCCGACATGGCGGAGTTGAAGATCGTTTACCTGGTGACGGGCCTGTATGTGACGACGCCGGAGCACGCCAAGGAAATGCAGAAGGAGCTCAAGGACCTCTATGAACCGAAGGCCCCGCCGCCCTTCCGAGGACGCTTTGGCCCGGGAGGCGGAGGTGTTGCGCCCGACCCGCTCATGGACGATCCGCAGAATTCGCCGTTAGCTCCGCCCTTGCCGCCCGCACTGAAGAGGCGCCAAGAAGCGGCGGCGTGAGAAGAGCCGCGCACGCAGTAAGCGGGCCGAATGCCGCTTGCTGCGTGGGCCTTATCTCGCCACCATGATCTGCACCGCCACGCGAAAGCCCAGGTTGGAGTGGCCGAAGTGGGGCGGGTCGGCGTTTCGGCTGGCGCAGCGGACGTCGGCGGGGATGTTGGACCAGCCGCCGCCGCGCACCGCGAAGCCGCGCTTCGGGTCGCCGTCGGTGGGATCGGTGCGTGGGCCGTTCGGGTACTTCCCGTAGCGCGTCGAACAGAACTCCCAGACGTTGCCGAGCATATCGTGTAAGCGAAACGCGTTAGGCCGATAGCTGCCGACCGGGGCGAGGAAAGCGTGTTCGTCATCCATCGGCATGATGACGCGAGGCCAATTGGGATGAACGCGCTTGAGCGCGCGATCGCCGAGGTTGGCGACCTTGCCGGTCTTGTCTTCATCAGGCCCCCACCAGAAGCGCTCGCCCGAACCGGCGCGACACGCCCACTCCCATTGCGCCTCCGTCGGCAGATCAAACGTCAGCCCGGCAACATCCGTGCGCTTGTTCAACCACGCGCAGAACGCCCGGGCATCGGTGTGGCTCACGTGGACGACCGGATGCATGTCTTTCAGCTCGAACGCCGCGGCATATCCGGGCTTTAGCCAGCTCGTGCCCGGCGTGTGCTTCCACACCGCTTTGGCGTCATGGGCGTTCCCGCCGCCGGTCTTTTCGATATCCGTGACGTACTTGGTGGCCTCGACGAACTTGCGGAATTGGCCGACCGTCGTTTCATACTTGCTGAGATAGAACGGCTTGGTCAGCGTGACCTGATGGCGCGGCGATTCGTCGTAGCCGGACAGGTTGTGCCCCGGTTCGTCCGCCGGCGAGCCCATCAGAAAAGTGCCGGGCGGAACGAGGACAAACGTCGTGCCGAGATCGTTGGTCCATTCGAGCGGCAAACCGAGCCAGCGGGCGTAGGCTTCTTGGTAGGCGCGCGCCTTGTCAGCCGTGAACGGGAACACCGGCGCGGCGGGTGCAGGCGTCGGCGATTTCGCGGTATGCAATTTCTTCAAGGCAAGCTGCAGCTCGCGCCAACCTTCGCTCGCTTGCGGCACGGCGAACGCCTCGCCAACGAGGATGGCGAAGAGTGGCACGGTCAGTACGCACATCGTGCGGGACATCGGCAGTCTCCTATGTTCAGGTCGCATGAGTTCGCAGCGTAGGCACAAGCTGCCAGCTTGTCCCGCAGCGGCCGGCAGGCTGGCGGCTTGCCGCTACGTGCTGCTGAATTGACGATGCCATCCTATGTGCAATTTGCCTCTTCGTTTAGCGCCCGCGCGGCGCCATGCGGACGCTAAACGAAAACGGGCACTGGCTATCGGAGTGCGAATGAAATAGCATGCGAGCATGGCCGACAACGCCGAAGCTGATTCATTGCGACGCTGGGTGTATCACCTCGTGATCGCGATTGCGTTTGCGATTGCGTGCGGGCGGATTGCGTCGGTGCAGCGCGTCTATGAGCCGGCGTTCCATCGCGATCCGGAAAAGGCCGGCGACCGGCGTCCGATCTGGCCCACGACTCGCCCCGATTCAAACTCGATGTTCGGGTCCAACGATCGCGCCCGCTGGGCGACCATCCGTGCGCTCGTGCATGACGGAACCTATGTCGTCGGCAAGCGCAATCCGGACATCGTCTTGCAATCGGCCGTCGCAATGCTCGCTGCCACAAACGGGATCGATGCAGCGACGCTCGCGCAGGCTGGATACGACACGCGAACCGATGTTTCCAATCCCAAGGTGCACAGCGGCATCATCTTCAAGCCGAAGCTCAAGGAGCACGGCTGGGCGACCATCGATCGCGTCATGGACCCGGCCACGCTGGAGTTTCATTCGAGCAAGCCGCCGTTCCTCTCCACGTTGCTCGCCGGAATCTACTGGATTCTCTATCACGTGTTCGGCCTGAGCCTGATCGATCATCCGACGATCGTGGTGCGCATCATGTTGATCCTGGTCCATGCGTTTCCCTTTGGCCTGTATCTTTGGCTCTTGACGCAGACGGCGGAGCGCTTTGGCAAAACCGACTGGGGCAAGCTTTACATCGTCACCGCCGGCGCGTTCGCCACAATGGTCAGTCCGTTTTTGATTACGCTGCAGAATCACACGCTCGGCACGTTCGCGGTGATGCTGGCATGGTGGTCGGTGTTGTGTGTATGGGATTCGACAGTCGAGCGCGGGGCGGGGGAAGTAACCGATGGCGCAGCCCCCTCACCCCCGGCCCCTTTCCCGGAGGAGGAGGGGCGTGGATCCCTGCATGTGCATTTGGCGTCGGCGGGGTTCTTCTCGTCATTCGCCGTGGCTTGTGAGATGCCGGCCCTGGCGTTCGCGGCGGCCATGTTCGTGCTGCTTGTGTGGTGGCGTCCGTGGGCGACGCTGCTTTGCTTCGTGCCGGCGGCGCTTGTGCCGATGGCGTTGTTCTTTGGCACAAACTACCTGGCAATCGGGACCTGGCGGCCGGTGCAGTCGGACTTTCGTGGAAGCTGGTATCGCTATGAAGGAAGCCATTGGAACCCGCCGCCGGTAGGGCAGAAGAAGTACGGCATCGATTGGGCCAAGGATCACGAGTCGCGTGGCCAATATGTGCTGCACGTTCTCGTTGGCCATCACGGGTTGTTCTCGCTGGCGCCGATCTGGATACTCGCCGTCTGCGCGATGTTGGCGGGGTGCTGCAACGTCGGCGAGCTTTGGCGGCAGGCGTTATTTCGTGAACCGAGCGAGTTCCCTTGGTTCGTGCAACCGCTCGGCCTGGCGTTGACGGTTGTGGTCACCGGCTTCTACATGATGAACGATGATAGCCGCAACTATGGCGGGTTCACGAACGGCTTGCGCTGGCTGATGTGGTTGACGCCGATCTGGCTGACATGTTTGATCCCAATAGCCGATCGACTCGCGGAAAGCCGAGCCGGGCGTTGGCTGGGCGGCGTGTGCCTGGCGATCTCGATCTTCTCGGTCAGCTACCAGCTTTGGAGTCCCTGGCGGCATCCGTGGATTTTCGACTTGATGATCGAACTTGGCTGGCCAGGGTATTGAGATCTTTGTCACAAAATCATGTAATACAAAACCATGGGAAACCCTGGGGTAAGGTACTCCGAACCCCAGGGATCGGACGGATTCCCCGCGCGTTCTGCTTCGATGATTTTGTGAAATTCTCTGAGGGTCCCATGCATCGATTTCTCGCTACGCTTTTCGTCGTCCTCATCCCTTTTTACGCCCATGCCCAGCCGGCGAATCTGGACAGGCTCTTCGCCTGGCGCTCGATCGGGCCGGCGAACATGGGGGGGCGCATCACGTCGCTGGCGGTATTCGATGCCGACCCGACGTGTTATTACGCCGCCACCGCGTCGGGCGGGATGCTCAAGACGATCAACAACGGCTCCACGTTCACGCACCAGTTCGACAAGGAAGCGACCGTGTCGCTCGGCGCCGTCGCCGTCGCGCCGAGCAATCGCAACATCGTCTGGGCCGGCACGGGCGAGGCCAATCCGCGCAATAGCGTCTCCTGGGGCGACGGCGTCTACAAATCGAACGACGGCGGCAAATCGTGGAAGAACATGGGTCTCAAGGGCTCGTTCCAGATCGGCAAGATCGTTATCCATCCGAAAAATCCCGACATCGTCTATGTCGGCGCGCTGGGCCGATTGTATGGCCCAAACGAGGAACGCGGGCTGTTCAAGACGATCGACGGCGGTAAGTCGTGGACGCGCGCCTGGCATCTCGACGACAAAACCGGAGTCCTGGACATCGTCATGCAGCCGACCAATCCCGAAGTCCTCATCCTCGCCGCCTGGGAACGGCGACGCGATGAATTCGATACCTTCGTCGGCGACGCCAAGCATCCGGCGGGCACCGATCCTTACGCTCCGGTCACCACGCACGGCCCCGGCAGCGGGCTCTACAAATCGACCGACGGCGGCAAGTCGTGGCGCAAGCTCAGCACCGGGCTGCCCAACGCCAATCTGGGCCGAGTCGGGCTCGACTGGTCGCGCAAAGACCCCAAGCTCGTCTACGCCATCATCGATACCGACAAGACCGGCACCGGCATGGCGCCGTCCAAAGCGTACTTCGGCGTGTCGGTCGAGAACTCGCCTCAAGGGGTGCGCATCACCAATTTGCCCGAGAAAAGCCCCGCCGTCGTCGCCAAACTCGCCAAAGGGGACGTGCTTCGCGCCATCAACGGCAAGGAGTTCGCGAAGATTCCCGATTATCTCATGACGCTCCAGCCGCTCGATCCAGGCGACAGGATCAACGTCGCCTTCGAGCGCAACAAGAAACAGGAAACCGTCGAGGTGGTCCTTTCCGAGTGGCCTGGCGATGAGAAGAAAAAGAAACTCGCCAACCGCCCGAGCGCCGGCATGCAAATCGACGAGTCGGACGACGGCCTGGTCATCACCGAGATCGTGGCCAAGGGCGCTGCCGACAGAGCGGGACTCAAAGAGGGCGATATTCTCCTTTCCGTCGACGGCGCCAAATTCGGCTCGGTCGGCGAACTCTTCAAACGCCTGATTGCACAGAAAATCGGCGACAGGATCAAGATCGCCTACCAGCGAGGCAAGGATTCCGGGACCGTCGAGGTCATGCTCGAACGCCCTGAGCCCGGTAGCCCCGGACGGCCATTCTCCGGCGGCTTCCTCGGCGGACAACGCGCCAATTTGCAGGATTATCAAGGCCCCGAAGGCGAACACACCGGCGGCATCTACAAATCGATCGACGGCGGCGACACCTGGACCCGCGTCAACAGCCTTAACGAACGCCCGTTCTACTTCTCCGTCGTCCGCTGCGATCCCAATGACACCAAGACCGTCTACGCCCTCGCCATCTCGCTCTATCGCAGCACCGACGGCGGCGTCACATTCTCCAGCGAAGCCATCAACACCGGCGTCCACTCCGATCTGCATGACATGTGGATCAATCCTAAAGACAGCCGGCATCTGCTCATCGGCACTGACGGCGGGCTGTACGTCAGCTACGACCGTGCCGCGCACTGGGAGTTCCTCGACCACATGGCCCTGGGCCAGTTCTACCACGTCGCCGTCGATACCCGTCGACCTTACCGCGTCTACGGCGGCTTGCAGGACAACGGCAGCTGGGGCGGGCCCTCGCAAACACTGCGCCCCAGCGGCCCCACCAACTCCGACTATCAGTTTATCCAGGGAGGCGACGGCTTCGTCTGCCGAGTCGATCCCAATGATCCTGACATCGTGTACTCGGAAAGCCAGGGGGGCAACATGTTTCGCCGCAACCTGCGCACTGGCGAGGGCAAAGGCATCCGTCCGAAGATTCAGGCCGGCGCGGGCAAGTACCGCTTCAACTGGAATACGCCCTTCATCTTGTCCAACCACAATTCGCACGTCTTCTACGCGGCCGGCAACTACGTCTTCCGTTCCGTGAAGCAAGGCGACGACCTACGCATCTTCTCGCCGGAGATCACCCGCACCAAGCACGGCAGCGCGACGGCGCTCTGCGAATCGCCCAAGAACCCCGACGTCCTCTGGGTCGGCACCGATGACGGCACCGTCTGGATGACGCGCGAC
>VGZI01000215.1 GCA_016872605.1 Planctomycetota bacterium
CGTTCCGAAGCTCAAGACGCTCGAGCAAATCTTCAAGGAAAAAGGCGGCTACGAGATCGTCGGCGAGATCTCTGGCAAGGACATGGTCGGCTGGCAATACGATGGGCCGTTCGATGAGTTGCTGGCGCAGCAGCACGCATTCGGCTACCCCGAGCAGATCGCTGCCGTCGTAGAACGCCTCAAGTGGGGACCAAAACAATCCGCGAAAGATGTCCATCGCGTCGTCGCATGGGACGTCGTTGGCGAAACCGAAGGCACCGGCATCGTCCATATCGCCCCCGGTTGCGGCAAAGAAGACTTCGTCCTCGGTAAGGAGCAAGGCCTCGTCCCGATCGCTCCGCTCGATGACTCCGGCGTTTTTTTGGAGGGCTTCGGCGAGCTCACCGGCAAGTCGGCCAACGATCCCGCCCTCACCGACTGGATCCTCGACAACCTCACCAAGAAAAACCGCCTGCTCGCTGTCGAGAAATATCCGCACAGCTATCCACACTGCTGGCGCTGCAAGACGGAGTTGCTCTTTCGTCTCGTCGATGAGTGGTTCATCGACATGAAGTGGCGCGACGAGATCATGAAGGTCGTCGAAAACGTCACCTTTCTCCCCGAATCGATCAACGGCAAGGCCCGCGAGCTCGATTGGCTCAGGAACATGGGCGACTGGATGATCTCGAAGAAACGTTACTGGGGATTGGCGCTTCCCATTTGGGTTTGCGATGGGTGCGGCACCTTCGAGGTCATCGGCAGCCGCGAGGAGTTGCAGAGACGCGCCGTCGAGGGCTGGGACCGCTTCGACGGTCATACGCCGCATCGTCCCTGGATCGACCTGATCAAGATCGCGTGCTCGAAGTGCAACAAGAAGATCAGCCGCATCGCCGACGTCGGCAACCCCTGGCTCGACGCCGGCATCGTGCCGTACTCCACCGTCAAGTACAACAGCGATCGTGATTATTGGTCGAAGTGGTTCCCGGCCGACTTCATCACCGAGAGCTTTCCGGGCCAGTTCCGCAACTGGTTCTACGCGATCCTGGCGATGAGTACGATGATGGAGCAAAAGGCGCCGATGAAAGTGCTGCTTGGCCACGGCCTGGTGCGCGACGAACATGGCGACGAGATGCACAAGTCGAAGGGAAACGCCATCCCATTCGAAGGCGCTGCCGACACCGGCTACGACATCAAGGACAAGGCGACCGACAAGACGCTGCACCACTACCCGCCAATGGGCGCCGACCTCATGCGCTGGATGTATTGCCGCACGAACCCGGCCGGCAACATCAACTTCGGCCCGCACGTCGCCGAGGAAATCCGCAGCAAGTTCATCATGAAGCTGTGGAACACGTACGCGTTCTTCTGCAACTATGCGCGATTGGACGAGTTCACTCCTGACCAGCCCGTAGCGCAAGCGACCGGTGCGGCCGGCCCGTCGCTTGCGCTTCGGGCTGGTATGACGGACATCGATCGCTGGATTCTATCCGATCTGCAGTTGCTGATCGAGGCCGCCCACGACGCGTTCAAGTCGTACAACGTGATGGCATTTTGCTTGAAGGCCGAGGAATTCGTCGACGACAAGCTGTCGAACTGGTACGTCCGCCGCAATCGCCGCCGATTCTGGAAGAGCGACAAAGGCGCCGACAAGCTCGCGGCCTATCAGACGCTCTACACCGTGTTGACGACACTGGTGAAGTTGTGCGCCCCGGTGATCCCGTTCATGACGGAGAAGATGTATCAGAATCTGTCAGAGCCTGAAGCGTTAGCGAAGAGTGTCCACCACTGCGACTATCCGGTCGCCGACGACAGCCTGATCGACCACCAGCTGTCCGATGAAATGGACGCGTTGCTGCGCATCGTTTCGCTGTGCGGGTCGGCTCGCAACGCAGTCAAGATCAAGGTCCGTCAGCCTCTCGCCGAGATCAAGATTCAACCCGCGAACGACGCCGAGCGCAAGGCCGTCGAGCGCTTCGCCGATCAGATTCGCGAGGAGCTGAACATCAAAAAAGTGACGCTGCACAATTCGAAAAATGGCCCGCTCTTGACGTTTGATGTGAAATTGAACCCGAAAGCTGCCGGACCGAAGTTTGGGCCAAAGCTGACTCAGGTCCAGCAAGCTTTGGGCAAGGCCATCGTTGTCTCGCGCGCGAAAATGTCCACCGAAGTCATGGAAATATTTCAACTTCAGGGGTCATTGAATCTCACCTTGGACGATGGATCATCCGTCATGATCGAACTCGCCGACGTCTGGATCACGCCGAGTGTTGAGAAAGGCTGGGGCGGCATCGCCGATCGCGGCACGCAGATTCTGCTCGATGGCCGAATCACGCCGGAACTGGAGCGTGAGGGGCTTGCGCGCGAGGTCGTTCGCCATGTGCAGAACGCTCGTAAGGACGCCGGCTTCGAGATGGACGATCGCATCGCCCTGTACCTGCAAACGGACGACGCCAAGCTCTCCGGCGCGATCGAAGCGCATAGAGACTACATCGCGGCCGAAACGCTGGTCACGCAATGGGCGAGCAAGCCGCTCGGCGATGGCGCCTTCCGCGTTGAGGTCAAGATCGAGTCGGCGAAGTTGATCATAGAATTCAGAAAAGCCAACTAGCCCGCAGCGCCAGCAAGGCCTTACGGTGGCCCTTGCTGGCGCTGCGGGCTAGTGAGAAGGAGTATCACCATGTCCATTGATAAACTCGAACAACTCGTCTTCGTCGGCTTGAATGGCTATGCCGTCGCACTTGATCGCGACACCGGTCAGATCGTCTGGTCGAACAATGAGATGAACTCCGGCTACGTCACGATGCTGCTCGACGGGGATCGGCTGATCGTTTCGACCAACGGCTACATTTATTGTCTCGATCCGTACACGGGGCGCATTCGCTGGCACCAACCGATGTCCGGATACGGCGCGGGCACGCCGACATCGCTGGTTTCGGTGCGTGGGCAGAGCACGCCTGCGGTCCTGCAAGAGGCTGCCGCGCAGATTGCCACGCAATCGAACGGCGGCATCGTCGCGGGGTCGTGATGCGCGAAAACGCCGAGCGAGTGCTCGGTTGCATCAGACCGGGCGATGGTTATCGGCGGGCGTCGTTTCCGTGATGACGACGTCCGGTTCCTGGATGTGGCGCACGAGGCGTCTAGGCAAGGAACCAGTGAGCCGAATGCGATTGTCGTGAAATTCCTGGCGGTGAATTTCCGCGTGCGCCGCCAGGTACGCAAGGACTCGCCCATTTCCGGCGTCGACATCGATAGTCACGTGAGCGAAATCGGCGCTCAGCATCTCGATGACGGCATTGCGCAGATCGCTGAGCCCTTGTCCCGAGTGGGCGCTGATTGCAACGGCACGCGGATGATGCGCCTGGAGCACCTGCAAGTACGACAGATCCTTGAGCTGATCGATTTTGTTCAACACCAGAAGGGTTGGGCGTTCGTCACAGTCGAGTTCTTTAAGCACGTGCTTGACTGCTGTAATGTGGTCTTCCGCGTGGACGTTGCTGGCGTCCACGACGTGCAGAAGCAGGCTCGCTTGGCGAGCTTCTTCGAGAGTGGCCTTAAACGAAGCGACAAGGTGGTGCGGCAAATCACGGATGAAGCCGACGGTGTCCGAGAGCAGCACGCGACCCCAATCGGGCAGGCGCCACTGCCGAGTGCGCGTGTCGAGCGTCGAGAACAGCTTGTCCTCGACGTACACATCGGCGCCGGTGAGCTTGTTCATCAGAGTGCTTTTGCCGGCGTTGGTGTAGCCGACGAGCGAGATCGTGTGCTCCTCGAATCGGCTCGAAACTTCGCGCTGTTTGCGCGTCTGCACATGCGTCAATCGCTCTTTGAGGTCGCGGATTTTCAATGCAACGAGCCGGCGGTCTTCTTCAAGCTGGGTTTCACCGGGGCCTCGCAGACCGATGCCGCCCTTGTACCGCGACAAGTGGGTCCACATCCGCTTCAGGCGAGGCAAGGCGTATTCGAGTTGCGCGAGTTCGACTTGCAGCTTTGATTCAATGGTGCGGGCACGCGTGGCAAAGATGTCGAGGATTAACTCGCTGCGGTCGATGACCTTCGCGTTGGTAGCTTTTTCAAGATTGCGAACTTGTGCGGGCGACAGGTCATTGTCGAAGATGACGACTTCGGCATCGGTGGCCTCGCACAATTCGGTCAGCTCAGCGAGCTTGCCCTTGCCGATGTACGTTGCAGGCACGATCTCCTGACGCTTTTGCAAGAGCTCGCCGACGATCTTGGCTCGGGCGGTTTCCGCGAGGCCGCGCAGCTCGTCGAGCGGATCGTCGCCGTTCCAGGGACGATGCGGCAAGGCGACGCTGACAAGGATGGCGCGTTCCAGGTGAACGGTCATGTCGGATCGCGTTTCGTTCAAAACTCTTCTCCTATCCGCGCAACGCTCGCGCCAGCAATTGATGATAGTAATATGCCCCCGCCTCGCGTTTTACGCTGAAGCGGCCCGTGTCGTAGGAGCGGCTGCGCAGGCCTCGCTGCACTTCATCGCACACGCTGATATCCTCAAGCTGCACCTGGTGCGCCACGGCGATGCTCTCTTCGTTGAATTTTTTCGCCGCGGGGCTTGACACGTCGAGAAAGTAGAAGTCGAACAAAACCCGGCAACGGTCCGTGCCCAGGGGGAGCGTTACATTAATGTCCATCACACCCTGGTAGAGGTTCACCATCAAGTTTGGGAAAATCCACCAGTAGTACGCATGCGTGCCGGTGCGAACCTTGGCGACGGTCGGATCATCTGATGGTTTCAACGGACTAATCTGCACCGTGCTGTTTGCGAAGAGTTCGGTGCGATATTTCGCGTAATCGAGCGCGCCGGACAAGCCAGGGTGCACGGTGTTGACGTGGTAGCCGCCATCCTGGTAGTTGTCGACGAATACTTTCCAGTTGCATTCGAGCACATATTCGCGGCGGCCTGCGAAGTGCAGTTGCTCGACGCCGAGACTGGCGGTCATCTCGGGGAACGGCGCCAGGAACTCCGCGAGCGACTGCTTTGGATTGCCCAGGTGCACGAACACGAACGGTCCATGTGTATCGACCGCCATCGCCGGCAAAAAGTAATCTTCCTTGCGAAAGTCCTCGACGCCGGCAAACTCCGGAGTGCCGATCAATTGCCCCTGCAGGTTGTATGTCCACCCGTGATAACGGCAGCGCAGCTTGTCGGCGCGACCGCACGGCTCGTTCATGACCTGGGCCGCCTTGTGCCGACACGCGTTGTGGAATGCATGCAGCACGCCATGGTCATCGCGCGACACAAGGATCGGCTGGCCGGCGACTTCGATGGTCAGATACGATCCGCGTTCGCGCACCTGTTCCGATCGCCCGGCGTAAATCCAGGTGTTGCCAAAAACCTTGGAGCATTCGAGGTCGTAGAGTTCGGGATCGAAGTACCAAGCACTGGGGATAGTGCGCGCTTTGGAAAGCGGAAGTGTGTCATCGTAGGCGTTGAGAAGTTCCGTCAACCGTGGGGACATAGGCAGGCTCCTTTCCACGGTCTATTGTCCATGATAGGACGCGTTTCCGCAATGGCGCGTGACGGTGCAGACGGTCATCCGAGGATTTCCTGGATCGGCGCACCTTGATCCAATACTGCGTGCGGGCGGCCGGTGTGATCGCGGAAGGTTTGCGACACGTCGATGCCGAGCCAGCGATATACGGTCTGCAATAGATCATGTGGCCGAACGGCACGGCGAATCGGCCGTTCGCCGCGCGAGTTGGTTTCACCGACGACTTGTCCGGTGCGAAGCCCGCCGCCAGCGAGCAGCACGGAGAACGCGTTGCCCCAGTGGTCACGCCCCGGTATCGGGATGCCCGGCTGGCCCGTATTGATTCGCGGGGTACGGCCGAACTCGCCCATGACGATCAGAAGCACGTCGTTGAACAGACCGCGTTCGCTTAAGTCTTCGAGCAACCCGCCGACGGCGCGATCGACGTGCGGGAGTTTATACCCGTGGCCGTCTTTGATGTTCGAGTGATCGTCCCAGTGCGGCATGTCGACGGTGACAAACGTGACTCCGGCCTCCACTAGCCGACGCGCCATCAGCGTATAGCGGCCCCAGGGTCCAGTGCCGTAGCGGTCGGCTAGGCGAGGGTCTTCGCGATCAATGTCGAAGGCGTCACGAGCACGCGGGCTGAGGATGAGATCGACGGCTTGCTGCTGATAGCGATCCATGGCATCCATCGTGCCGGAGCGATCGAGGTCGCGGCGCATGGTGTCGAGCGAGCGCATCAGGCTCATACGATCCTGCATCGTACTGCCTTGCGTTTGCAGAACGCTTTGCAGCTGCCGAGGCGTACCGATACGGATGTTGTAATTGGCGCCGAGGTAGCGCTGCTCGCGATCGACATCGAACGGATTGTATTGAGCCCCGAGATACGCCGAGCCCATGTATCCCGGGAAGAGATAAACACTCTGCGCCGACGGCAGGCCGACATACGCCGGCAAACCCGGTTGATTCGGACCCAGGCACCTCGCGATGTACGAGCCGACCGACGGATACATCTGCGGCAAGTTGGCGGCGTTCGAGCCAAAGCGGCCTGTCAACATCCAGTGAGCACCGGCGAAGTGATCGCCGTTGTCGTGATGCATCGAGCGGAGGAAGACCATCTTGTCGGCATGGCGTGCATGGCGAGGCAGAATGTCGGCGATGCGAATGCCCGGCACATTCGTGTTGATGACGCCGTACGGCCCGCGGTATTCGGTCGGCGCCTCCGGCTTTGGATCGTACGTCTCCATGTGGCTCGGCCCGCCGTCGAGCCACATCAGGATGACCGACTTGTTGCGAGACGTTTCGGTGGCCCGCGCTTGCAGCTTGAGCATGTCGGCCAGCGACAGACCGAGAAGCCCGCAGAACCCTGCCTTGAGCGCGGTGCGTCGCGTGATACCCTGGCAGTTCTTGGTCGGGGAGCCGTTGTCGATTTGCAGCATGAGGGCCCCCCCCCGGATCTTCGTTTAGCGCTCGCATCGCGCCTTGTGGGCGCTTGGCGTATGTTGGTGATAGTCTACCCTAAACATCGACTTGTGTCGATCGAATCTGTTGGGACAATCTTCGCGAAACCGCCGAGCGGGGGCCATTACGCAGCAAGAGAGTAGGCGGCAGGCTCGTTTTTGGGCCGTCCGCCAAGCAATGAGATTATCCTGCAGGGCGGCAGTAGATGACGTGGTTGAAACTGATCCAGTAGGTGCGGTCCGGACTATCGAGGTCCTCCATGAGCACCCAGGGGCCGCTGATTTCCTTCACCACGCCTCGCCCGTTCGAGAGAGGATTGTAGTTCGTTGTGACGATCCTTAGCTTGGCGTCCTTCTTGGTGATCGGCGGCAGAGCGGAGTGTTGTCCGCGACCGAGGCCTCCCGTCCCGAAAAGAGCGGCAACGCCGCCACACGCGAGGCAGCCAAGCAACAGACCCAGGCCACCGACAATAATTGCCATGAGCGGTGTCGGCTGGGCCCACGTCGCAGGGACCGGCGCCGGTTGGTTGGTAGGATCAGTCGTCATCGTCGGTGGCCCTTGCTCGTGGCGAGTCGGGGCGGGAAGAAAACGGCCGCAACTCTTTTCGGCTCCCAGGGGTTCGCTGCGCTCACCCCTGGGCTTCCATTACCGCTTTCTGGTCCACGCGTCCCTGAAGAAGCGCAGCCAGTTGCCGTGCATGATGCCTTCGATGTCGGCGTCGGAATAGCCGCGCTTCTTGAGGTAACCGGGAATGCGCTGCAAATCCGCGATCGTATCGAGATCGCCGGGCGACTGCTCACGGCCGTAACCGCCGTCGAGGTCGGTGCCGATGGCGGCGTGCTTGGCGTTGCCGGCGATCTGGCAGACGCGGTCGATGTGGTCACAGATTTTTTCGAGCGGCACGAATGTCTTCGTCTCGCCGCGCACCCAGTTCGGGATCATCATCCACGTGTCGAGGGCATGGCCGATAACGGCGCCGCGCTCGATCAACCGTTTTGTCTGGTCATCGGTGAGCTGGCGTTGGTTCGGCACGAGCGTGCGGTTGTTGTGATGGCTGGCGAGCATCGGGCCGTGATAGAGGTCCATCGCTTCGTCGAAGCATTGATCGGAGAGGTGCGTGACATCGAGGATCATGCCGACGCGTTCCATTTCGCGAAGGAGAGCCGGGCCTTGTTCGAAGAAGCCGCCTTCGGTCGCGGTGCCGTGGCCATAGGGACTGATGCCATAATGCGTCGGACCGACGATGCGCAGTCCGTAGTTGAACCATTCCTCGACCTGATCGGGCCGGAGAATCGAATCGGCGCCCTCCATGCTGAGGATGAAGCCGATCGGCAGTGTCTTCGATTCCTCGTCGGCCTTCCACTGCTTGATGTGCTCATCGAGTTGCGGCCAATTCTTGATCCAGCGCATGTGTCCGTGCTGACACATGCCGTGATAGTAGCCCATCTGGCCGTATGCGTGGCCGAATGCCGCCTCCATATGCGCAAAGCGTTGGATGGCCGGCATGGCGCCGATGCGCAAGATGCGCGGCAATAGCGTGGCGATGACGATAATGACTTTGCCGCGACGAAGATCGGGTAGCGAGACAGTGTTACAGCACCGTCCCTTGTCGGTCATGCCGGCGTCCGATTCGATTTTTCGGATTTGCTCGCAGGTCATGCGCAGGTCGCGATTCCAGTCGATGGCGTTCCAGGCAAGGTCAAGGTGTGCGTCGAAGATAATCATCAGTCCCCCCCTATTTCGCCGCTTGCGGCTTCGCGCGCGCGGAGTGCATTCGGTGGTAATCGTTTTTCACGGCGAGCGCTAAGCAGCAAGCGGCAAGATCATGGCTACTACGATGATGATTGCAATAGAGACCAAGAGCGGAATGGCAACTTGTTTCGACAATTCCAACGCGCTCGTTCCGGTCATGCGGGCGCACATCAACGTGACGGCGGCAACCGGCGACAGCGTGCGTCCAGCCGCCGACGCCAGCGACACCACGGCGCCAACGTAGGTCGGGTCGATGTTGAGCTGCAGCGCTGGCTCAGCGAAGAAGCCGAACAGGCTTTGCGCCGACGCCATCCCCGATCCACAAAGCGCGGCAAAGGCCATCGGCAACACACCCGCGGCGGGCATGAGGATCGTCGGTTCCCCCAGGATCAAGCGGCCGATCGACTCCGCGATGCCGATCTCGCGAATCGCCTGGCCGAAACAATTGGCGACCACGATGAGCGACACGATGTTGGCGTACCCGTAGCCTGCACCTTCAAAGAACGCGCTTGCCGTTCCCTTGGCTTTGGCCGGCGCGACCAGAGCGGCGGCCACGACGCCCAAAAGCATCGCGAAGCCGATCAGCCGCGTGCCGAACGTTAGCGACGGTCCGCGACCCGGCTGCGCCGTCTCCAGCCACGACGGGTCCAGCTCGATCCATCGAAACGGATACGACGAAAGGTAAAGGAACACAAGCGGCAGGAGCGGAACGGCCGCTTTGAGTAAGTTGACCTGGAAGTCGGCCCGGGGCGCTGTCGCCGATTCTTCGTTCGGCGTTGGTTCGATGTACTCCTCTTCGTAACGCACAGCGCGGTACCAGAATACCAGTGTCGCTGCCAGCAAGCCGATCACGTTGAGCGGAATAATGTTGCGCACGCAGCGATCGAGGTCGTACGCTTTTGGATCACGAATGCCCGCACTCGAGGCATGCGCCCCGGCCACTCCGGCGACATTCGGCATCGCAAAGTGTCCGATCATGCTCGCCGCCGCGGTGGCCGTCTGTCGGCTGATTGCTTTCTGAGTTTCCGTGACGGTGGTCTGCAATTCCGGCGCTCCGGGGTTTAGCAACTCGCCGCCGATGGAACAGCCAAGCAGGAGCGATGAGCCGATCGTCACGGGCGACAGCTTTGCCGCTCGGAGGATCGGGATCACGACGGAGCCGATCGTAACGGCAGTGCTCGTTTGGCTGACGATGGGCATGTTGACGACGAAGCCGACGAGGACGGTTCCCGGAATCAGCAGAGCGCGCACTTTCGTAAGCGGATGGACGAGCAGGTGCACGAGGTGTTGATCGCATTCCGTGTGCTTGAGCACATGAGCGAAGCCCATGCCGCAACAGAGTGGAATGACGAATCGTTCATTGGTCAACGTG